>NZ_JBHIPB010000010.1:0-54964 GCF_042195825.1 Bartonella sp. AP40SXNS
CATCAAGTGTTCCAGACTCTGCAATGTTTTGATTATCATCGTAGGAAACTAATAAAATTTCATTGGAATTAATAAGAGTTGGCTTATCCATAATTTTCCTCCCTAACGCCTCTTGGCGATTGTTTGTGCGTGGTTTGCATAATTACTTATACGCAAATGTATAAACATAAGCAAGCAATAGAATCAAAAACTTTATTGGGATTATTTCATAAGTAGACGATAGGATTTGCGCGGTAATATCGCAACTATTTCTCCAACCCATTTTATCTTTGCATTTTTAATAGGTAGCGCATTCCATGATTTGAGTACAATGCCCTCTGAAGAGCGAGTAATTTGTTTGATGAAACGCCTATTATCTTCTGTTAGAACGACAACTTCATCACCGTAATAATCGCTCATTGGCTTTGTTTGCAGATGTTTAACTACGATTAAATCACCATCTTTATACACGGGATACATGGAATCTCCACGAACCATGAATCCTATTGTTTCAAAAGGCAAATCAAATGGTATTTCGATTGTTTCAAGCCCATTTTCTGGGATTTGCTCAACATCGGTATCAATCTCTAATCCTGCTCCTATATACCCCATAACAGGAACAACTGTAGTAATTTGATTATAACCTTTTAAGCTTTTATAAAGTTCTAAAATTGCGTCTCTGTGTGAACCTCTGGGATCTGATTCACTTCCTAACCATCTTGACACGGTCGCTTGGGTTACATTTAATCTATCGGCAAGATCTTTTTGATTAAGACCAAACTCAGATTGCAATACTTGCAATGTCGCAATGATATTTTTCGTCATAATTAATTACTTATGATTTTAAAATTAAAAAAATCTATTGTTTTTTTTAATTAACTCTATACAATTGCGTATATGGTTAAAATCAAGGAGCTTAACTCAAATGGACACAGAGGAAAAATTAAAGATTAAGTCTATCCGAAAGTGTTTATCGCTAATACAAAAGGAATTAGCAGATATTTTAGGTGTTAAGCAAGCTTTTTTTGTCGTTGGGAACAAGGCAAAGGACTATCTTTAAATAGTTATTTAAAGCTGCAAAAGTTGAAGGATAGTTCTAGCTCTAGTTCTGCTTTTATTGCTGCTCATACAGATAATGATGAACAGCAACAGCACCATTCACACTCTTAAAGAAGAAAGAAAATAAAATGGATTACGGTTTGGCAGCGATGATTGTGTTTTTTATAGTCAATGTAATCATGTTTTTTGCTGGCTTTTACTTTTATAAAATGACGAAAACGCATGAAAAAGACAAAATAATAGCACAATTAAGTATATTAATTAACGAGTTAGAAAAAACAGTATCGAAAAGAAGAATTGTGGGGACCTTTGGAGGCTATGAGCAGTAAAACAGAATAAGTTACTTAGATGTGTTTGCTTCTTCGCCTTTAAAAGCAAAGAAGCATAGAACAGTCAATGATTAATCTCAAAGTGGGATGAAAATTGTTGATAGGGCTTTTGACGGAAAAAACTGGGCCAAAAACGAACTTGAAGTGTTTTATATGGATCATTTGACGAGGTGTGTTCAAGAATAAAAACTGGAACGGTTATCTTATTGGAATTTTCTGTTTCTGTAGGTCGAATTTTTATACTCCAAACGCAAGTAGATCCGCCATGTAAACTAAAGAAATCAATATCGATGGTATCTGTAATGGGAAATGCTATTAAATCGATGTGTTTTTGAGATATATTGGGAGTAGTTTTTAGTGACTTTCGATAACGCGAATTGTAGGCGCTATGGAATGCCTCAACAAATTGAAATGGGCTATTTTCGTCTATTCGTATATGATTCATTTTTATTGGTTGTTTTGTAGGGTTTTTGATTTCAAATTCTACAGTAACAATATTGTGTGGTGGTATGACTTCAATCTTAGGTTCCTCAATATTAATCTCCAACTTTGGCTCTAAATTTTGTGATGCCTTTTCTAATATTGCAATTTTCCTTTTGATATTAACCAGTTGGCTTTCCAAATTTTTTAGCTTTTCTTGCATATTTCTCCCCTGCGGTTTCGAAAAAAATGATGATCAGATACGATTAAAAAATACTCTTAAATTGGAATAGCAAATGATTAACACGATTCTTTTTCTTGATCTAGGGACTAAGACAGGCTGGGCGCTTCGTGAAGCAGATGGTTTTATCACAAGTGATACAGAACATTTTCAATCACGCCGTTTTGAAGGCGGTGGCATGCGTTACTTGCGCTTTAAGAAATGGCTTACTGAACTAAAGAGGTCTGTTGATGAAATTGATGCAGTGTATTTTGAAGAGGTCCGCCGGCATGTGGGTACAGACGCTTCTCATGTTTATGGGGGCTTTCTAGCAACATTAACGGCGTGGTGTGAACATCATCAGATACCGTATGAAGGCATTCCCGTTGGTACCATTAAGAAAGCAATGACAGGCAAAGGAAATGCCTCAAAAGCAGAAATGATTAAGGCAATGCGTGCAAAAGGTCACGCGCCTTGTGACGACAACGAAGCAGATGCTTTGGCAATTTTATATTTAATGAAAGAAGGGGATGCGCATGTCTAATGGTATGCCATGGATAAGATTCCATTTGTATGACTGGATAAGTGGTACAGATGGAATGACGTTAGAGCAAAGGGGCGCTTATATGACGCTTCTCGTTCGCATGTACGATAAAAAAGCACCAATTAAAGAAGATTTTGAAACGCTTGCAATTGTTCGCAGAAAAAATTTGCAACTCTTGTCGAATACTTAATGAGGAATGATAAACTTGTTGAGACAGATAATGGATTGTGGAATACACGCGTTGAAGAAGAGCTGAATGATTTTGCTGATAAAAAAGAGCACATATCGCAAGTTCGTAGTGAGGCTGGTAAAAAAGGTGCAAAAGCAAAAAATAATATAAAACAACATATTAATAATTTTGCTGAAGCAAATGATAAGCAAAATCTAGCTATAAAGAACCAGAATAAGAATAATATATATAAAAAAAATAAAACTATCGTTTTATCAAAAAAAGAAATTGATTTTGAAGATTTAGAAATCACTGATTTGGTTGACGAGCCAATCGAGGTTGCTGCTGTTGAGACCACATCAGAGCAAATCGAAACCTCATCAGACAACCAACCTCCCATTCACGAGCAAGAGAACGTTCCCAAAAAAGCAAAACGAGCGCAAGCTAATCGCGGTTGTCGATTGCCAGAGGATTTTGAACCGGATTACGATTTTGCAATCGAAGAGGGCTTGCCTCCAGAGCGCGTGAAAGTCGAAATCGCAAAATTTCGAGATTACTGGCGTTCAAAAGCCGGAGCAAATGCAACCAAAATCGATTGGCAAGCAACATGGCGTAACTGGATACGCAAGGCGGTTGATGATTTAGAAAAAATAAAAAACACGAACAACAATGGTGGAAACAATGGAAACTTTTCAAAAGATC
This sequence comes from Bartonella sp. AP40SXNS, assembly GCF_042195825.1. Taxonomy (NCBI): domain Bacteria; kingdom Pseudomonadati; phylum Pseudomonadota; class Alphaproteobacteria; order Hyphomicrobiales; family Bartonellaceae; genus Bartonella; species Bartonella sp. AP40SXNS. Next base: position 3,423 of record NZ_JBHIPB010000010.1, read on the forward strand.
AAAGAACTCGCGGTGGTACCGGAGAGGCAATCCGTAATCTTATCGGTGCAACACAGCTTAGTGACGCCTCTACAAAACGCCATACAACAGATGGCAAAATATGTAACACTGGAATGTCCATGGACCTTGATCAGTGGCATGGAATTGACACCAGTCCTAGAGAAACAAGCTTTAGAAGCCTATCAGACAGTCCAAAACTTATTTACCGTGAAAGCATCTGTTGAAGATATAGCAGAGGCTCTTGATGTGCTTGAAGGTGGTTTGACAATGCAAAAAGTTTCAAATCCAGAGGCGCGTGCAAAGGCTTATATCGCTGCTCTTAACGGCATCTCACTCTGGTCTTTGTTGCAAGCTGTTAAAAATCTTATCCGTGGTGAGGCAAAAGGTATGTCAACAACCTTTGTCCCCTCATGTGCTGATCTGGCGCAGTATTGTCGTGATTTAGAAAGCGGGCTTTATGGTGTTGCTGAGAAGGTTTTTATAGCAGTTGAAAATACGCGTAACCTAGCCTTAGGAGGCAAGCGCATTTCATGCATGAGAATAGGCAAGCCTAGTGAAGAGTGTCATGACAGTAGCAGTTCCAAAGCAGCCTAAAACAGCAAAATAGTGAAAAGTGCTGATCATTTTTGGATTAGATATGTATTTAAACAGACAAAAAGGCACCATACAAAGCGATTTAAAGATTTTATGATGAAAACCACATCTGTAATACAAAACGCTCTGTACGGTCAAATTTTAGGTAAATTAACCTATTGGTAAAAATAGGAATTAAAACATGGAAATATTAAAACGAAGATTCTTTAAAAAACGTAAACAGCCTATGCAAAAAAAGTTTATCGCAACGGCTGTTGGGTATGTTCCTTGGGGAGATGGAGCAGAGGAGTATTTTTACAACCTCTACGAATATGAAGACGGTACAAGAGAGTGTGAAAAGTTTGATGGCGGTCAGTATTATACCACACCAGAAAATGCGGATTTTAGTACCAAAGCGCAAGTAAAAGCATGGGTTTACGGTGGGAATATTCCGAAAAGCGTTCTCAATTACGAGCCTCTTATAGACGAGATCAATAAAGGCATAAAAAAACTATCAGAAGTTGCTTGACAATATGGCAACATTATGTCTATTGTCGAATCAGGTGCCTAGAAAACACCTTAAAACAACTAGCGGATTGGTTGCCGAAATAACTGATCTTCCGCAATTTAAAAGCTTTGACTCATTGTGTGCTACACGCATATAATAATTTTGTCGGGTGTGGTTATGCCATAAAATACCCTTTTTGGGAAAAGCATAACGACGGGCTAGTTGCCGTGTTTTCTAGCGCCCGGCATTCTCTTTGGATGTCAATAGAAAACCTTAACAACTAGGAGTTCACAATGAACACTCTAATTAAAATATCAGAACAAGCTGTTGGACAAGAAATTATTCAAACCGTTAATGCACGTGAATTACATGCGTTTTTGGAAGTAAAACGAGACTTTTCTAATTGGATTAAAGATCGTATTAACAAATACAGTTTTCTAAAAAATCAGGATTATATAGTTTTCGCCAATTTTGGCGAAAACCTCCAAGGTGGTCGTCCAAGTACAGAATATCACCTCACTCCAGACATGGCAAAAGAGCTTTCCATTGTTGAACGCAATGAGAAAGGCAGACAAGCTCGTCGTTACTTTATTGAGTGTGAGAAAAAGTTAAAAAGCCAATCTGTTGATTATGACCATGATACACGCTTTGATTTTCCAAAAGATTGGGATAAAATGTCTCCAACTAAAAAGGCTGTTTATATTTATGGTCCTCTTCATATGCATCTTGTTAAAGCCTTTACATTGGTAGAAGAAAGCAAACAGTATAAAACACTCATTGAAGAAGTAAAACAGGTTTTAGAAAAATCTGTTAAAGCTGCTTAGTTTTTTAATATAACTCTCTTTCCTTGCTTTTTAGAGGAAGGAGAGGTCAACGCATTGAACGAAGCATAGCATCACGTAAAATGGCGTTAATCCGCGTCTGGTAGCCTTTTCCTTGACTCTTAAGCCATGCTAATACGTCTGAATCCACACGCACTGTTGTGACAGTTTTCTTTGGTTTATAGAATGGATTGCGCACTGCATTTTTCCAGAATGCATCATCTAGTGGTGGAATATCACTATGATCAATTGTGCTATCCGGCATTACAGCCAGTTTTTCAATTTCAACTCTTTGTTTATCTGTCAAAGGCGATAAGTTACCTACATCAATTTCATAACGAACTTTCTTCTTCATAATGTTTTCTCTCTTTCAAATTAGCACGCCGTGCTGAAATAATACGGATTACCTCTATGCCATCTTTATCATCATGAACAGTATGCGCTACGAGTAGCAATAAAAAACCATCCACAAGCCCTAAAGTCTGCCAACGATATTCTCCGTTTTCAATACGGTCTTGTTTAACCATAGCGAATGGGTCGGTAAAAACACGTGCAGCTATTTCAAAACTTACACGGTGCTTTCTAAGATTACTTTTCGCTTTAGCTTCATCCCATTCAAATCTTATTTTCATGTCTTATGTTAATACATTTATGTATGTATATCAAGAGTTTTAAATACAAGATTGAAGTATCTATATAACACATCTTTTTTATGAATAATTTATCAAATAAAATTATAAAGTAATTCTTTAAAAAACTGTTATTAATCAACTGAAATAATTGAAAAAATAATAAAATTATGCTAAGATTTTTTTACATATTTAAATACAAATTTAAGGTAACTAAAACATGCTAAACAAAGTGACATTAATCGGACGCCTCTGTGCTAACCCAGAAAGCAAAACCATGACTTCTGGAGCTGAAATAGTCAATTTTAGTATAGCAACTTCTGAAAGCTATACTGATAAAAAGACCAATCAAAAAGTAGATAAAACGGAATGGCACTCCATTGTGGTTTTTAATCCACATTTAGCAAAAGTTGCTCTTCAGTATCTCAGTAAAGATTCAAAGGTTTACATTGAAGGCAAATTACAAACACGCAAATGGCAAGATAAAAATGGGCATGACCGTTACACAACAGAGATTGTCTTGTCACAATATAAAGGTGAACTGCATTTGCTTGATGCAAAGAAAGAACAATCGGCACACCCCTCACCCATTACTTCTCAAAATTATGCTATTGCTTCAGGTGCTGCTGATCATAGTGCATCTCTTAATGACAGCATACCATTTTGATTGAAAAATATGACAAAAAGAAAAAAACATGCAAAACGTGGACGCCCTCGTATTAATGGATGTATCAGAGAACCCAATGGTCGTATCTCACGGACAAAAATGCCTCATGATCCCATTGACAAATTGGCAATAAATGCGTGCCAAACGCTTTGGCTTGACCATAGAAGAGGCTAAAAATCCGCTTTCCGGTACCTATATTGGGCGGCTTTATTTGCAAGGCGAAATCAATCAAGACCAATATGATGCTGCGCAAAAATATCTTGAAGTGAGAAATGATTATCTCTGTGCAAAAACATTGCCTAGTGCAATTTATGATAAAATGCCTTCATCTTCTAATGAAGAAGCTAGAAAAAAATGGGTTGAATTTACAACAAAACAACTTTTGAATATGCAAGAGGTAATAAAAGAAACACAACACCTTTACAGACAGCATAATTTTTATGCTGCGCTACAGTATCTTGTTAGTGAAGATCAAGAATTATCATACCTTGTACCTTCATTGCGGATAGTCCTTAACGCTCTCCAGAAATATTTTAACCAAAAAAATAAATGCTAAATGTTTTACTAGTATATTTATAAAAGCATCAGAAACTCTTGAAATAGCTTTTTGAATGTTATATTTTTATATAATATTTTGAGAGGTTGTTTTATGCATACAACGAAATTACGTAAAGTTGGAGGATCAGTAATGCTTTCTATACCACCCTCACTGCTTGATGTCCTTCATCTTACTGAAAATGCGCAAGTTGGTTTGACTATTGATAATGGACAATTAGTTGTGAAACCACAAACATTTCCTAGTTATACTCTTGATGAATTGTTAGCTCAATGTAATCCGTCAGATGATTTTGTAGATGAGGATATAGAATGGTTTAATACTAAACCTGTTGGTAAAGAGCTGTTGTGATGAAGCGAGGCGAAATTTGGCTAGTATCTCTTGATCCATCTTCGGGTTATGAACAAAAAGGAACGCGTCCTGTATTAATTGTATCACCGGGAGCGTTTAATCGTGTAACGAAAACACCTATTGTCTTGCCTATTACAAACGGAGGAAATTTTGCTAGAACAGCAGGCTTTGCTGTCTCATTAATGGGAGTGGGATTACATACAACGGGCATAATACGTTGTGACCAACCACGTGCTCTTGATATTGGAGTGCGTCAGGGAAAGAAAATGGAAGCAGTACCCCCCATGATTATGAACGAAGTCCTTGCTAAGCTAGCAACATTTCTTACGTAGTTGGTTCAAATCTTTATCTCGTACCGTAAAACATCGTTCTCTGAAACGAGGCAAAAAGCCAAGTAAAAGATTTATTTAAATGGGATTATTATTGCATCACTTGTTTGTCTGAATACTAAGTTTAGATTTTTAGAAACAAAAAATGTACAAAATATAGATTTTTTCTCTTGACAATGTGTAAAAAATTTTACTTAATGGTTGTGCTGTTCCTAGGTGTATTGTGTCTAAAATTCAAAAATATCCCTTAAAATTTGATAAAATCTTAAGCTTTCAAGAGAGCTTAAATTACTGTTTTTATTGATAAAACAGGATAATCTATTTTGCACATATCAAAAACCATTAAGTAACCAATGATGTCATTAATTATGACTCAAAAGGAGCGAAGATGAAAGCAATCATCACGAAGCCAATGTGTGTTGTCGGCGATAATAAAAGCACTGTTCGTTTTGAAATTTCAACTCCCAATAATCCATTTGTTGAGGTATCCAATCAAGTCTATGCTCGTCTCAAGCGTGCAAATGCTACTAAACCCTTTGTTGATGTTAAAACAAAAATAAAGCCCGACAAGGTAGTTGAACAAATTAAGCAAATAGAACAAGAAACAAACCAAATATCATCTGAGACAGTACCAGAGGAAACCTCACTCGAAAAGCCTAAAGCATCTAAAGTTTCTAAATCATCAACACCTACCCCAAAAAAGGCTTAGAAGTTGAAGTTAATCATCCACCAAAAATGGTATCTTCAACAGGTAAAAGATACCTTCACAAGCCTTCAAGCACCACGTCTTAATTGGGCTCTGCGTAATGCTCTAAACACTGCAGCAAAACAAGTTGAACGCTTTACTGAAAAGCAAGTTACCGACATCTCATCAGCCAAATCAAGCGTTTTAAGCAAGGTGTTTATATTAAAGAAAAAGCGACAGCAAGGTTTCTTGAGACAGGTATCATTGGTTCTGGAACACCAATACCTCTTAAATTTTTTAAAGCAAAAGAAACAAAACGCGGCGTAACTTACACACTGTTTGGAAAGAAAGAAATCTTACCCCATGGTTTTATCAAGGGAGGCAGTTTTCCAAAGCGTGTTGAATTGAAAATGGGAGGGAATGTGTTTCAAAGAAATGACGGAGATCAATTCCCCATTGCAAAACAAGAAGGACCTTCAATTGCTAAAGTGATGTCCAAGCCAGAGATTGCAAGTGCTATTGTAAAAGAAGCCAATGAAAGACTAATCAAAAACATACAGAGACAACTTAAACGTCAAGAATACGCTGCCAATAAGAAAAGCTAGATCATGTTCTCAAGCTTTATCTATATATTCCATATCCTTATGAGGATAGGCATTACATATTCTTATTGCAATCTTAAAAACAGATTATCACTTATGCTTCTCTTTTTTCATAAAAAAGTTAATAAAATCAATGCAAAAGGTACTTCCCAGCGAGTTGGCTTCGTTGCGGGGCAGACTAGTGCGAATTATCGCTAGCGACAGAATTTTCAATTTGACTGTACATTGTACACATAACACATTGATAAATAACGAATTTAATGTGCACTAATATACACCTTGTACAATAGTGGATTATTTTTTAGAAAAAAGTTTTTACCACTTGACAATATGGCAACAATATGAATAATCGAATCAGGTGCCTAGAAAACACCTTAAAATACCAAGCGGATTGATTGCCGAAATAATCAATCTTCTGAACATTAAAGATTTTGACTCATTATATGCTGTGGCATATAAAGATCTTGTCGGGTGTAGTTACGCTATACAATACCCTTTTGGGAAAAGCATAACGACGGACTTGGTACCGTGTTTTCTAGCACCCGGCACTCTTCATAGAGTGTCAATAGAAAACCTCTATTACCAAGGAGTTCATCATGAACACTCTTATAGAAATATCAGAACAGGTTATTGATCAAGAAACTGTTCAAACTGTTAATGCGCGTGATTTGCATGCGTTTTTAGAAGTAGGTAAAGATTTCTCTACTTGGATTAAATATCGCATCAACAAATATAATTTATTAGAAAATCAGGATTATTTAGTTTTCACCAATTTTGGGGAAAACCTCTAAGGTGGTCGTCCCTCTAAAGATTATCATCTCACCTTAAGCGTAGCCAAAGAGCTCTCTATGCTTGAAAATAATAAGAAAGGTAGAGAAGCTCGTTTATATTTTATCGAATGTGAAAGACGGTTAAAACAAGTAGCAACACCACAGATAGCCGCTCCACAAGTTGATTATTCCAAACCCGAAGCATTACTTGGTGTTTTGAATCACTTACAAAGTCAAATAGAACAGAAAGACCATGTTATTGCCGAATTGACTCCAAAAGCAGAGGCACTTAAGGGTCTAAAACGCTCTGATGGTCTGTTTGGTTTAATTGAAGCAGCAAAGATGTTAGAAGTGCGACCAAAAGATTTAACTGATTACTTTTATAAAAACATTACATTGCCACTTGACATTGTAGCGACAATATGAATAATAGAATCAGGTGCCTAAGAAACACCTTAAATCGATAGCGGATAGATTGCCGACACAATCTCTTCTCCGCACATTAAAGACTTTGACTCATTATATGCTGTGGCATATAAAGATCTTGTCGGGTGTAGTTACGCTATACAATACTCTTTATGGGGAAAGCGTAACGACGGACTATCGACCGTGTTTCTTAGCGCCCGGCATTCTTCTGAAATGTCAATAAGAAACCTCTAATCGATAGGAGTTCACTGTGAACACTCTTATAGAAATTAAAGAACGGGTTATTGATCAGGAAACTGTTCAAACTGTTAACGCGCGTGATTTGTATGCGTTTTTGGAAATAAAGTCTGAATTTAGAAATTAGATTAAAAATCGCGTTAAAGAATGTAAATTTCAGGAAAATATAAACTTTATAACTGCGGTAAATTTTTACCGGGGTGGAAAAATAAAAGAATACCACATTACGTTAGACATGGCTAAACATCTTTCGATGATAGAGCGTAATGATAAAGGGCATGAAGCACGTCAATACTTTATCAAATGTGAACGGCTTTTAAAATAAGTAGCTGTTCCACAAATTGACTACTCCAAACCCAAAGCATTACTTGGTGTTTTGAATCACTTACAAAGTCAAATAGAACAAAAAGATCATGTTATTGCCGAATTGACTCCAAAAGCAGAAGCTTTAGAAGGTTTAAAACGCTCTGATGGATTGTTTGGTCTTATTGAAGCAGCAAAGATGTTGGAGGTACGACCAAAAGATTTAACCGATTACTTGCGTAAACATGATTGGGTGTATCGACGGGCTCCAGGGGCGCCTCTGTTACCTTATCAGGATAAAATCAAAAAAGGTTTCATGGACTGTCCTGCTATTACTATCCAAAGATCAGATGGTACAGAAAAGGTGCTCCCTTCAACGAAAATCATATCCAGAGGATTAGCATGTTTAAGAGAGTAAATTCATGGAGGTGTGCAATGAAGATAGATACCAACTTCTTATGCGATTTATGGATGGCATTATCTCAATTTTCTAGACATGAAAATATGAATGATAAAAATTGTACAGCTCTGGTTGATACTATGAATGTCATAGAAAAAGCTTTGATTTCAAAACTTCAGGATGAGATGCCAAGTATACTTAAAATCTTAACAGTTCTAACAGATTTTGGTGATTCAGAGTTACCGAATAGCATGGAACATTTGTTGCGAACTTACGAACAAAATTTCGATAGCCCTATTAAAAAGGTTGCTTAAGTTCAAAAACAGAAGTCCCCTCCCCGTTCTCAAAATGGGGAGGTGGTTAAGAAGGCAATAAAATTAAGGTGCGCTATACCAAGTTGATCGTCCACCACCATGACGTATCAAAAGGCCTTTTTCAACTAATGATGTAAAAGTTACTTTAAGTGTATTAGGGCTTGCACCAACCTCACGCACCATATCGCGGGTTGTAACTCGTCCGTGATTACGCACATAATCAAGAATGTTAAGAGCCAATTCAGATAAGGAAAAAAGAGCATTTTTTTCACTCTCTATTTTTATTTCTAATTGGCGTTTTTGTTTTTGTAGAGCACGTAAAAAAAAGAGTATCCAAGGTTCCCAATTGGGTGTTTTAGTATAAATTGTTTTTTGAGTCTGATTCAGAGCTAAGTAATAGCTTTCTTTATTATTCTCAATAATGCTTTCAAGTGATGAATATGGTACATAAACATAACCTTTTTGTAACAAAAGCAGGGTGGTTAAGATACGGCTTAAACGTCCATTTCCATCTTGAAAAGGATGAATAGCTAAAAATGTAACATTAAAAATACCAATCGTAAGTAAAGGATGAAGATCCTTTAATTCATTGGTTTTATTGAACCAAGTAATAAGCTCTTGCATTCGGTATGGTGTATCAAATGGTGTAGCTGTTTCAAAAACAATGCCAACCATTTTCCCTTGAGAATTAAATGCTGCTACATCATTGCGTAAAGTCTTATATTCACCTCGATGTCGTTGGTCTTTCTCACTATTACACAAAAGATCACGATGAAGTTGTTTAATATGATTTTCAGTAATAGAAATATCACTCCAAGATTGAAAGATTGTTTCCATAACCTTGGCATAACCGATAACTTCTTGTTCATCACGACTCTTGAAACGTTTAATTTCTAAGTTTACCAAAAGCTGTTCGATTTCGCGGTCTGTTAACTTACTCCCTTCAATGCGTGTGGAAGATCCAATACTTTCAACAGTAGCAATATGACGAAGAGCGTTCAATCGCTCAGGTGCAAGAGTACCAAGGGCGCGCCATGCCCCTTTGAACTCATCAATTTCAGCAATGAGAGCCAACAATTCTTGTGTAATTTGGAGTGTATCTGTTTTCATACCGGAATATAGACCCGATTATACCCGATTGTCAATCATTCGTAACACCGTAACCACCTCCTTCTTAGGACAGAAAAGAAGGCAAGGAGCAACTATGACCAAGAAAGTTCGTGAGGGGATATCGCTTCGTGCGTTTGCCAAAAAGATGCGTGTTTCTCCTAATGCAGTGGTTTCTCGTCTTAAGACAGGGAAATTTGATAAGGCTCTTTTTGAAGATGGTTCTGTCAATGAAGCCCTTGCCACAAGCATCTGGAATGAGAATCCAACAAAACGCCCTGCTCCATTTTTAGCACCGGATGGCCAACCGCGAACAAAGATCAAACAAGTCTCTACAGAGGGTGCCAATGAATACAAGATAAAACTGGAGCGAATGCAAGTTGCGCTTGAAAGCGAAAAGATTGCCCTTGAACGCTTACGCGAAACAACCGTTGACCGTGAAGAAGTCAAGAGAGCAGCGCGTGAGTTTGGAAGAGCACACCGTGACGCTATGTTGAATTTTCCTCATCGATTTGGTGCAAGCATTGCTGCACAAGTTGGATGTGATGCTGCAAGCCTAATCGGTGCCATTGATTATTACATACGAAAGGCTTTGCTTGAAGCTGTTCATATTCCAGTTCCTTATCATGATCCTCAACCTCCAGAATGAGAGAGTTTTGGGGCGAGCAAAGAATGAATAATGGATGAGAATGCTGTTACAGAATTTTTCGCCCATGCCAATGATGCAAGACAACCGGACCCACCATACACGGTTTCGCAATGGGCGGATAAGAATAGATACCTTAGCACCGTAGCAAGTGCTGAACCTGGATTGTGGAGAACAAAACGCACCCCCTATTTGCGCGAAATCATGGATAATCTTTCTTCTTACGCGCCAATTGAAACAACCATTGTCATGAAAGGGGCGCAGGTTGGCATGTCAGAGGCAGGATTAAATTTCTGCGGTTATGCTATTCATTATAGTCCAGGACCTGCCCTTTATGTCATGCCAACCGTTGAGACAGCCAAAAAGTTTTCAAAGACGCGGCTTGATCCCATGATTATGGCAAGTCCAGTTTTAAGTGAACGCATAGCCCCAGCACGAGCACGTGACAGTGGGAATACCATGTTTTCGAAAGAGTTTGATGGTGGTGCTCTGATGCTTACAGGGGCAAACAGTGCTGCTGGTCTGCGTTCTATGCCCATTCGTTATCTGATTTTGGATGAGGTTGATGCCTATCCTCTCAGTGTCGATAACGAAGGTGATCCAGTGATGATTGCGGAAAAGCGCACATCAACCTTTGTACAACGAAAGATCTTTAAATTGTCCACCCCTACCCACCGTGACACAAGCCGTATTGCCAAGGATTTTGTACTAGGAGACCAGCGATATTACAACGTGCCTTGTGATGCATGTGGTACACTCCAGCCGATTGTTTGGTCACAAATCAAATGGCCGAAAGGAGCTCCCGAAAAAGCTGTGTTTGTTTGTGCCCATTGTGGTCATGAACATGCCGTGCACCGAAAAACAGACCTCATGTGTGAAGAAAGAGGTGCATGCTGGGTCCCCACCAGTGAATCAAGCAGACCCAATTTGCGCTCTTATCATATTTCGGCACTCTATTCACCTTGGCTTACATGGGGAGAATGTGCAAGAGAGTTTTTAAATGCCAAAGATGATCCAGCTCTTCTACAGCCTTTTGTCAATACAGTGCTTGGAGAGCCATGGGAGGATAGAACAGGCGAAGTTGTTGATCCTGATAGCCTCTATGCAAAACGCGAAGATTATCCCCTTGCACCAGAACAATCCGTCGTGTTGACAGCAGGCATTGATGTGCAAAATGACCGTTTAGAGCTTGAAGTGGTGGGATGGGGGCGTAGTGAAGAAAGTTGGCATATTGATTATCAAGTGATCCTTGGTGATCCCTCTTCTTTTGAAGTGTGGGACCAATTGGATGAATATCTTGCAAAACGTTGGCCGCATCCAGGCTATAAAGAGGGGATTAGGATAACAGCTGCTTGTATTGATACCGGTGGTGGACACACACAGGCAGTTTATAATTATGTACGCCCGCGTGAAGGGCGGCGTATCTGGGGCATTAAGGGGCAAGCGGGATGGCGTGCGGTATGGCCACGCCGACCAAGCAAAAACAATAAGGGGCAGATTAATCTCTATATTGTTGGTGTTGACGCGGCAAAAGATATTATCACGGCACGGTTTAAAAAATCGGGACCTGAAGCATCAGGGGCTGGTGCAACACACTTTCACAAAAGCCTTGACCAGGAATATTTTGACCAGCTAACTGCTGAAAGAAAAGTCATCAAATATTTCAAAGGCTTCAAGCGTATTGAATGGCAAAAAAGTGAAAAGGCAAGAAACGAAGCCTTGGATTGTAGGGTCTATGCTTATGCGGCTTTACAAGGTCTGATTTCGGCGGGAATAAACCTTAATCGAGAAGTTGATATCTTAGAAGAGCGTTTGGAAAAACTTAAAATTGAAGGTTCTGTAGAGCAACCAACATCTGGGATTTCTTCATTCACTTCTCCAAGAAGATCTCAGATAGCAAAACCTCAAAGGAAACAATCCAGAACAGTGATGAATCCTTATATGCGAGGGGATTGGAGGTAATTTGTGGATGAAACTTTAGGACAATTTAACAGCAAAATTAACAGACTGGAAAGTTTAAAAAGGCGGCGTGAACAAATTGAAGAGGCTCTTTATTCAGGTGCACAATCGGTACGCCATGGCGATAAGCAAGTCAGTAACCGCTCTGTTGAGGAACTGCGCAGAGCGCTTGAGATGCTGAACACACAAATAGCCAACCTTGAAGGACGCAAGCGTTCACGCGTTTTCTATTTTAATATATCACGAGGCTATTAATGGCTGGCTTTATCAATAAACTCACGGGCTTTTTTAAAATTTCTCGTCAACACAATCCCCATTTTGAAGCGGCAAGCAAAAGCCGCCGTATGGGTGGTTTTGACCCCGCAAAAAAACATATTAATAAAGCGATTGAAGAATGCGGTGATACCATTGTTGCCCGTTCAAGATGGCTTTATGACAATGAATCTCTTTATGGGTCTGCAACAGAAGAATGGGTCTCTGCGGCTGTTAGTGATGGGATTAAACCCTATCCTCGTATTGAAGGTTTTCAAGAAGAAAAGAAAAAGCTTTTAGACTTATGGTGGCAATGGGTTGATGAGGCGGACTATGATGAAGATGCCAATTTTTATGGACTTCAAGCAACCATTGCACGAGAAGTCTTTCTAACTGGTGAATGTTTTGTAAGACTACATTATGTTGACCTCTACGGGCGCTCTGGTGTGCCGCTTCAATTACAAGTTTATCCCACCGAAATGTTAGACCTTACTTACAATGGACCGGCTGATATTGAAGGCAATTACATTCGTATGGGGATTGAATTTAATGCCAGTGGCAAGCGTGTTGCTTATCATTTCTGGGAACATCACCCCTATGATGATGTCCCTGCAAATATGGCATTTGAGAGCCAAGAGCGCGTGCGTGTCCCTGCTGAAATGGTCATTCATATCAAAGAACGCCGGATTGCCGGACAATTGCGCGGTTCTCCCAAAATAACGCGCTCTATGACAAAAATCTTTCAACTCGAATCCTATGATGATGCAGAACTTGATCGAAAAAGGACGGCGGCTCTTTTCGCGGCGTTTGTCAAGGACAATTCCCCAAACGTCGCAAAATTATCCGATAATCGTGATAAAAACGACGTTGAAGAAGAATACGAAGCACCTGCCATTGCACCCGGTGCATCTCTTTATTTAGGAGAGAATAAAGAGGTTACATTCTCTAATCCTGTTGAGGTTGGAGGTTCTTATGAGGCTTTCCAATTTCGCAATATTTTAAAAATTTGCTCGGCTCTCAATATGCCTTATGCCGTTGTTACTGGAGACGTTACGCGCGGTAATTTTTCCAATGTGCGAACCTCTATCATTCAGTTTAGACGGCATGTCAAACAATGGCGTGAACATATCATTGCCTTTCAGTTTAACCGCATTGTTTGGGAACGTTTTGTTGAAATGGCAGTACTTTCTGGACGCGTTCACTTACCCGGATGGGAAGAAAATTCCTTGCCATGGCTTCAATGTGAAAGCTTTGCGCCCCCGCTTGAAATGATTGATCCAAACAAGGATATCTCAGCGGAAAAAGAAGAAATTCGTGCAGGCTTGAAAACACGACGCATGGCACTGGCCGAACACGGCTTTGATATCGACAGCATTCATGCAGAACTTGAGGAAGAGCACACAGACGCTCGTGCACGCGGCTTATCTTTTGATACAGATATGGCAGCACTCTCTGGTGAAAATCAAGCGATTGATGATGAAGATTCAGACTCTTCTGAAACTTATGAAAGCAACCAAGGCAGTGAGGCACACAAAAATGGTGAATAATCTTGACATGCCGTTTTTGGCATCACGGCTTTTTGGGGTTCCACACATGCTTGCCTCCACAAAGCTTGATATCATCCTTAATGCTCTTGCCCCACGCCTTTTTGCAGGCGAAAAGTTTCCCATTGAAGCTTATTCGCAAGGGAGTACAGAAGCTTTCAGACCACCAGAAACCTATGTGGTGCAAAACAATATTGCTATAATACCTGTTCATGGCACGCTTGTACGCCGCGGTGCATGGCTTTGAGCTTTATCGGGTTTGACTTCTTATGAAGGGTTAAGAGCTTCTTTTCGTGATGCCATGGCACAGCCTGATGTGAATGCCATCTTACTTGATATTGACAGTGGTGGTGGAGAAGCCGGTGGCATCTTTGATTTGGTTGAAGAGTTTCAAACCCTTTCAAAACAATACAATAAACCCATTTGGGCGCATGCCAATGAATTTGCTTGCTCGGCGGCTTATGCCATTGCTTGTGCGGCTTCTCAAATCTGGGTTGCACGCACCGGTGTTGTAGGCTCCATTGGGGTTGTTTGCGCCCATCTTGACCAATCTCGTGCGGATGAGAAACAGGGGCTTAAATGGATCTTTGTTTTTGAAGGTGATCACAAAACGCATGGCAATCCTCACGAACCCTTGAGCGATACAGCACAGATAAAAATGCAAGCCGATTGCGCCCTGCTCTACGAGATGTTTATCGATTGGGTTGCAAAAAACAGACCTCTGAGTGCGGACGCAATTCGTGACACAAAAGCAGAAACTTTTATAGGCACCCAAGCTTTAGAGCTTGGATTAGCAGATGCGCAGGGCACCCTTGCGCAAGCTTTGGAAGCCTTAACGGATTCCATATCACAAACCCCAACAGCAACAAAAGAAGGAAAAAACACATGGCACGCACACAATACCGCGCCCAAGAAGAGGATGATGAAAAAATTGTCGACATCATCAACGAAGATGAAGATGAAGAGGACGAGAGCGACATTGACGAAGATGCCGAAGTCTTTGACGATGAAGAAGAAAACGAAGACGAAGATGAGGACGAAGATAAACAAGAAAGCATAAAAGCTGCTCTTGAAAAGGAAAGAAAACGTGGCAAAGCACTGATAAACCTTGAAAGGCAAGCAAAGCGCCTAGGCGTTTCTTTTGATGCCGCAAAAGCCATTAAAAGCGGCATGAATGTTGAGAAAGCAAAAAATGTTGTTTTAACTGCTGCTGTCTCGAAAAGTTCATCTTTTAAATTATCACCCACGGTTCCTCACAGTGATGGAACGAGTAAGGCAAAAATTCATACAAAATGGGACACAGCTTGGAGGGCAATAAAATGAATAATATTATTTATGAAGACGTACGCAATGGCGCTTATCTTGGACCCTACGATACGGATATGTCAAACGAAGAAGTGGTTTTTGCATCAGGAGCCTTCATTGAAGCAGGAACTGTCATGGGGAAAATTACAGCATCAGAAAAATATGCCCCCCTTAATCCAGCAGAATCAGATGGCAGCCAAATCCCTGCTGGAATTTCTTTTGCCACTGTTGATGCCTCTCAAGCCGATCAACGTGCCGTGATTACAGCACGCTTATGCACTGTAAAAGCTTCTGAACTGCTATGGCCAGATGCCATTACAGATGAACAAAAAAGTGCGGCCATTCAATCTTTAGAAGACAATAACCAAAATTATGTTACAATGTGATAGGAGATTATACATATGGATATAAATTTTTTTAAACACGACGCTTTCTCAGCTTCCAGCATGATGAAAGCGATTAGAGACTATGCATTTCAACCAGGTCTTATCGGTTCTCTCAATCTTTTTGAAAAAATCGAGACAAATACAGCAATAGTTAGTATTGAAAGGAGAGATATATCACTTATTCAAACGAGTGAACGTGGTATGTCTTGTGCAAATGATGACAAAACTGATTGCCTTCGTTTTTTTAAAACAACACGGATTGCCAAAAGTGATGCTATTAAAATAGAAGAAATCTACGGTTGGAATGAATTGAAATTAGAAGATCAGTTAGAGATGGCAATGCAATATATTGTCAGAAAACAAAAGAAACTGATTTCTGAAATCGAATTGATATGGGAAAACATGCAACTTGGCGCTGTTCAAGGTGTTGTTCTTGATGCCGATGGTTCAGTGATTGTTGATTGGTACAAGGAATGGAAAATTACACCACCAGAGCCGATTGATTTTAAACTGAATGTTGAAACAACAAATGTTGCGGACCACGTTGATCAAGTCATTATGAAAATGATTGAAACTTCAAAGGGTGCATTCACTGATCGTTCACGCATTATTGGGCTTTGTGGACATGAATTTTTCTCCAAATTGAAAAACCATAAAACAATTCGTGAGACCTATCTCAACACAGCTTTTTCACAAACTTTGAATAGCGCCGGAGATGTTGCAACACCAAGTGCAATTGGTTCAGGGAGCTTTAGCAGTTTTGACTTTGCTGGTGTCACTTTCATTAATTACCGGAGTGTTCATAACTATAATGTGAGTGCGAATGTTGGAACAAAGCGCGCCATAGGCATTAAGCCTGATGAATGCCAATTCTTTCCTGCCAATGCGCCTGGCGTTTTCCAGAAAGCTTTTGCACCAGCAGAAATTGAGAATTTTTCTCATACGATTGGAAAACCTCTTTATACTGTTCTTATTCCAGATTCTGGTTACAACACATGGGCCAAACTTGTTGTGTGCAGCTATCCACTTTATATTTGCACGCGTCCTGAAATGCTGTTCAAAGCCGTTATTGGAGCGAAATAACATGCGATGGCATGGGCTGCTAAACAAATGATTAAAGATGTGCGCAACACCTTTGGGCAGCCCGTCATCTACAAGCGAAAGGATAATCAACAATCGTTTTGGATTACAGCGATTTATGGCATTAAACATTCGGAATCGGAGGCTGGAGGCAGAATCCCCACGACAATCGCAAAAAAGGAACTTGATGTTTGTATTAATGATATCGGGGGAATACCACCAAAACCTCAAGATAGTATTGTGGTCATCTCACCTGAAAACAACAAAGCCCCCTCTCAAGAACACTTCGTGATCACAAATGTCCAAGCCTCTGAATCCGGTATGTATAAACTTATCTTGCGGGAGACAAAAAAATGAAACATCTTTGTCTTGTGTGTTTAAAAATCAATAAGGCTGCCCAAGAGCTCGGATTACTGCTACAAACCTTGGACTTGGAATAGAACTAAATCGGTAATTCCATGGTGCACCGACCGGTACGGTGACTGATGTGACATCCTTGGTATTTTATAGATACTGATGCAATTTTTTCTCAAGTAGTCCTTTCATTATCTTCAGAGCTTTCAAATACAATAGCTTGATTTGTTACTAAAAGACGTCCTAAAAGTGGAGTCTTTTCACCAATATTGAAGGTAACGCGTTCTTGAACTCCCAACAGTTTTTCATTTTGTGCTAAACGATAATCATACTCACTTGCGTCAAGTTCTTGAAACATTTCACATGCTTCCTCAAAATTAGAGGGAGGAATATCTGACTGCCACAAAGCAACTTCTTCTTCAAAGCATTTTTCCCTTTTACTTGCAATATAGACAGGGATAATCAAAAGTAAAATGATAAGAATTGGTACTAATAACCATAGCGTAATACTTATTATTACAACAATGCCTCCAATCAGTAGAGCACAAAGAAGAAAGATCTGCACTCTCTTTTCTAACCGTTTTTTTTCAAGTTCCGGCGACATTTTATTAACAACTGATAAATCAGAAGAAGGATGGAGATGGGGAGGAGGCATTAAAACCTGCTCTGAAATGTTTTCTTTAAAACGTTTTTTGCGTTTATCTTGCCAATGAACAAAAATAGACAATGCAATAAATGCAAAGAAAATTAACCTGAACCATCCCCAAAAACCTAGACCATCATTTTCGTCTAACTTTTTGTCTTGAACATGGGTATTTTGCTTATCTGTATTCTCAGGTAATGCCCGTGTCACGCTTTCATTTTGAGCGACAACATTTATTAATAAAGTCGAAGAGGAGGAAAAAATTTCATTATTATACGCCACTTGATCTGGTTCGATTTTTTGAAAAAAAACGCACCTACTATTGCAGAGCCGAGAAATAATAAGACTCCAATGCCAAGGGTTTTCAATCCATTTTTACGCCATTTTTTTATACACACTAAAACAAGTCCGACAACCATCACCGGTAACGACAACAAACATACGATCATCGCAATTGTGTCAAGTATGTCGAGCATTATTTTCCCCTCCACTATAAATAAAAAACTAAGCTGGAAAATCTAAAGTGAGTCGACAAATAAAGTAAATATGTGCTTATGATTTTTAGAAAAAAGTGATATTATTACAGGAGTATGAATAATCGAAACAGGAACCTAACGAACACCTTAAATACTAAGCGGACAAGCTACCAAGATAGTTTATTTTCGCACATTAAAGGCTTTGACCCATTGTATGTTACTCGCATATAGTGATCTTGTGGGTTTGGTTATGCTATAAAACACCTTCACAGAAAAACATAGCAACGGACTTACTACTGTGTTTTTCAGTGCTCGGCTCTTTCTAATTAAAGAGTCAATGCAAAACGTCTAAGTAGTAAGGAGTTCATCATGAATACTCTATAGAAATTAAAGAACAAACTATTGGCCAAGTAAACAGTTCAAACTGTTGACGCACGTGAATTATATTGCGTTTTTGGAAATAAAGTCTGAATTTAGAAAACGGTGGAAAAATAAAAGAATACCACATTACATTAGACATGGCTAAACATCTTTCGATGGTAGAGCATAATGACAAAGGGCATGAGGCACGTCAATACTTTATCAAATGTGAACGACTTTTGAAACAAGTAGCAACACCGCAAATTGACTACTCCAAACCCGAAGCATTGCTTTGTGTCTTGAATCACTTACAAAGTCAAATTGAGTAGAAAGACCATGTTATTGCAGAATTAGCACCAAAAGCAGAAGCACTTGATGATTTAAAACGCTCTGATGGTTTGTTTGGTTTGATAGAAGCAGCAAAGATATTAGAGATACGACCTAAGGACTTAACTGATTACTTGCGTAAACATGATTGGGTGTATCGACGGGCTCCAGGGGCTCCTTTGTTACCTTATCAGGACAAGATCAAGAAAGGATTTATGGATTGTTCTGCTATTACCATTCAAAGACCGGATGGTACAGAAAAGGTGCTCCCTTCAACGAAAATCACATCCAGAGGATTAGCATGTTTAAGAGAGCAAATTCACGGAGGTGTGCAATGAATAGCAGTGTCGACTTCTTATGCGATTTGTGGATGGCATTGTTTAAGCTTTCTAACCATCGAGGCATTGGAGATGAGGACTGCAATGCTATAGTTGAGGTTATGGAATTAATAGAAAAGGTTCTAGTTTTAAAACTTCAAAATGACGTACCCAATATTACAAAGATCTTGGCAATTCTTACAGATTTTGGAGCTTCAGAATTACCGCATAGCATGGATTCCTTGTTGCGCGCTTATGAACCAAATTTCGAGAACCCCATTAGAAAGGTTGCTTAAGGTGAAACATTTCCTTCCCCACTTCAAAGGTGGGGAGATGGTTAAATTGTACATTCAAATTTATTAATTTTGGCAAATTCATCTGCTTTTTCTGCTTGTAAAATATGAACATCATAAGCAGCTTGCATATTAAGCCAGAACTCAGCTGTCGTATCAAAAAAAGAAGCCAGTCTGAGAGCCGTATCAGGAGTTATTGGACTATTTTCCGCAACAATACGTTCTATCCTCGTGCGTGGAACATTCAATGCTTTTGCAAGAGCATAAGCAGACAGAGCATATTCTTTTAAATATTCCTCTCGTAAAATTTCTCCGGGATGAATCGCTATATAATTTTTCATCTCGACCTCCTACAGATCAATGATAATCTACGATTTCAACTTCATAGGCACCATTAGAGCGCCATTCAAAACAAATACGAAACTGGTCATTAATACGGATAGAATATTGACCTTTACGCTCTCCTTTCAACGCTTCTAGACGATTTCCCGGAGGACTGCGCAAATCTTTAAGATCAACTGCTTTATCGAGCATAAACAACTTTCTTTGGGCTATACGCACTAGAGTGGTGGGAAAGCCTCTGGGCAGATTGCCTTCTAAAAGATCTTTACACCGCTTATCAGCAAAAGATTCAATCACCAAATCACCTTTATTCGTTCTTTTACGTATCATAACACGATACCAATATAAAGAAAAGGATAAATGTTAAATAACAGGAGCCCCCATGCCCCCCCGTGAGACGATAAGAGAAACATTTGTTGCGTTGATAAAGGCAGCAAAA
This sequence comes from Bartonella sp. AP40SXNS, assembly GCF_042195825.1. Classification (NCBI taxonomy): domain Bacteria; kingdom Pseudomonadati; phylum Pseudomonadota; class Alphaproteobacteria; order Hyphomicrobiales; family Bartonellaceae; genus Bartonella; species Bartonella sp. AP40SXNS. The sequence goes on from NZ_JBHIPB010000010.1 coordinate 23,424, forward strand.
ACAGTAGCTGGTGATAATGTTTTCAATATGCGCGATTTCAATTTATTTATTGAAGCAATGCCAGCTATTAATATCTCAACGCAAAGTGAAATCATCGAAGATGGACATGATTTTGGCTTAAGGCGGCGTGTTTTAACAGTAGATGTTGAATGCTATGCAACATGTGAAGATGGCGCACGTTTTGTTGACCAATTAGCATGGGAAGTTGAAGAGATTTTCCATGCCAACCCCAATCTTAACAACACCGTTGAGACATGCCGCCTGCAAAATATTGCTTTTGCCTTTGGTGATAATGGCGCTTTAGCACTCCACGGTGCAATTTTAACCTTTGACGTGACGCACATAACCAATATCCCCTGCCCTGATGAAGGAAATGCAACCGCAAGAGTTGTTAAACCCCTTGTCGGTTTTAAACCAGAAACAGGTGTGGGAAACGAAGACAAATACCATAAAATTGAAGGTGACTATGTTAGAGCGGCGCGATAAGGAGATCACCGATTTAAAGAGACGCGTAGCCAATATGGTTGTGGTGGGGAAAATTAGCCATGTCGACCATAAAAACGCACGCTATCGAGTAAAAACTGGAGGTCTTGTCAGTGTCTGGATTCCAGACACACAAGCCCGCGCCGGTAAAACACGCTCTTATGAAGGGCGCGATATTGGAGAGCAAGTGATTGTTGTTTCATCATCAGGGGATTTATCGCAAGGGATGATTGTGGGTTCCATTCATACAGATGCTAATCAAGCAGCCGATAAGGGCAGCATTCACCGAACGATATACCCTGATGGAACCAGCCTTGAATATGATGATGAACAAAACACCTATGCCCTCAATATAAAATCGGGTGGAAAATTTATCCTAACAATCTCTGATGGCGTATCACTCAAAGGAGATGTTGGTAAGTTAGAGCTCAGCGCACCGGAGGGCATAAAAATCACTTCAGAACGTGATCTAAGTTTAAAGGCAAAGGGCGGCATCTCTTTGAAGGCTGGTGGTGACATTTCACTGAATTCGAATGATAGTCTCTCTCTTCATTCTGGAAATAATGTTTCCATTCATTCAAGTAGCTTAAAGCATAACGGCACCAATGTAGGAGCAACCCATGTTCATGGAGGTGTTTATTCTGGTGGCTCGATGACAGGAGGTCCCAATTGAACAGTGGAATGGATCGTACAACGGGAAAGTCCTTGGTTGGCATAGAGCATTTGCGGCAATCGATTATTGATATCTTGTCAACACGCATTGGCACACGAGTCATGCGTCGTGATTATGGTTCACGCGTTGCAGAACTCATTGATGCACCAGTGAATAATGCTTTTGCCGTTGCCCTTTATGCCGCCGTTGCTGAGGCTTTAGACAAATGGGAACCGCGTTTTAAAGTGAAAAAAATTGATTTTAAATGGAGTGAGACTGGACACGTTTCTTTATCCTTTGAAGGCATTTATTTGCCATCCGGTAAGCCCATTACCATGGAAGGATTATTGATAAAATGAATGGAGTGCTTGCAAAACCGGAAATCATCACAGAACTTTCTTTTGAAGAAATACGCGCTGCTGCTCTTGCCCATTTAAAAGAGCTTTTGCCTGAATATACCATTCTTGAAAGTGATCCAGCCGTAAAAGTCATTGAGGCTTTTAGCTATCGAGAGTTGCTGTTAAGACAGCGTATTAACGAAGCGGCACGCAACAACATTCTTGATTTTGCAATCGGTGAATCTCTTGATGCTTTGGGAAACTGGCATGGTATTGCCCGCATGGAAGGGGAAAGTGACGAGAGATATCGTGAACGCATACAGCTTCATGCCCGTGGAGGAAACGGAAGTGGAACAGAACCCTATTACAAGCTTATCGCCTTAACAGCCGATAGTCGAGTGAAAGATGCGATTATCTATCGTAAAGGCAAAAACCCAACCATCTATGTTGCTCTTTTTGGCAACAATGAAGAAGGAACAGCCTCTGAAGATCTCATACAAACAGTCTCAGAAGCTCTTCACAGAAAAAATATCATCATGACCAATGATACAATCATTGTTCACGCTGCTGTTAAAAAAGTGCTGGACTTAGAAGCAGATGTTTGGCTGTTACCGGAAACATCTTTGAAAATTCTCACGACAATGGAGGAAAATTTAAGAGCAGCGTGGAGACAAGAACAAGCCATTGGTCGTGAATTAAGCCTCTCGTGGTGGGTTTCAAAACTGATGATCCCTGGTGTCCAAAAAGTGATTGCCATTACACCCACAAAGGACAGTGCAGTTTGTGATGAAGAAATCTTATCGATTGGCAAAATCACCTTAAACTTCAAAGGGCGTGCACGCTAATGGTTGGTTCCCTTCTCCCCTCACATGCAACAGAATTTGAAAAACGCCTTGCCGATGCTTGCAACTTTCATCAAGATGTTGATGGAGCTGTTTTGGGGATTTCACGTGCAAAACTGATCACACGCCCTCCCCGCTTTTTGCCATGGTTGATTGAAGAATATGGACTTGGTGAACTGACACCTTATGTTCCAAACCTCTATGATTTGATTGATCAAGGGCTTGCATGGCAACGCCTGCGCGGGTCTGTTATGGCAATAGAGATGGGGCTTCAATGGTTAGAGCTTTCCGCGCATTTTAAGCCCGCATGGTCAGAGCGTGCATGGTGGAATTCCTTTCAACTTGAATTTAACAGTTGCCTGAACGAACACAGCTTGAAGCCGTTGAAGCAATCGTGAGACTTTCCAAAAGTTTGCGCTCTGATTTTCGTCGTGGTGTTTATGGGTATGATGTTGGAGCTGTTGAATGCAATATGTCACGCCTTGATGACAGCATGTTGGATTTTGAGAGTGGCATCTGTCTTACAGCTGGGGGAACTTTGTTTTCCTTTGGACGCACAACAGAAATCAATCATACCCTCACAAAAGAAGAAGGCAAGCTTATTGGCAATTGGATAGATGACTTTGACGAGGAGTTAAGCTGGAACCAAATTGATTACCCTTGGGATTTGGCAAATTTTCCCTGGTGTTCGGTCAAAAAACATGAACGCGATATACTCATGGCAGAGTGGTTCCAAAATCGTCCCCTTTATTTGGCTTTAAGAGACGCAAACAACACTCTGATTGGGTATCGCCGATGCTATGCTGTAGCGCCTGTAGAGCAGGTTTTAGAGGGTGTTTACAACCATTGTAGCAACAGATTTAACCCTTCCCCAACCGGCACTCTGTTGTTTCTTGCAGCTCGCACAGATTTTCACGATGTTGACGGGAAACAAGCAGCTTTTGTTTCCATTCTCGTTCATGGCTCTCTTGCACAACAAACCCCTCCTGGCAAGCTTTGGCTTGAAGCTCATGAACTGCGTGATGGTGTAGAAATTCTTAAAACACCGGTCAACATTCCTTTGCGTGCTGATGTTCGCGAACAATTCAAAATTTTATTGAGGTTTTAACATGAAGCATGAAAGTGGTTTACCCTTTGCAATTGACAGATCGGTAGGCAAAGACGAACAACAAAGCGTGGTTTTTTATGGCAAGCGCCCTTTTCTTCAAGCAGGTGAACTCAATGAGGTTCAAACCATCATCAGGGGGCGTCATGACCGTTTGGGACGCCTTGTGGCAAAAGAAGGAGACCGCGTTGAACGGGCTGATGCTTTTGTCAATAAAGAGACAAGGACTGTCACGTTAACAGAGGGCAAAATTTATATTGCAGGGGATATTTTTCCCGTTGCAAATGCTGTTCTCACCCATGTTTCTATGGTGGGTCGTATAGAAATTGGTGTCAAGCTACAAAAGAAATGGGTGACCTATGAAGATGATCCAGAGCTGTTGGGGCAAGTTGCCGGCAGTTTGGCAGAAGGAGAGCCCGGAGCGGCACGCGAAGTCGCAAAACTTGTCTGGGCTCTCAAAGATGATGAGCAGCAAGGGGCTTTCTTTCCGGTCTATATCTTACAAGATGGCGTTTTGATTGATCAAAAATCGCCCTCACTCCTTGAACCGGCCATGCAAGCCATTGCGACGTACGACCGCGCCCATGGGCATTATATCGTGGGGGGATGCCGTGTAAGTGCATTGGGAGCAAATAACGGTTGCCAAGTGTTTAGCATTCAAGAGGGAGAAGCCAATATCAATGGTTTTAAACGCAAACGCTTAGCAGCTTTGCGCCATGAAGAGATGGAAGATTTTTCGACAAGCGTTGTTCCTAGCGAAACGCACATTTTTTCGCCCCCAAAAGGGAAAACAAGTTTCACCTTTAAACCCTATTATTTTCCTATTGCCGATATTCAATCTCTTTTGTTGACAAAAGAAAAAACCGTTAACGTCACCCGTGGTGCCGTTGCCGCTGGGCGTGATGGTGTTCCTGATAAAAGCATCACCGCGTTTATTAAAGTCGTTCAAGGAAGCAAGGAATTTAAAGAAGGCACAGATTTTAAAAAAACCGGAGACACCATTGATTGGGCACCGGTGGGAGACGAACCTTTAGCAGGGAGCAGCTATAAGGTGACTTACCGCTATCGCGCAAAAATCACGGCTGATAAAGTAACAGCGCAGGAAATCACTGTCTCAGGTGGGGCGCAAGGTGGTGATATTATCGTCAGTTACACTTACAAACTCCCCCGCATTGACCGTATTGGTCTCAACACGGGGGGCAATGTGGTTTACATCAAAGGTATCTCAGTAGACCAACCCATGGCACCCAGTGTCCCTGATGATGTGTTGTCCCTTGCAACCATTACCAACAATTGGCTTGAAACGCCGGTTGTGGTTAATGATGGCACCCGTGTTGCCCCCTATGATGAGATGTGGCGCTATTTTCAACGGGTGCTTTCGCTTGATCGATTGATGCAATTAGAGCGTATTAAAAGCAATGTTGACTCTAAAGAACCTGTTGCCAAAAAGGGCATGTTTGCAGACCCTTTTCTTGATGATAGTTACAGAGATGAAGGCTTTCAACAAACGGGGGCTGTAGGCAACGGCATTTTACAGCTCGCCATTGACCCAACATTCTATACTACTCCTTTAAAAGCGCCTGTCACCCTTGACTGGACAAATGAAGTGATCATTGCGCAAGAGTTGACAACGGCTTGCGAAAAAATCAACCCCTATCAAAATTTTGCACCCCTGCCTGGTACAGTAACCCTTGAACCCGCAACAGACTTCTGGCATGAACAGCGCACCGATTGGCTCTCAAGCGTGACCAATCAAATCATTATGGGAAAACATCGCGGCAGTACCATACGTAGAACAGAAGTAAGCGATAATTTCATCAACACACACCAAGAACAAATCGACTTTTTAAGACAAATTACCCTTCACTTTAAAATTGAAGGTTTTGGCAGTAGCGAAATCTTGGAAAGTCTTACCTTTGATGGTGTGGATATTTTGCCAGCGAGCCGCCTTGTTGCCGATAGACAAGGCGCCCTTGAGGAAACTTTCACGATTCCACAAAATATTACCGCTGGCACAAAAAATGTTGTGGCACGGGGGAAAGGGGGCACCATTGCAACGGGACTTTTTACCGGACAAGGTCTGATTGATGTGAAAGTGATGCGGCGCACCACAACAGTGAAGATATGGACGCAATTTGACCCACAAGCGCAAGTCTTTACCCCCGATGAAACACGGCAAATCACTGGAATTGACTTTCATCTTTGTAAAATCGGCAATCAGAACCATGATCTGGTGATTGATTTGGTGACAACCGAAAACGGCTATCCTACCGCCGATATTCAAGCACAAAGCTTTTATTCTATGAAGGGCGCAAAGCTAGGTTGGGCTGGGGCACGCTATGATATCCCCTTGTTAGTTCCTAATGATCGTCTCACTGCTTTTATCATTAAAACCGATGATGCTGATCATGCCGTCTCACTAGCAAAGCTTGGAGATTTTGATGCAGAACACCAAAGATTTGTCTCAAGTCACCCTTACGTGACCGGTCCACGCTTTTCTTCTGTTAACGCACAAAGTTGGAGCACCCATCAAGATGAGGCTTTAGCCTTTCGAGTGCTCGCTGCACGCTATAGGCAAACAGAAAAGATTGTCGATTTAGGCACCTTTGACCTTGTAGACTGCTCTGATTTGCAAATACGCGCAGCCATTGAGTTGCCTTCAAGTGAGTGTTCTGTCATCTTTGAAATTGAACGAAACAATGGCACAATTTATCAACTTCTTCCCTTTCAATTGCTCAGTCTTACTGAATATATCAGTGAAAAGGTCAAGCTTCGCGCTATTCTTAAAGGCACCGAAAAGCTCTCACCGGTGTTATTTGCTCCTGTTCAGTTGATTGCGGGAAAGATCCATAAGGAAGCGACCTATATCACGCGTGCTTTTGCCTTTGGTGAAAAGGCAAGGTTGACCAGCTATATCAAAACCTTTTTACCGGGTGGTGCAACCTTTTCACTGGAGATGCAACTAGATGATGGTGGTTTCACCCCTTTGAAACTTGACGAAACAGAACAACTCGCTGAACCACTTTGGACAGAACGAAAATTTACCAGCAGTGACAAAACAGCCAAACAAGCGCGCTTGAAATTGACCCTTACCGGTGGACCTGCTGCGCGATCCATGGTGAGTGATTTTGGCGCTGGCATATTATAATGGGAAAATGAGACATGACAAAAACCAAAAAACTCGACATGGAATTGCCTAAAGAGGGGCGTTTTATCAGTTCTGAATTCCCAATCTTGCGCGAAAACCTCAATAAACTTGATCAAGCCATTGTTGATATTGAGGAAAAGGTAGAGGGAAAAGCGCCTTTACAGCACACGCATAGCATAAGTGATGTCGCAGATCTAGAAAGCGCTCTCAATGGCAAAATGGCAGCGGATAAAACCTTCACTTTTGCCGATTTAAGCGATATCGAGGGGGCAAAAGATGCCGCTAACAACTATGTTCTCTACAAATCAAGCAACAATAACTTTACCTTTGGCAGTGCTGTCTCCCTGTTAGGTGCGCACCAACATAAAACCGAAGATATCGTGGGGCTTGATGACTTTAGAGCCAAGATCAATGAAGATCTAACAAGCTATGGGCGCCTCACAAGCCCAAATAAATGGCAAAGTTATAATAAATTTACCAGCAAAGTTAGCATGAGTGGTGGCTTAGAGCTGTTAGGTAATTCGTCGTTTAATCTCACCCACAATAATAAAGTTGTGACAAGTCTAAGTGCAAGTGGAAGCATGCTTAGAGGTCCAGCAACTGTTGATGGTAAGGCACTTTACACAAAAGATGAGGCTACCACTGTCCTTCAAAAAATACGCAATGAGATTGCAAAACTGAAAGAAGTTACCGCGCTTAATCCCCTTGAAATCCTCATGACAGAAAGTGGACCCATTCCATTTCCTGATAGTGTTAATAGCTACACCGATATTGAAATATGGGCGTGGGGTGGCGGTGGAGGCGGCAGTAATATAAAAGGCGGTGGTGGAGGTGGCGGATATTATGGATACGCAACTAGTGGCAGTGAAGGAAGTGCCAACAGCAGTGGTCGCGGCGGTAGCGGTGGCAGCTATTACTCTAGCAATACCAGCGTCAATGGCAGTAGTTCTACTTTCGGTGGCGGGAGTGGTGGTGGCTACGCATACTATAGAAGTAACGACGGCCCCTTTATTGTCTACAAAACAAACATTGGACATGGTGGAAGCTCTATTTATGGTGGTGCTGGTGGTGGTTGCAGTGATGGTATCGCAAAAGGGGGGTACAGTGGGAAAGGCGGCAATGGTGGTGATGGAAATGGTTTTACCAGCGGCGGTGGCGGTGGCTACTTTCCAGGAAAATCTGGTGGAGATGGCTGCAATGGTGGTGACGGAGCAATCTTGTTGAGATTTTTTATCTAGGAGTTTTTTATGAAATATGCAGTTGTTGAAAATGGTGTGGTAACAAATATTATTGTAGCCTCAGAAGATTATGTTCACGCCTTTGATGGTGAATCGATCCCCTCAAGTGAAGCACAAATTGGCTGGACTTATAAGGACGGAGTGTTTTCTCCTCCCATGGTGGATAAAGAAACAATGGCAGAGCTTAGCCATAAATCACAAGAAAAAGGTGAAGAAGCTTAGGCACTCAAACAATAGTGTTAATGATGCTTGTTGTATAAGCTGGCTTTGTATGTTTTTAAAATCCCCTTTAAAGCTCTTTCAAAGCCCTTTAAAGGACTTTTTTGACTGACAGTGTCAGTCTTATGAGAGAGTGTAGATGATTGTTATGGTCTCTTCATTAATGTGGAGAGCAAAATGGCAATAGAATTTAAACTTCGTATTCACTTTATTAAGAATGGCAAGGGATCTAAGTTTTTAGCAATATTTGATCAGACAGCCGTTGGTATGTTTGTAAAATCCTTGATGTTAACGTGCAAATTTATCCCCTCCATGCACCTATTCTTCTCTTTACGCATGAGGTGGAGAAACAGGATAGTGCTCTGTTTCATAAGCTTCAATTAACAAAACAAGAGCTTTCATTCTATCAAATTCTAGAGTATTCTCTTTAGGTTGCTTGTCAAACATTGCAGACACAATTTCTAAAGATTCTTGGTAATCTCTCTCTGTACAAATTGGTTTGATATTCATTTCTTAAATTACACAGTATTGATGTTATGCTGTTTAGATTGTAATGGTTTTTAAGTTAATTGCAAAGAAGACTATCTATGACTATACGCAATCCTAATCGTTGTCCTACTCATCCAGGAGAAGTTTTAGCAGATATTATTCCTGAAACAGGCAAAACAAAGTCAGAAATTGCACAAATGCTCGGTATATCACGCCAACATCTTTATGATATTCTAAATGCCAAAAAGCCTGTCTCTCCTTCTCTTTCGGCTTGTCTTGGCAAAATGTTTGGGAATGGAGCAGCAATATGGTTACGTATGCAAGCCAATTATGATGCTTGGCATGCAGAGCGTGAAACAGATGTTAGCAAAGTTCCGACACTCCATACTGCTTAATTGTATAACTCAGTCTCTAGAAACTTTTCCAAGTGGTTTTATTGCTTTAACTTCTTTAATTTTAAGTGCAATTTTACGCATGAAAGAAAGACTAAAACGCCCTTGTGGTTTTAAATCTTCAAAGTCAAACAAAGATTCGCAAGGAACAACATTAAATTCATCAACACGCACCCAAGATTGCTTTTGCAACCCTGCACGTCTACATTCTATCTCAGGTATTTTTAAGCTAAATTGCAAATTAATAGGTTCTTGAGAAGTGATAGGAAACAAAAAGAAATGGCTTTCAGTTTTAACCATGACACAAGAAGGACGTGCTTTACGCCCTGAATGTTCACCTTTTTGCGCTTGTTCGTGCCATAAATAATAATATTGAACAACATCCCCTGCTTTAAACATGTTCATCACTATTCAAAATGTCATCTAAACCACGATCTAAATCGTCTAATATATTTTGCGGTGCATCTGCGTAAACAAAAGATTGTACACTAGAATGGGATTTTATTAATTCATGATATAAATCAACAGGAAGCATAATGATTTTTTCACGCCCTCGTTTTGTCAAAGCGACAGGTGTAGACATAGCCTCGTCTAAAATATCGCCTGCCCCGCGGTTTACATCTGTAAAACTATATTTTTTCATATGCACATCCTATCTTTAATGTATAATACGTATTATACGTACAATATGTATTATGTAAAGATATTTTATGGCATTAACTACCTCCCCGCCTCAAGGCGAGGAGATGAGTCATGTTTTTTACTTAAGCAGCTTTTACAATAGTTTTTCCTAAAACTTGCTTGGCTTCTTCAACAAGCGTTTTATAATGTTTGCTCTCTTCTACTAACGTAAAGGCTCTAACAAGATGCATGTGGAGAGGTCCATAAATATAAACAGCCTTTTCAGTCGCTCCCATTTCATCCCAGTTACTTGGAAAATCAAACCGTGTATCGCGGTCATTATCCATTAACTTGTTTTTTAAATCATAAAAAGCTTTAACAAGGGCTTTTTTAAATGCACGCACCATATCATTGTTACGCATATAGGTCATGAGTAGAGTGGCTTGTGGTTCGTTGAGAATAGCAATTACTCTTTTCTGTCTTCCGCCTTTGGTCCCAAAGGGTGAGATTTCAAATCCAACCCTTCCAAATTCTTCAAAGTCTTCAATGTTTTGACGTACCAGCTTTATAACTGTAGCGTGGCTATTCCCCACACCACCGGCAATTTTTAAAGAGGTTGTGACAGCAATACCAGCATTGTTGATTGTCACTAAATTGTTCATGGTGAACTCCTTGTTGATTAATGTTTGTTAATGACACTCAATGAAGAATGCCGGGCGCTAACAAACACGGCAACAAGCCCGTCGTTATGCCTTCCCCTAAAAGGGTATTGTATAGCATAACCACACCCGACAACACTATTATACGCTACGCGCATATAATGAGTCAAAGTCTTTAGTCTGCGGAAGATTAGTTATTTCGGCAACCAATCCGCTTGTTGTTTTAAGGTGTTTGTTAGGCACCTTTGTATGAATCTAACGGTTTTAAACATTTTGTCAAGTCGCTCGCAAGAACGGCTTTCGCCTCTCATTTTTCCCATTCATTTTAATTCATCCCTCATTTAAAGGAGCATAAAGTATGGCAACAGGTTTTCTACACGGTGTTGAAGTCATTGAAGTTGACGACGGCACCCGCCCCCTTCGCGCGGTTCAGTCTGCCGTTATCGGGATTGTTGGCACAGCACCCGATGCCGATGAACAAGCATTCCCTCTCAACACACCGGTTTTGGTAGCAGGCTCTCTTTCACAAGCTGCAAAACTCGATAAAACGGGTAAACGACGCGGCACTTTACCCAATGCCCTTGATCTTATTTTCAAGCAAGTAGGAGCAATTGTCGTTGTCGTACGCGTGAACGAGGGTGACAACGAAAATGCAACACTCACCAATGTTCTAGGCGGTGTGAACGCAAATGGTGCTTATGAAGGCGTCCATGCTTTGATTGGAGCGGGGTCCATTGTAGGACAAACACCACGCATTCTCATCGCTCCAAGCTTTACACACAAACGCCCTACAAGTCTTAGCAAGATTGATGTAACGAACCAAGGCAGTGGTTACACACAAGCACGCGTTAAAATCGAAGGCAGTGCACAAGCAGAAGCAATCCTGAAAGATGGAAAAGTAACTTCTGTTGTCATTAAGAACGGTGGCTTTGATTATCACACCGCCCCAAATGTGACGATTGAAGGGGATGGCACTGGAGCGACAGCCAAAGCCGAAATCAGTACAACCTCTAATCCTGTTGCAGCAGAACTCATTGGCATAGCAGAACGTTTGCGCGCCATTGTGGTGCTTGATGCACCAAACAGCACAGATGAAGCAGCCCTTAGCACAGCAAAGGATTTTGATTCAAAACGCGCCATTCTCATTGACCCGTTTGTAAAGGTAAATCGTGATGGAAAAATCATAGAACAGCCGGCAAGTGCAGCGGTTGCTGGTGTCATTGCCAAAACAGATTTTGACAACGGTTTTTGGCATTCTCCTTCCAATAAAGTGATCAATGGCATTGTGGGAACTGCACGCCCTATTGATTTTTCCATTGGGGACAGATCAAGCCGCGCTAACCTTCTTAACGAACAAAACATCACAACCATTATTCGGGAAAACGGCTATCGCCTCTGGGGTAATCGCACACTCTCAAGCGATACAAAATTTGCTTTCTTATCGGTGGTGCGCACCGCGGATATGATCAATGATGCCATTTTGCGCGGACATCTATGGGCTGTCGACCGCAATATCAAAAAGACCTACATGAATGATGTTAGTGAAAGCGTCAATGCCTATTTGCGTGATTTAAAAGCACAAGGCGCTATTCTTGGTGGACGCTGTACGCCTGATCTAGAGCTTAATACAGCAAGCGCCATTGAGAGCGGCAAAGTCTATTTCAATGTCGAATTCACCCCCACAACACCTGCAGAACATATCACGTTCCGTTCACGCATTGTGAATGATTACTTAGAGGAGATCTTTTAATGACCGTACCTGTTTTACCCAGAGTCTTGAAATATTTTAACATTTTTGTCGATGGTATTCCCTATCAGGCAAAATGTGAAAGTGTCACCCTACCGAATTTGAGTTTGGTTGTTGAAAGTTATCGCGGGGGTGGCATGGATAGCTCCATTGAAGTTGACCTTGGTCTTGAAACCCTCACACTTAGCATGACCATTTCTGATTGCTCTCCAGAATTGATGGCACTGTTGGGGCGCACCGATGTCAACATCTCATTGCGCAGTTCAATGCAAGCTCAAGGCACCCCCGCAGAAGGTGTTGTCATTACCATGAGAGGGCTTTGCAAAGGCTTTGAAATGGCAGAATGGCAACCGGGAGGAAAAGCAACTTCTACGGCTACATTCACATTGCAGTATTTCAAATATGTCCAGAAGGACGTTGAAATCGTTGAGATAGACGTCCTCAATCTCGTCAGAAAATTCAATGGTGTCAATCAACTCGCAGACCATAGAGACAATATAGGATTATAAAAATGACCGTCCAAACAAGCATTACACATAAATTACTTGTCCCTATCACATTTGAAGGAAAAGAGCACACCACAATTACCTTACGGCGCCCCAAAACAAAAGATGTGCAAGCAATCGACAAAAAAGAAGGCATAGAGCAAACAATTGCTATGGTTGCACGCCTTTCTGGATGGGCACATGAAGCGGTTGGAGAACTCGATATTAATGACTTGTCGAGCATTGGAGAGATTTTGGAGTCTTTTATCAAGCGGCGGGACACCTCGACTGGGAAACCGCTGCTAAACTCATAGCCGATATCGCCATTGTTTTTCATTGGTCCCTTTCAGACATGATGGAAATGGAACCGCAAGAACTCATATTCTGGCGAAAACAAGCAGCAGAAAGGTATAAGACAAAATGAGTGAAAAAGTTGCTGATGCAAAGGTAAAATTGTCTCTTGAAGACAAACTCACCGCGCCTCTTAAACGTGTACAAAAAAAATTCGATACATTGTCAAAAACACTCTCACATAGTTTGGGTATTCCGCGCTTTTCTTCTGCTGTCAAAAACATGACAAAAAGCCTTCATGGCGTTCAAAGTGCTCTTGGAGTGGCGGCAAGCCGTGCTTCGGTCTTTACCGGTGTCTTAGGGCTTGCTGGTGGTGGTCTTGTGGCAAGTGTAGCCGCCCTCACCATGAAAACCATGCATCTGGGAGATAGTCTTTATCACGCATCACACCATTTAAATATGAGTGTTGCATCACTTCAATTATGGGGTGATGCAGCCGATAATTCAGGCACTTCTGCCGAACTTTTTCAACAATCCTTAGCGGTTTTAAATAGACGTTCAGCACAAGCCTATGCTGGACAAAAAAGAGGCATGATGGGCTTTGAAGCACTTGGCATTTCTGTCAAAAACACTTCTGGAAAACTCAAATCCACTTCTGTCTTGTTAGAAGAAATTACCGACAAGATGAGTAAGATGAAAAATCAAGCACAAAGACAGCATATTGCCGCTCTGCTGTTTGGGGGCGATGGTAAGGAAATGGCGACCATGCTTGCACAAGGCATGGCACCCATTAAAGAACTGTTTGCAAAGGCGCGAAAAGGAAAATGGCTCATAGGTGCCGATGTTGCACGCTATGCAGCAGATTTGAGTGATAAGCTTGGTGCTTTTAAGAAAAAAATAGGCGGTATCGCGAGCTTTATTGGCGCCCGTTTCATGCCCGTGATTAATGATATGATTGACGGTTTTTCAAAGTTGATTGATGAAAACCGTGATCTCATTCAAACAACCGTTGCGAGTTGGGCAAAGACCTTAAAAAAAGTCCTTAATGATCTGCTTAATCCTACCTCTGATTTAAGAAAAAGCATCAGTGATCTCACAGAGAGGATTAAAGGCTGGTTCCAATGGCTAGAGCCATTGATTGGTGAAATAACCCTCTTTAAGGTGGGGCTTGTAGCTCTTGGTTCCTTCATTTTTGGTCCACTCATTGCCGCATTAGCAGCCGTAGGAACAGCGTTTGTTAGCCTTGGTATCACAATTATGACGACACCTATCGGTTGGTTAATGGGTGGCATTGCAGCGCTCTTTGTCCTCTATCAATATTGGGACAAACTCAATGGTTGGGTAGCAGCATCTTTAGCCGCGGTTGGAGCAGTTCTTACTGGGGCATTCATTGCAGCAATGGTACCGGCAGCTTCTGCAGTTGCTGGTCTTGCGGTATCTCTTGTAGCGTCACTTATCCCAGCAATAATCGCCGTTGGTTCTGCTTTTATATCGCTTGGTGTTGCTATCATGACCACACCTATTGGCTGGATTATTGGCGGCATTGCAGCTCTTGTTGCTGCCGGATATCTGCTCTACAAAAATTGGGACACAGTCATAAGCTTTATAAGCAAGCTATGGAATTCTTTTGCGAGCTTATGTAGTAACGTTTTCAATAACCTCTTGACGCTCTTTAAAAACTTTTCACCACTCTCTTGGATTGCGACAAAAATCAATGAACTCATTGAATGGCTGTTTGGTGTCGATTTAATGGAAGTAGGCTCCAATCTTATTAATGGGCTTTGGGACGGCATCAAAAGCAAATGGAATGCTCTGTCTGAATGGCTCAGCGGCATGATGGGTAAATTAACCAGTTGGATGCCAAACTGGGTGAAAGAAAAGTTAGGCTTTAATGTCTCAATAGACAAAACTTCAACGCAGACCATTAAAACCTTTACTGATGAAACTAAAACACGAGCAAAAAGAATGCTGGATACAGCAGTGGTCACAAATACTCCACCTGAAAAACGCAAGAGTGGCTTTAATACAAGCGTAGTCGAAACAGGACAAATGCAGACTACAAATACAAAAGTGGGCGCCTTCAAAACTCCCAAGCCCATTACCGTTCATAAGCCCGTTGAAGTAGATGCCCGTGTGATGATTTCAAATTTAAATATTTCCGTCCCCAATGGTTTAAAGGACGAAATCAGAGACGCAGTCAATCAAGCCCTTGAACGCTATGCCAAACAGCAACGCTTGGCTATAGCCTCTAGCCTTTCGGATTAAACATCATGATGTTAGCTTTGGGTGGTTTTATCTTTTCCATTGAAACGGCTGCCTATCAAACCCTTGACATGTCTTATGGCATTCCATGGGTCGAGCAAGGGCGATTGGGGCGCAAAGCAGCGCTTCAATTGCCTGCCCTTGCAAATGCGGAATTTTCTTTAACTGGTGTGATTTATCCAGATTTCAAAGGTGGTCACAGACAGCTCGAATATTTACGGCAAATAGCGCATATGGGACCTCACATTCTTGTGACTGGTCAAGGCAAAATCTTAGGTAAGTTTGTCATTCTTTCTGTAGAGGAAAAGCAAAGTGTTTTTCATCATAACGGCACCCCCAAAAAACAAGAATTTACGATAAAGTTGAGAGAATATGGTGAAGACCTATGAGTGACCTTTATATGACCAA
The DNA here is from genome assembly GCF_042195825.1 of Bartonella sp. AP40SXNS. Taxonomy (NCBI): domain Bacteria; kingdom Pseudomonadati; phylum Pseudomonadota; class Alphaproteobacteria; order Hyphomicrobiales; family Bartonellaceae; genus Bartonella; species Bartonella sp. AP40SXNS. The sequence continues at coordinate 38,803 of NZ_JBHIPB010000010.1, forward strand.
AGATGGCGATATGGTGGATGCCATTTGCTGGAAATACTATGCCAAAGGTCAACAAGCTCTTGCTGTTGAACGCGTTTATGCAGCAAATTTTGGTCTTGCAGACCATGGACCTATCTTAAAAGCAGGAATCACCATAGTTTTGCCAACCCTCCCCTATCCTAAAGCCACACCGGTGATTAGAATTTGGGGCAGTCAATCATGAAACCTTTTTGCATGGTTCTGGCAAATGGAGAGGACATCACAAGAACTCTCATGGACTATGTTTTGTCGATTGAAATTACCGATGAAGCAGAAGACAAAAGTAACCGCATTACCATAGAGCTTGATGACCGCGCACGTGACAGTGATAACGGCTTTCTCGATATTCCTCTCATCGGAACAATCATTTCCGTAACACTTGGCTATGAAGGCGGCAAAAACCGCGATATGGGAGCCTATCTAATTGATGAAATCTCTGTAAGCAGCCCACCCCAAAGCTTAAGCGTGACAGGGCGCGCCGCATCAATGAACACGTCTTATAGAACACCCAAAAGCCAATCCTATCACCAGCAAACCCTTGGCAGTATTGTTCAAGAGATAGCAGAGCGCAATGGCTATACACCAAAAGTTGATCCTTCTCTTGCTAAAATTGTTGTGCGTCACATTGATCAAACAGCTGAAAGCGATATGGCTTTTGCCACACGCCTTGCAGAAGACTATGATGCGGTAGCAAAACCCGTTGATGGCAAGCTTGTTTTGGCTAAACGGGGCGAAGGCAAAGCCATCACTGGTGAAACACTCCCCGTTATTGTTATCCATGAGAAACATTGTACCTCTTGGGATTTTAAATACAGCGCACGGGATGAAGCAGGTGCAGCAAATGGCTTAGAAACAGATGTGGGAGACGACCAAAAAGCCGCTGCTGATGCACGAGAACCAGAAGAGATTGATGATGATGAAAACTTTATCCATATGGATGACAGTGATCAAGCAGCACCATCATCATCTGAATCGGAAAAAGCAGAAAAAGAATCTGAGAAAAAAGAAGAAGACAAAGAGAAGAAAGGCGGTGTTCTCGCAACCTATCATGATATTCGCACTGGTGAAAAAAAAGAAGTCAAAGTTGGTAAAGCACCGTTTCATGAACTCAAATATACCTACCACAATCAATCAGAAGCTGTTGCAGCCATTGCTGCTTATCGCAATAAATCATCACGCGGCAAATCTTCTTTCTCATGTGATATTGGTGGTGATCCCTTTGTACAAGCAGAAGCAAAGCTTGTTCAAGAGCCCCCTTTCCGCCCCTATATTCCAGCAGAATGGCGCATCAAAAGTGTTAAGCACAAACTTGATAAAACGGGTGGTTACACTACAAAAATAGATTGCGAGCTTTTTGATGAAACCCAAGAAAACACAGCTGGAAACGTTGCAAACACCACACCAGACAAAGATGATACCCTTGACCCAAACGCCCCACCTAACGCATGTGATGAAGGCGAAGGCGTTATCCATATGGATGAGGAAGACATCAATTAGCAAAAATGCAAAAAAATCTCGAAAGCAACTTGACATTGTGGCGACAATATGAATAATCAGGTACATCAAAAACGCCTTAAACACATAGCGGATAGATTGCCGAAACAGTCTTTTCACCGCCAATTAAAAGCTTTGACTCATTATATGTTACTCGCATATAATAGATTTGTCGGGTGTAGTTATGCTATACAATACCCTTTGGGAAAGGCATAACGACGGGCTATGTGCCGTGTTTTTGAGCACCCGGCACTCTTCATAGAGTGTCAATCAAAAACCTTTAAGCACATAGGAGCCAAATCATGGCACAATATTTAATCGACATACACAAAGCTACAATTGATGGCGATACCGTTCAGACGGTAAATGCACGTGAGTTACATGCATTTTTGGAAATAGGAAAAGATTTCTCTACTTGGATTACTGACCGTATCAATAAATATAATTTATTAGAAAACCAAGATTTTGTTTGCTCCCCGATTTTGGGGAGCAAAGGTAGGGGTGGTCACAATCGTAAAGACTATCACCTGATCTTAAGTGTAGCTAAAGAACTTTCGATGCTTGAGAATAATAAGAAAGGTAGAGAAGCTCGTTTATACTTTATCGAATGTGAAAGACGGTTAAAACAAGTAGCAACACCACAGATAGCCGCTCCACAAGTTGATTATTCCAAACCCGAAGCATTACTTGGTGTTTTGAATCACTTACAAAGTCAAATTGAGCAGAAAGATCATGTTATTGCCGAATTGGCTCCAAAAGCAGAAGCTTTAGATGGTTTAAAACGCTCTAATGGTTTGTTCGGTCTTATTGAAGCAGCAAAGATGCTTGAAGTACGACCAAAGGATTTAACCGATTACTTGCGTAAACATGATTGGGTCTATCGTCGGGCTCCAGGGGCGCCTCTGTTACCTTATCAGGATAAAATCAAGAAAGGCTTTATGAACTGCCCTGCGATCACCATTCAAAGACCGGATGGTACAGAAAAGGTACTCCCTTCAACGAAAATCACATCCAGAGGATTGGCATGTTTAAGAGAACAAATCCATGGAGATGTACAATGAATAGCAGTGTCGGCTTCTTATGCGATTTGTGGATGGCATTGTTTAAGCTTTCTAACCATCGAGGCATTGGAGATGAAGACTGCAATGCTATAGTTGAGGTTATGGAATCGGTCGTAGATGCTCTGGTTTTAAAGCTTCAAGATGACGTGCCCAATATTACAAAAATCTTGGCAATTTTGACAGATTTTGGAGCTTCAGAACTTCCACATCGTATGGATTCTTTGTTGCGAACTTATGAACCAAATTTGGAGCCTCCCATTAAAAAGGTTGCTTAAGTACCCCCCTTCCCCATCTTTAAAGGTGGGGAGTGAACACTAAAGCTACACGTGTGGAACTGGTCGTTCAAGAGGCTGTACAGCCAAACGAAACCCCATGGTACGCAGTAAAGCATTCAAGCTGCGGAACTCTGGATTACCTTTTTCTGAAAGTGTACGGTAAAGTTGTGTTGGATTCAAGTTGGCTGCTTTAGCTACAGCTTGAACACTACCATAAGCTTTGGCCATTTGGCGTAGAGTTACAAGTAGCTCACCTTGATCACCATCTGCTAGGATTGCATCAAGGGTAGCTGCTGCCAACTCAGGGTCATCACGGAATATTTCTGCCATTGCATCATCATGGTTACGGTCTTTCATTTTTGCACTCCTTTAATCTTCACGGTTTTGCCAATCACGCCAGCAAGCACATGCACGAGTGATATCAGTCTCTTATGTTTTTTTGCTGCCACCGCATAATAGCAACAATACGGTCTTTCCAAATTGGACATAATAAACTCGGTAGCCAGGACCAACATTAATACGCAATTCATGAACACCCTCACGAAGCGGCTTGAAATCGCCAAAGTTTTCCTGCTCTAAGCGATTAAGGCGGCGAATAATTGCAGTTTTAGCCTGCACATCACGGAGCTTTCGCAGCCAATCAGCTATCAAGTCTTTGCCATCAGAAGTAAAGTAGTGACGTATTTCAAACATAATGTATATTCGTTTATAAACGAATATTTGTCAAGAAAGAAATGATTAAGATGCTTCTTCTAAAGCTTTCTGCTCCTTACAATTCTTTTGAATAGGTGTTAAACTCATTTGCAAATCTAAAGCACTCAAAACACTAAGAAAAGTAGAAAGCCGTGGATCACCTTTATCGCTTAAAGAACGATAAAGAGACTCGCGATTTAGTCCTGTCTCTTGAGAAACAGTTGTCATTCCTTGTTTATGCGCAATAATACCTAATACATATGCAATATAGCCACTATTTTTGGTTTCTAAAGCATCATCTAATAAGATCTTAAAATCTTCAGGTGTCTTGAAATATTCACTTACATCAAATTTAGTAATTTCCATGTTTCATTTCCTTTACTAATTGAAGAAATTTTACAAAAAGCATATTCCTATCCGAAAAAAGAAATCCAATTTTTATTTTACTATTCCTAAAAATACAGCCAAACAGCGTTCAATTTCTACCATTTTATCTGCATGAATGGAGCCGAAAGCTGGACTAACTTTTTCACATCTTACCGTCATAATCTTATCAATCATGACTTGCGAAGGTTTTTGCAAACCATTTTTAGCGTTTGGCTGAATCGTAATGCGGAGTAATGGCGCATCAACAAGTGTGCTAGTAATGGGTAAAACCGTTACACTTGTATGCTCACTGAATTGATTAGCTTGAATGATTAACGCAGGTCTTGGTTTACCAAAATCGCCTTGCATAGCTATTGTGACGAGAGATCCACGCATCATTCTGTCCAGCCATCAACATCCATTAAAGATTGATCCATTAACAACTGCATAGATGTATCTGCTTTATCCATTTTTGCGACTAAGCGACATTGGCGTCGACACTCTTCTGCAAAGTTCGGTTGGCGAGTATCTGGTACCCAAATTTGCATTAAGCGCAAACCTGCTTTTCTTTGTGCGTTGCGATGTTTTTGAACGCGTTCATTGACGTGCATTGTAGCCATAACAAAATCTCCATTATGTTTCATGTAACGTATAACATAGAAAAAAGTTACATGAAACACTACTTTTAATAAAACGCAATAATTACAATTTTAATCTATCAATCTGCCCCACCTTTTGTGGGGCTTTTTTTATAGGAGCAATACATGAGAACAATATCACCAGAAGGGCTAGCACTGATTAAACAATGGGAAGGGTTACGTCTCAATGCCTATAAAGACGCCATTGGGGTGTGGACCATTGGTTATGGACATACAAACAATGCTGGAAAACCTTTTGTTCACAAAGGCATGGCAATCACTGAAAAACAAGCTGAAGAACTTCTTTGCCAAGACTTAAGACAATTTGAAAATGCCGTTGAACAAGCCGTTCAAGTTTCTTTAACCGATGAACAATTCGCGGCATTAGTCTCCTTTTGCTATAATGTAGGAACAACAGCTTTTTGCAATTCGACCCTATTAAAAAACTCAATAATGGCGATTATGAAGCAATCCCAACCGAATTACAGAAATGGACCAAAGCAGGCGGTAAGCGTCTTGAAGGTCTCGCACACCAGCGCGCGGCAGAAACAAGCTTATGGGCAAAAGGGGCTTATGTTTCCTCCAATTATCAAACAGTAGAAACGCAAGCACTAACGGGTGTTTTCAAAGCAGAAGCCCTTGCACCAGTCGTTGGTTCTTTTTCTGGGCTTGGAGGCTTATTAGCAGGCAATGGTCCAGTGCAATGGGCGCTCGCCACTATCATGGTTTTAGCCGCAGGTGCTGGTATTTTCTTTGTTGATAAACGCTTTCAGGAGCATCGTCTATGATCTTATGGATGAAAAGAAATCTGATGCTAACAGGCGCGGCTTTAGCCGCTTTTTTTATTGCCTTAGCAAGAGCCTTTACTCTTGGGAAAAAAACAGAACAACAAAAGCAAACAGAAAAAGCTTTAAAAGCAGCCACAACCCGTCTTGAGGTGGAAAGTGAAGTTAACAAAAAAGTGAAGCTGATGTGCGTGCTGCTCTCTCTGACTGGTTGCGTGACCCATAAATATGCTTCTTCTTGTGTTGGTTGGTTACCTATTTATTTAGAGAGGCAAGATGTTGACGTCATCAGTTCCAATTTAGCAAGAGAGATCTTAAAGCATAACAAGCATGGTGAACGTGTGTGTGGGTGGAAACATGGCTAGAAAAAAACACAAGACGATACAGAACTTACAGAAGCAGAAAAAGAAATGCTTCAATAAATGATCATCACCTATCAAAGTGTGAAAATGATGCTCGTTTGATGAAGTGGATAGCATTCATCCTCTTTTTGCTTATCCTTGATTTTGTACGCCTTATGGATGCGATAGACAATATCTTTGCACATTATAAAACAGTGGCTAACCAAAAACTGAAAGCTTTACCCCCTCCCCGCTTTTAAAGCAAGGAAAGAGAGATTATATCGTAATCTATCCGCTAATCGCTTAAGTGTTTCTTAGACATCTGACGCGACAATAGACATAACAATTATCAAGCCCCTCCAGATATAAAAGACGCCCATTGTTCTGAGAGGACACGGCGCTATTCTAAAAAATCCGTCCGCATGTAAGCCTTTGTCACAGAATTCCCAACTGAATACGCAAGAATAGATTCTGCAACTTCAAATGGTGTTGACGTTGTCTCTGCTATACAGTCCCGCAGAATCGATCTGAAACCATGAAGTCTATAATTAAAACCTTTGTCTTTCATAAATTTAGAAAGTGCTACATCAGATATAGGCTTTCCAAAACTCTCAACAAATAAAAAACCATTTTTTTGCTTTTTCAATAATAACAAGCACCTCAGCTGTAAGCGGGACATGAAAATCAGAAACCTTTCCAACAATTCTCTTCATATTTTCTTTTGGGATAATCCATATTGGTCCATAAATCTCCTCTGATTGAATATGCCTGATTGGCATAAAACAAAAAACCGTCAAAATAAGAATTTTTAAGGCTAGATGTGATACAAGCTCATCATTTTAAGATTGAAAAAACTTAGACATTTCTTTCCATAGCATTGCTGGAATATTTTGGGTATTTTGAATAAACTTTCCTAATAAAGCTTTTGCTTTTGGTATCAATTGCATATCCACATCTATACCAAGTGCCGCCGCATGTTTTATAGCTATATTCAAGCGGGATAGAGCTTTACTTGCTGTTTCGTTTTTTGTCTTCCAAATGGGAGAAATGCATCCTTTTATATCAATTTGCGTCAGTTCCATGATTAGCGTATCACCAAGTTTAAGAAAAACATGTAACTCAAGAGGTGTTAACCAGCTTGCTGCTTTTCCTTCATTTTTCAATTCGTTTTTTTCGCTTCAAAAGTACTAGAGGCAATTTCTCGTAAAGAAATACCCACCTGCCCGACGCAAATTTTTTTTTCGCCGAATTGGATCAATTCTTTGATCTAAAAGATCACGACAAGCTAAAGCTTTGAACAGTGCTTCTTTTAAAGATACATTGCGACAAGAGCCTAATCCCATTTCTCATCGTCTTTTATTGAGGTCAAACCTAAAAACCCATCATCCTTGATCTGGTGTAGTTTTGATAAGCCATAAACCAGCTCTGTCAGCATATTTGCCTTTAGATAGATTTTTACAGATAAGACAGACAGTCTATCACATGTTCTTATTCTGCAAACCACCTTTTGAATTGCGCTTGGAGCACTTTCATCTGGTAACAAGATATTGATTTATAATGATAATCTAGCGTTATTCATATTGAATTAGAGTCCCGAATAACGTAAGATTCTCTCATTTCAAATCTGTTTATGTTGCATCAATAAAAATCACTTATTTGCACGTCACAAGCGGGGCTGGTGTGTGGATAAAATTTGTATAAGAAAGGAGTAAAAATGGCTCTTATGAACCGTCTTAATGCAAGATCTGTCGCAACATTGGGGGCTGGCAAATATAATGATGGTGCCGGCTTGCTTCTTCACAAACGTAAAGATGGAGGTGCTCAATGGATTTTACGGTATACCCTTCACGGACGTCGTCGTGAAATGGGCTTGGGAGCGTTGCGAGATGTCTCTTTAAAACAAGCCCGTGAATTGGCAACTGGGTGGCGTTCGGTTTTACGTGAGGGTCGTGACCCCATTAAAGAACGCAATAAACAAAAGCGTGAAGCAATAAGCAATCTCCATTATTTAAAAGATATTGCCGTGGATGCTTTTGAAAGTCGTAAAGCTGAACTCAAGAATGATGGTAAAGATGGAGATTGGTTTTTACCTTTACGCCTTCATATTCTCCCTAAATTAGGTTGTCTGCCGGTTTCTGAGATTACACAAACTGAGATACGCAACACTATTGCCCCTATCTGGCATACAAAAGCTGTTACAGCGCGTAGAGCTCTCATTCGTCTCAATCTTTGTCTCAAACATGCGGCTGCTTTGGGTTTAGATGTTGATTTACAAGCAGTAGAAAAAGCACGCGCTCTCTTAGGCAAACAACGCCATAAAATCAAAAACTTACCTGCAATGGATTGGAAAGAAGATCAGATTGATGGAGATATATGGATCATACCTGCTGAAAATATGAAAGGAAAGCGCGATGCTACAACAAAATTTCGCGTTCCCTTATCATCAGAGGCAATGAAAGTGATAGAACAAGCCCGTTGTATCTCTAAAAGTAATTTCATCTTTTCTTTTTCTAGTCGGGCTCCTATTTCACCTATGGTTATGTCAAAGTATATGAGAGACAATAACCTTGAAGCCTGCCCCCATGGCTTTCGCTCTAGTTTACGCAATTGGCTTGCCGAAACAACCGATGCTCCCTATGAGGTCGCTGAAACCATTTTAAGTCATACGGTCGGAGAGCAAGTAGAGCGTGCCTATCGTCGTACTGACTATCTAGAACAGCGCCGTGTTTATATGGATAAATGGGCGGCTTATGTTACAGGTCAATCTTAAATATGGGGTGCATAACCCCATTATCTGTGGATAACTTTAGCTCTCTTCTCTCTCATTCTTTCTCAATAAGAGTCATAAATTATCACATCAGAAATTGTATAATAAAATATTGTTTTCTATAAATAAAATACCTTCAAAAATGAACCAAAATGTGGTTAATAAATGGTTATGATGTGTTACCATTTTTTGATAGAAAGGATTTTAGTATGACAGAAAATGATATTCTTTTAACAGACCGTGAAAATGCAAAATTGCTTCATATGAGTGTCTCAACATTCCGCCGTCATGTAACCAATGGCTCTCTCCCAAAATCCTTAAAATTTGGTTTTTTATCCCGTTGGTTACAATCGGATCTTTTGAATGTCATCGAACAAGCAAAACAGCAACGTCAAAGTGACGCGGCATAAAAAAAAACCTTGTCACGTAAGAACGGACAAGGCTTTCTCAAACTCATCAACCTAGAGATAGCATAATCCGTCCTATGACGCAACGTTATAGAATTTAAAATGATGTGTTCTTTTAAGAATGCGTAGGGCATTACACGTGCTGTGCCGGGGGGGTATGGGCGTTTAAAATGGCCCGTTGTCTTGCTCATGATGATAGGTTGTTATCCCTTAATAAATTGGCGTACTTTATAAATTATGCTCACTAACATCTTTAAGAATTTCTAAAACATCAAGAGAAAATCGGTTATACAAAAAACTCAGGTGTCAATAACAATCCCCTGCTCTGTTCTTTCGATTAAAGCACTAAGCTTTCCTTCTATTTATAGTTTATATTCAATATGGAGTGAAGCAAAAGCATTTTTGTTAGCATATTCTAACAAACCAAGTTTTTAATTTTCTGTGTCTTGTCATCAGGAGAAACTCGTAAATATGCGTAAAATTGTGTCACGTTCAATAAAGACCATCAATTAAGTGTATAAGTATCAGAAAAAACGATAAGTTTCTTTGATACAAAAAATCAAAATGATCAAAGATAAAAACAGATATCTTATTTTCATTTCCAAACAACAAATTGAAAAATTCATAGGAAATTTGATTGATCAGATTTAACCATTAGATTAATATTTCAAGACAGATTACAGAAAGGAATTTCCTATGCAAAAGAAATTACCCAAAAGTTATATGACGGATGCTGAACGTGAGGAGTTACGAGCAGGCGGGTTAGATCAAAACTGCATTTATACTGCTGAATCAGAAGCAGCAGACCGTGCTAACGATAGCAAAGCGGCGTGGGAATGGTTAGCAATGACTGAACCTCCAGCACATACACTTCTGTTTCTTAAAAAGCGGCATGGAGCACAATTTATTCGTGATATGGGATTTTCTACTAAAGATGCTGATAAAGAATATGGTCCCGATTGGTTAGATAAAGATGTTATCATAGGAGGTCATCATTTTTAAAGAATTTGAGGAGTTAGAACGTATTTTTGTTCGCGAAAATAACTATGTAAAAAGTCTTGATGAAGCATTGATGACCAAGAAACTACATGATGTGCGCAATGATTTGTGTAGTTATCTTCGTAACATTGAGAAAAGCGGTGGTTTGTCATTACTTATTGATACGGAGCGTAGTCTTGTAGAAAACGATCTGCTAAGATATGCCAATAGTAAGGCTATGATTAGTAGTCTTAAAACAGCATTAATGGAAATAGATATTATTAAGAAGCACATAATCCTTGTTAGTAATCCTGCGCAATATAAGACAGTAAATGAAGTTCATAGTTTACCCAAAAATCGTAAAGGCGGATTGCCTTACGATGAAGCACGTCAAGCAATAGCATCCCATTATGCAAGGTTAGGAAACTTAGATAAATCTCGTTTAACGTCAATTGAAAAATCAATTATTGATGTGCGTAAAGAAAATATGACGATTATGCGCAAGCTCTACGAAAAGATGAAAGCCAAAGCTATTGGTATAGATTTCTAACTCAATAAAATACTTATAACAAAGCTTTTTACATTAGTTTATTCACACATCTTTAAAAGTAATGGTTAAATGAAAATCTCTCGTTTATATAGCTTTTTTGAAGGGAAAAACTGTCAAATGAGATATCCCTGCTGGTTTTTTTTTCCATTCAATCAAAAAAACTTCATTTCTCATTTTCTTAGTTCTGTTTATATTCTTCATAGGAATATTAAAAGTATCCGACAGGGAGAACCCGTGATGATTACTAACATTCTGACATTTATTGTCCTGTTTGTTAATTATTTCGCTGGATGGTCTACACTTTTACTGAACTACCCCACAGTTTTTTGCTATCTGTCACTTGCTCTGGTTTCATTGATTAGCTTGCTGGTAAAGAAACCCTTTACCATTTTTTATGCCAGTGCTGGTGTTTCTGAAGAAAAACGCAAACATATCCTATTTTATCTCATCAATAAATATATTACACGTATTTGGGTAATCATCTTTTTTGCCAATGGTCTTCTAGTGGCTTTTTTTACATGGACCTCCCAGATTTGGTTAATCACTATGGGTTTAATTTGTACTGGTATTCTTTTTTCTAAATATCTTCCTAACATCATGCAATATTTTTATCGCATCAAACATCATGGAGCATAATATGTCATTGTTTAACATTCTGACCGGAACCCCTTTATGGGCTTGGATTTTGCTTATTTTTCTCATTGCGAGGGGAATAATCGCATTGAAAGATAGGGAAACGAAGGTTTACCGCCTTTTTCTCTTGCCATTAGTCTTTCTTTTTTTGGGCGCAAGCGATGTGATTAACCAGCTGGCTTTCCCACGCTGGGGAGCAATCGCAATGTTGGCAGGGCTGATGATCGGCTTTGGCGTTGGCTGGTTGCTCTGGCGTGCTACTGCGCGTTTAAAAATCAAAGAGGGAACGGATTTCATTATTCTGCCTGGTACGCCGTTGACGCTGACATTTATTCTTATCGCTTTTGTCATCAAATTCACATTGATTGTTTTTCTCAAGGTTGTACCTGATTTGAAATATGCATTTGATTTTAACCTTCTTTTTGGTCTTTTAAGTGGGTTTACTGGTGGTGTGTTGTGGGGCGGCACATTAAATTTATATATAGCATTTCGAAAGAATCCAAATTAATCCCTATACCATTAGCTGTGGGTGCTTCCCATTAGAACTATCTCAATAGAAGCTTATTCCTAACAACAACGCTGCATACAAATGCAGCGTTGCCTCGTAGTTTCAGATTTTTTTATCCCAGCGCGTGAATAGGAGAGGGAAGTGATATATCTGACTATGCCCCCTTGGGGGAAGAGCGAGCTTAAAGGTTTAGAATGCTATGAGTTTGAGCTAGCTGGACTTTGAGCAGATAGTTTATCGCTCATGGGAAATCATTTTGTTTTACGATTCAAAAAGAGGATAGTGATGGTCTCATTGGCGTAGGTGGGCAAGAAAACTGTTAGCTTGGCAATGCCGTCAACAATTTATAGAACTATGTTGTGGAACCCCTACGCAAAGCCGTTGCTATGATGGCATGATGCTTTTGTCAAGCATTATGATATGGGGAGGAACCGGTGTTTAAGGGTGCAACTGCGGTCACTATACGATCCAGTAGCATTACGTTTTTACGTTTGAGTATTTAGGAGCGGTAGACTCTGTACAGGCTATGCGTGCAATATGTGAAGCACGCTTGTGGGAAGCAGTGTGCCATTATTGCGTTGTGCATGCAACCCTCTAGCTAGTACTTCATTGGTAAGGTTGTTTTTTGAAGCTGATTAATTATCTGAGTGTTTTTTAAGAGAACGTTAGCACTGATGTATCGCGTGCCGTACCAAGAAATCTTCCAAAAAAAAATTATTAAAAATACTAAAAATATATGTGCAAGATGAACAAATGCTTGCTGAGGATATTGTATCAACGACTGTAGCTGCTTAAGGGCACATAATCTTGGGGGGCATAATGTTGTATAAAAAATCATGAAGTCCAAAAAACTCGTAAAGGTGCATTGCACTTCTCCTTTGAGAATTTGGCATCTCCTCTTAGCTTAATACGTTCTCATTATGATATAAACCCCTTGGTTCTCCTGAACACCCTCTTGTGATGCGTTTTTCTGCTGATGCTCAAGAGATCTTTCGTGAATGGATGCAAAAGATTTTTAAAGAAGCCAAAGAGAATAACCTTTCTGAAAGCTTACAAGCGCATCTTTTAAAAATGCCTAAGACCATAGTAAGTCTTGCGTTGGGAAAAATATCTGTTAAGCCATGTCAAAAGACTTTATGCGGCGGGGGGATACAGTAACAGCAGAGCGTGCAAAATTGATTGTCGAGCGTTGTGATCATTTGCCCGATGTTTTTACGGCAAGGGATGTTTATAAACGTGAGAAATGTTTAAAAGACAAAGAAGCTGTGAAGCAAGCTTTAGAGCTCTTATGTCGCTCCAATCATATTCGTCAAATAGCAAGTGAAAATAGTTCTCAAGGCGGTCGATCTACCATACGTTATGAATGGCACCTTTTCGTTAAAAACAACAGCATCAAACAATGAAGTCATTGTAATCTTTTGTTATCCTTAAAACCTTCAAAGATATTATCGTACCAACAAAGGGTTTACCTCATAAATTCACGGGCTCTGATAACAACCCAGACAGCAGAGCCAGACCGGTTTCAATGCCCTCACAAATGACCAGATGTTTTAGATTGGCTTGACTTAATTGCACCCCACCACCCGTGATAGAACCCAACATGGCTTTGGCTGGTTTTTGATCTGTTTTGCAGCCATTGTCTTTTAAAAAGGTTCTATGAATGGCAAAGGAACCAACCCCCTTAACAAGAGCAATCAACGCGGGCAGTGACATTCCTAAAGGGTGTGGACATTTGCTATGAAAACGTAAATCAGCAGGCAAATCACATGTGATCCCACGCATGCGTAAATAGGTTTCTGCTAAAGTATTTTTGATTGGTTGGCTTTGTTGCCAAATTGCTTTTGCTCTCTCTGCTTTCTGTTTTGCTTGTTTGAGATCAGCTCAAAACTGTTTTGAGAAAGAGAGCGTATGATTATAAGCTTGTTTTCCAAGCAACCCAATTCTAATAAGCGCTTGTATGATCTCTCTAAAAGAGCAGCCAGCATAACAATAGAGCAATAAACGCCCATCATGTCCATTGGTAAGGGATAAGCTAGGCAGCCTATCATCATGAGCGGGGCAACGGGCTGTTCCATAACGCCCATGCCAAACTCCACGCAAGGCACGAGTAATACCCCGCGCATTCTTAAAAGAACACATCATTTTTAATCCTATAACGTTGCGTCATAGGACGGATTATGCTATCTCTAGGTTGATGAGTTTGAGAAAGCCTTGTCCGTCCTTACGTGACAAGTTTTTTTTATGCCGCGTCACTTTGACGTTGCTGTTTTGCTTGTTCGATGACATTCAAAAGATCCGATTGTAACCAACGGGATAAAAAACCAAATTTTAAGGATTTTGGGAGAGAGCCATTGGTAACATGACGGCGGAAAGTTGAGACACTCATATGAAGTAATTTTGCACTTTCACGGTCTGTTAAAAGAATATCATTTTCTGTCATATTAAAATCCTTTCATAATAAAAAATGGAAACAAAATATAACTATTTATTAACCACATTTTGGTTCATTTTTGAATGTATTTTATTTATATAAAACAATATTTTATCATATAATTTGTGATGTGATAATTTATGACTCTTATTGAGAAAGAATGAGAGAGAAGAGAGAGAAAGTTATCCACAGATCATGGGGTTATTCACCCCATATCTTAAGATTGACCAGTAACATAAGCCGCCCATTTATCCATATAGACACGGCGCTGTTCTAGACAGTCAGTACGACGATAGGCACGCTCTACTTGCCCCCCGACCGTATGAGCTAGAATGGTTTCAGCAACCTCATAGGGGGCATCGGTTGTTTCAGCAAGCCAATTGCATAAACTAGAGCGAAATCCATGGGGGCAGGCTTCAAGGTTATTGTCTCTCATATACTTTGACATACACGTATCATTAAGAGGCCCCCGACTTCTTACAGAGAAAAAGAAATCGTTGCGAGAAAGCGAGCGCGCTTGTTTTAAAATGTCTAATGCCTCTGTTGATAAGGGCACACGAAATTCTGTTGTAGCATCACGCTTTCCTTTCATATTTTCAGCAGGAATAGTCCATATATCCCCATCAACTTGATCCTTATGAATATGACGTAAAACGCCTGTCAGAATAAGCAAACGCGAAGCCAGTTGTGTCATAGTTATTTTTTGACAAAGTGTTTTATAAAAAGCCGGCACATCTCTCCAATCCATGGCTGGTCTATTAATAACCTTATGACGTTGTTTGCCTAAGAGCGCGCGTGCTTTTTCTACAGCTTGTAAATCAACATCCAAACCTAATGCAGCCGCATGTTTGAGACAAAGATTAAGACGATTAAGAGCTCTATAAGCAGTTCCAGTTTTTGTATGCCAGATAGGGGCAAGAACATTGCGTATCTCTGTTTGTGTAATCTCTGAAACGGGTAGACAGCCTAATTTAGGGAGAATATGAAGTTTTAAGGGTGAAAACCAGTTTCCATTTTTACCATCCCCTTTTAATTCAGCTTTACGACTTTCAAAAGTATCCAAAGCAATATCTTTTAAATAATGAAGATTACGCATTGCTTCACGCTTTTGTTTATTGCGTTCTTTAATAGGATCACGCCCCTCATGCAAAACAGAACGCCATTGGTTTGCCAATTCACGCGCTTTTTTTAAAGAAACATATCTTAATGCACCCAAGCCCATTTCGCGGCGCCGACCATGAATGGTATAACGATAAAGCCATTGAGCACCGCCATCTTTACGCTTGTGAAGAAGCAAGCCGGCGCCATCATTATATTTGCCAGCCCCCAATGTTGCGACAGATCTTGCATTAAGACGGTTCATAAGAGCCATTTTTACTCCTTTCTTATACAAATTTTATCCACACACCAGCCCCGCTTGTGACGTGCAAATAAGTGATTTTTATTGATGCAACATAAACAGATTTGAAATGAGAGAATCCTACGTTGTTCGGATCTTTAATTCAATATGAATAACGCTAGATTATCATTATAAATCAACACGCGGTCCCCCATACACATTACCCCCAATCCCTGTATCATACATTTGATACGCATCTGCACCACCTCGCTTAAAGACATTCTGCATCCAAGTGGGAGGGGCGCTTGTTTGTACCTGCTTCTGTTCTGTCGTTGTTGGTGTCTTGCTCCCCATTTCACAATTCCTTCCTGTAATAAAGCATATCTATGCTGTAACCTTGCTTGTCCAATGCACGTTTCCAACCCAAACGACCCAAGATCTCCATTTCAGAAGCACCATTCTCACGCGCCCAATCCTCTACAACTTGCAAATTGTTAACCAAATCAAGAACACCCTTGCCACTACATTCACAAATCAGAGCGCGCTTCTTTCCTAAAATTGTCTGTTGTATCTGGGTCGTGACTGCCGCTAAAAAGCGCTCTTCATCATCCAAAACAAGCCATAACTGTTTCTTACCACTGCCAATAGATTCAATGAGTCCTTGCAACGTAATTTCATGTTTGAAACGCTCTACATACTCTCTAAAAGATGCAATGATTTCTTCAAGATAAGGCGCTATACGCTCCATACCCCAAGACGTGGTCAAAAAGACTTTTGCCATTACCCTCTGCCTAAAGGACATAAATCCACATTAAACCCTGTGATATGGTTCCAATGAACGCCTTCAGGAATACGCAATTTAAAGCGGTGATAACGAT
>NZ_JBHIPB010000011.1:0-52480 GCF_042195825.1 Bartonella sp. AP40SXNS
CAATCGAGCAAGATGCCGACATTGTTTTGTTCGTTTATCGTGAAGAATATTATCTCAAAAATGAAGAACCCAAAGAAGGCACCTCTGAGTATAGCAAGTGGCAAGAGGCAATGGAGCAAGCCAAGGGCAAAGCTGAGGTTATTATAGCAAAACAACGCCATGGTCCGACAGGAATCGTTTCCCTTGCCTTTCAATCCGACTTTACATGCTTTAGTGATTTGGAAAAATAGGAGCAGAAAAATGCGTTAAAGAGAGCTTTAAATACCCTTTGAAAAGCATTTGAAGACCCTTTGAGAACCCCTTAAAAACTCTTTAAAAAAAATAAATTGGTACAAAACCTAGTGGCAAAATATACAAAAACCGCTGGCAAGCTACAGGCAAGCTACAACAAAACCCGCTGGCAAGCTACAGGCAAAATATACAAAACCCGCTGGCAAGCTACAATCAAAAAGTTATAGCACCATAAAAGTGCTGTGGCGGAGGGGGTGGGAATGCTACATTTATATGCAATCAATAACTTATATAAAGGTAAGGGAATTTTAATTCCATTGATTTTATTAACTTATTTTATGTCTATCCCGAACTTTTTTATAGCTTATTCTCAATCATTTTATCCAAATATGTAATCAGATTTTCCAGTATCTTACTTGACTCTTATTTTTATAAATCGTATAGTAATAGTATACGATAAGGGGTGCTAATGGCAATTGTGAGTTTCAGACATAAGGGCTTAAAATTATTTTATACAACAGGTTCCACAAAAGCTATTCGACCAGATCACGTAAAGAAATTACGCGTTATCTTAACGGCTTTAACAAGTGCTACCACGCCCGAAATGTTGAAAGCACCTGCCTTTAAAATGCATCCTCTTAAAGGTGAACTTACAGGATATTATTCTATATGGGTGAATGGAAATTGGCGTGTTACTTTTCGCTTTATAGGAACAGATGTGGAGCTTGTTGATTATCAAGATTACCATTGATGAAAGGAACGAAAATAATGATGCATAACCCCGCACATCCGGGCGAAGTTCTAAAAGTAGCTTTCTTAGACGAAATGGGGATAACAATACAAAAGTTAGCTAATCATCTCCATATGACAAGAGCTTCTCTATCAAGAGTGATTAACGGACATGCCTCTATGAGTACCGAACTTGCAGTGAAATTAGAACTAGCTGGTTTTAGTAAAGCGAAATTTTGGCTGGATATGCAAACAAATTATAATTTATGGCAAACAATGCAACAGACACAACCACCTATTTCTCCTCTGGTTTCTGAAGCACATCAAACGTCGCTTTGATTTCGTTTATAATTTTGACGGGGCTTTAGTTTTTTAGCTTCCGCCCGTTGCTCTAACCTTTTTGAAGTTTTTTAATGGCTTCTATTGCAAGGCGCTTTCTATCGGCTGTTTTGGTATAAAGAGATGCCATTTTATCTTCTGACCAGCCAAAAAGCGCTTTCATTTGCGAAACTGTCGCACCAGCATTGGCTGCACGTGTTGCTGCTAATTTTCGCAAGCCGTGAGCTGATTTTTTAATTCCTGCTGCATTACATGCTTCACGAAACAGATTCCCGAAACTTTCTTTTACGAGCTTATTTCCACCTTTTCCGCAAATGAATGTTTCATCACCTACGGGACCAATTTTAAGGGTTTCCTCTAGTTCTGGTAAAATAGGGAGAAAAACATCTGTTTTAAATTGGCTCTTTTCTGTTTTGAGATAAATGATATTATCTTTGACGTCTTTCCAGCCGATACGAACGGCATCACCACGACGCAAGCCTGTATAAAGAAGAACATCAATCCAGACGCGTTCATGTGTACCATGTGACCAACGGTGATAATATTTGTCTATGTCCTCTTCTAGCCATGGCAGTAATCCCTCACTGTTTAAAGATTTTGGTGCTTTTATATTAAAGGCAGGATTTCTATTTAAAAGAGCATTATCAACCGCCCAATTAAAAAGACTGTTTAAAGAAGTTAGAAAATGTTTTGCAGCTGCGGGGGTCTCTCGCCTTCTGTCTACGGCTTCAAGCATGTGTTGTTTGTTTATGCTTTTATATGCACGATTACCGATATGTTTAGAAACATTATTCAGAATTCGATATTTAACTTTTTTAGTAGATTCTGATTGATTATGCCATTGCATGCTTTGTAAATACTGATGCAACAACCAATCGAAAGACCCTTCTGTGAGTCTGGTACGCCTCTTTGTTTTGGAGGAGCCATTTTGAGCTTGCTTAAGAGCAAGCGTATAATTATCGACAAACTCTTGCGTTCCATAGGTTCCTTCAATCCGAAACCGTGGTCCATGACCAATACGTACATACCATATGATTTTACCATGGCGTGTGCGTTCACGAACAAGATGCGGTGGACGGCGTTTTGGCATGGCTAAAACTTTATACCGTCGACAGAGGGGCAACTTTTGCTGGTCTCGTAGTCTTCTTGCTCGTTTTCAAGTGGTGGAAAATCGTCAATGCTATAAGTATTATCTGTCGTTGTTGGTGTTATGGTTTTATTGATATGAATTAATAATTCCCCTGTAGGTTTGATTTCTATGAGTTCACATCCTTGTTTTTTAGCTTCTCTTAAAGCACGAGCAATAGCTGGTTGCGTGATAGTAGGTGGGCGGTGTGGCATGTTTATTCCCCTTCATTGAGATGTAATTCCCCCGTGGCGTGAATCACGCTGGTGTTTAAAAGTTGGTTTTTCGGTGTTAGAAACGGCTTATAGAGATACTATAAGATTAGTCGTTCGTTATTTTCTCATCTGGTTTTTTCTCTAGTTGAGATTCTTCTATCGTCATCAATCCAGTCGTTCCAACATACACATGCATCACCGTAAATTTTTGCATGACCGTAAATATGCGCATCACCGTAAACTTGCGCATTGCCGTAAACACGCGCCCTATCGTAAATGTATGCCTCTTCGTAAACTTGTGCATTGCCATAAACTTCTGCATTATCAAAAACGTTCGGTTCACCGCAAATATATGCATCACCGTAAACTTCTGCATGACCGTAAATGCATGGTTCATCGAAAACTTCTGCTTTGCCATAAATACGAGAATTGTCGTAAACCTCGGCATAACCGTAAACATGTGCATTTTCGTAAACCTTAGCATCATCATAAACCTTGGCATAACCCCCAACCCAGCAATTGCCATCATGACTTAGATTGTCTTCTTTCTCGATATAGCCGCCAAGATCACCTTTCTTGACGTCCCCCAAATCTCTCAATGCACGAATGCGGCGGAGCGTTTTGCGCCCAACTTCGATTGTTTCATCTGTCAGTTCGTATTTCTTTTCCATGGTTTATTTCCTTGATTTGCGTACAATCCACCCGTGGCGTGAATCACGCATTACTTGAAAGTGTTAAGAAGGGTGGGGGTGCGGGGAGGAGAGAGCACCCCCATAGGTTTAAGCAGCTTTTGCCAAAATCTTTTGCATCTCTTGTTCTATTTCCCCTAAAAAGATTTCGACCGCTTTATTGATCTCTTCAATGTGTTTCTCATCACGATTGACGCGTTTGATTTTCATTCTCAAACCAGTAGATTTGCCTACAAAGTTTGGATTATAGCTCATGAAATCACACCATTTGCGTCCAGTGCATGCCATTTGGAATTGCATCTGTGCGATATATTCGGGCTTGATTTCGTCATAAATAAAAAAACGAAGATGGTTTGTTGATTGTGGACATTTGACTTCTATTAAACCGTCCTCTCCAATGAACCCATCAGGACTAGCCCCCGCCATTTCCATTTTGGGGTGTGGGATAAACCCGCATCTTGTGACTTCTGCGTCATAAATGAATTCATATTCTCTCAAGGCATTCTCTTCATGTTCAATGCCCCATTGCATAGCAGGTGTTGTATAAGATTGGCTTATTTCCCCTATTAAGCGTTCTGTCATGAGTTTCGTTTTGTAATCTTCATATTTGCTTGTAGGCAAACCTTTTGCTGTCTTACTGAGTACGTTGTAAACGTTTGAAGCAGTGACTTTACCCAAGCGCGCTTGAAACCATTCTGCTGTTCTTTGTTCCATCTCACACCGCCGTTCCCTGTTCGTGTGGCGTTTCTATATCGGCATCTTGTATAGTAGAATCTGTTTCTGCCTTTTGCCTGTTTTGTTTATCTTTCAAAAGATGTAATACCGTTTGTGCTTGTCCTTCAGACATATCGTCGAGCTTTTTGACGTTGACATAAGCAAGTATTTTTTCTTCTTCTGTTTGGGTTTGTACGACAAGTCTTCTGATTTCATTGATCTGTTGTGGAAAAGCCTTTTTAATAGGCGGGTTTCCATCTGTATCATCATCTTCACTCACGACATTAAGAAGCATGCCTAACAGATATCTGCGTGCGTATGTGATTGCAGAACCAACCGATTGTATATTTGATTTGCATCCTTTAGTGTCATAAGGAAACTTTCCTTCTGTTGAGATTTTATTTCCAGACGGATGCGTCAAAGTCATTTCTATAATTATATTGTCTGAACTCTGTTCTTTGATACGAGAAAACAAAGCAAATCGGTGTTTTGCAAGAGTGTTTTTTACAGCATCAATGTACTGGTCAAGGGTTGCATATTGGCTGTTTGTATGGGTGTTTGTAGAGTTTTTTTGTATTTTTTGATATTCTATTTGCATATTCGAAAGATCACTGGCAAATCTTTCGTAGTTTTGTCGTTCTATTTCTTTTTCTCGTAAGGCAATGAGACGCTCGAGACGGTCCATATCGACGTCATTTTCTAAGGCTCTGTTTAAAATACGTTCCATAGCAGTTTGTTTAATCGCTAAGTGATGCGTTTCTTCAATTTCTGTTAGGTTAGTGTTTAGTTCACTCATCTTGATTTCCTCCTATTTGAGCGCAATTCCCCCGTGGCGTGAATCACGCTGGTGTTAAAATCTTTGTTTTTGTTGCTAGAAACGGCTTATAGAGATACTATAAGATTAGTCGTTCGTATTTCTTTTCCATAATTGTTGCTCTTAATGCATGCTTTGTCTTTTAAGCTCTTGAGACAGCACACCAATTCCTTTTGCTGTAATTTTTGCGCAAGGAATGACTTTTTCTATTCCACTTGCGGTTTGAAGTGTGATAGTTGGACAATCCATAAGTTTCTTTTGGATTTTGTCTTGATAAGGAAGCAAATTTCCACCTGCTGCTCGTCTGTAAACCCACCCTTTTTGCTGTAAGAATTGAATGAACTGTTTTGGTTGCATCTCAAGTATTTTAGCGGCTTCTGTAAGACCAAAGAGTCCATCATGGCGCTGTAAGCTTTCAAGAGCCATGGCTTTTGGTGTTAAATCTTCAATGATGGTGTCTTTTTGATCTATTTGACCTTGTAGGTAATTCAAAAAGCCAATCATAGCCTTTGGACTTGAGTAATCGATTTGTGGTGTAACAACTTGCTTTGCACGCCGCTCGCATTCAATAAAATATTGACGGGCTTGTTTTCCTTTTTCATTACGCTCTACCATGGCGAGCTCTTTTGCCATGTCTAATGTGAGGTGATAGTCTATAGCTGTAACAGCTCTAGATTTTGCGCTCCCCAATTTTGGGGACCGCAAATCTTGTGTTTTTATGAAATCATTTCCCTCTTCAAATTCATATTGATGAATACGGTCCTTAATCCAAGTAGAGAAATCTTTCCCAATTTCCAAAAACGCATGTAACTCACGAGCGTTGACCGTTTGAACGGTTTCGTGTTTGATTGTATTGTGCTGGATAGCAATAGGCTTTTCCATTACGAACCTCATATTGATGGGATTGATGAATGAAAGGGGGCGCTTTTAAATGCGCCCTTTAGAATTTTTAAATCACATCACAAAGACGTAATTTATTTTGCTCTTCATAGGTCCCGTAGACCTTATCATTATATTTTTCGTCTGCGATCTCGTCTAAAAGTTCATTGTAAGCATCACTTTCACGTACAAAGTAATGAACCTCACTATCCTCATGGAGATGTTCAATATTTGCTTCTACATATGCGTCTGCAATCTCTTCAGAGATATCTTCACAATTATTCTCAGAAGGATTTATACGAAAGATTTGGATTGCATCATCTACCTCAGCAACAATGCTTAGAATTTGGCTTGCATCAAGTGGTCCAGACCGACCAATGTTTTGATCATCATCATAGACAACTAATAAAATTTCATTGGAATTTATAAGAATTGGATTTTCCATAATTTTTCCTCCCTAACGCCTCTTGGCGATTGTTTGTGCGTGGTTTATAAAAATAAAATACGTTTATCGTAATTAAATGTCAAGAAAAAAATTACGATAAACGTATTTTTATGTATTTATAATCCACATAAATTATTTATTATCTTAAAATTTAAATGGGGAATTTATGTTGGACTGTGAAAGAAACAAACAACTAACTGTAATGTTAAATAAATTAACTGAAAATGAAAGAATAGCTTTTATAGATTTCGTGCTGCGAGCAAAGATTTTAAAAGATCCTCGACAATCTTTTTTTCAGAATCATTTGCTTGAGAATACAAATAAAGAAAATCATCAGAACAAAATCCGGAAACAGGTGAAGAATCTTTAAAAAATTCCATAATTTTAACAAGCTCATCAGCTTTAACGTCCCTCATTTCCTTATTAGGGTCAAGATTGACAATATTAGATATAGCTGGTCTGCGTACTCCAAGATGGGCCGCAAGTTTTGCTTGACTGCCACGGCCCATTTTATCAAGTTCTTGTTTTATCCAAATTTTTAGCTCTCTTTGTTTAACCATACTTGTGTTATTTATCATTTTTAAAAACCTTACAATATTAAAAAACATAAAAATACGTTTATCGTATTGACTAAATGTTCCTTATATCGTATTTTATTGGCTATGATAAAAGCATATACAGAAACAGCTAAACTTATAATTACATATCTTGGTGGATATCATAAGGTTGCAAATATCATTAATCGTAATGTTATTGTGGTTAGAAAATGGGCTTATTCTCTTGAAAAACGCGAGGGTAAGGGCGGAATCATTCCGGCTAAATATCAAGTGATGCTTTTAAACTATGCTCGTAAACACAACATTGATTTGCGACCCGAAGATTTTTTCTATCCTGAGCGTTTGCAAGGTTTGATGGAAGAAGAAAAAGCAACACTCTCAACGCCTTCTTTTGTCAACGGTTTCAGTTTGAGTGAAAAGTCGTGCGAACAAAAACAGCTTCAATATGAAGAAAGAAAATAAAATGGATTACGGTTTAGCAGCGATTATTATGCTTTTTACGACCAATGTAATCACGATTTTTTGTTTTTATGTCTCTCATAAAAAAATGCAAAGCTCTACAAAGGTATTGCAAAGTTCATATTATACTTTTCACATTTTAGAAGATTTTACAAAAGAAATGCATTTTCCAGATGGCAGCACAATTGTTTTTAGCGATTCTGATTGGGATTTTTCTCTTGATGAAAATGATAATTTAATAGCTAAAAGTGCTTTAGGACCTTCATTGTCCATAAAGGCATATAGTAACGCATATGGTTTCAAAAAACGTTTCATAGATAGTTTACAGAAATACAATCGATCTACACATTCAGTTAGTGCAGTTAGATAAGGCATGCAGTGTGTGTCTGAATTGAGTGAGTTCGTTTTTTAAAACTTATGATTACGCGCTCTGTCATAGCACACATATAAATACGCAACAGCAGGGGGGATTATGATCACTAATGCACAAACCATTCTCTGTCTTGATCTAGGCACTAAGACTGGCTGGGCGCTTCGTGATGCAGATGGTTTTATCACAAGTGATACAGAACATTTTCAATCACGCCGTTTTGAAGGCGGTGGTATGCGTTATTTGCGCTTTAAGAAATGGCTTACTGAACTAAAGAGGTCTGTTGATGAAATTGATGCAGTGTATTTTGAAGAGGTACGCCGGCATGTGGGTACAGACGCTTCTCATGTTTATGGGGGCTTTCTAGCAACATTAACGGCGTGGTGTGAACATCATCAGATACCGTATGAAGGCATTCCCGTTGGTACCATTAAGAAAGCAATGACAGGCAAAGGAAATGCCTCAAAAGCAGAAATGATTAAGGCAATGCGTGCAAAAGGTCACGCGCCTTGTGACGACAACGAAGCAGATGCTTTGGCAATTTTATATTTAATGAAAGAAGGGGATGCGCATGTCTAATGGTATGCCATGGATAAGATTCCATTTGTATGACTGGATAAGTGGTACAGATGGAATGACGTTAGAGCAAAGGGGCGCTTATATGACGCTTCTCGTTCGCATGTACGATAAAAAAGCACCAATTAAAGAAGATTTTGAAACGCTTGCACGTGCTTGCAATTGTTCGCAGAAAAAATTTGCAACTCTTGTCGAATACTTAATGAGGAATGATAAACTTGTTGAGACAGATAATGGATTGTGGAATACACGCGTTGAAGAAGAGCTGAATGATTTTGCTGATAAAAAAGAGCACATATCGCAAGTTCGTAGTGAGGCTGGTAAAAAAGGTGCAAAAGCAAAAAATAATATAAAACAACATATTAATAATTTTGCTGAAGCAAATGATAAGCAAAACGTTTTTTTTGCTGAAGCAAACGACAAGCAAAATCTAGCTATAAAGAACCAGAATAAGAATAATATATATAAAAAAAATAAAACTATTGTTTTATCAAAAAAAGAAATTGGTTCTGAAAGTTTAGAAACAAACGAACAGGTTCATGAGCCAACAGAGGTTGCTGCTGTTGAGACCACATCAGAGCAAATCGAAACCTCATCAGACAACCAACCTCCCATTCACGAGCAAGAGAACGTTCCCAAAAAAGCAAAACGAGCGCAAGCTAATCGAGGCTGTCGATTGCCTGAAGACTTTGAACCCGATTACGATTTTGCCATTGCAGAGGGCTTGCCTCCAGAGCGTGTGAAAGTCGAAATCGCGAAGTTTCGAGATTACTGGCGTTCAAAAGCCGGAGCAAATGCAACCAAAACCGATTGGCAAGCAACATGGCGTAACTGGGTACGCAAGGCTGTTGATGATTTAGAAAAAACAAAAAACACGAACAACAATGGTGAAAACAATGGAAATTACACTCAAAAGCAAAAAAGCATTGGGGAGCGTATCGCAGACAGTCTCCTTGATATCGGAAATCGAGGGTATTTTGAAACACATTCATGCGATGATACCTCCGAGCGGTCCGTTTGTTTTGAAGGATGGCAGCCAATTAACGAAACAGCAGGAATCGATTGCTTTAGAGGCTGGTGATCAATTGCAAGAGCTCTTCGCCGTGAAAGCAGGTAAAGAGGATATAGCAAAAGCTATTCGCATGCTGTCGTGTGGTTTGAAAATAGCACAACAATCAGACCATGAGGGAATGGCGTTGACCTATGGAATGGTTTTGGAAAATGTCTCTGCATGGTCATTGATGACAGTGGTCAAACGGATTTTATGTGATGAAATAAATTGTTTATCCGATACGTTTTTTCCGAGCACACGAGAACTTGTCAGGTTGTGTCGAGATTTAGAAAACGATCTTTTGAGAAAAGCCAATTTTGTACGCAATGCTGTTTTGAGATTCCGTGAAAGGGAGTTGAAAGAACAAGCAGAGAAAGAGCATTCAACGCCTATAACGCTTGTTCACAAGCAAGAGCTTGAAGAAACTTTAAATGACATTGGTGGGATAATGAAACGCTTTGGTCCACAGCAAACTAGTGAAAAGTGCTGATGGTTTTGTGATTAGATATGCGTTTAAATCGTCAAAAAGGTACCGTACAGAGCGATTTAAAGATTTTACGATGAAAACCACAACAATAATATAAAACGCTCTGTACGGTAAAATTTAAGGTAAATAGACCAATTGGTAAAATTATGGACTAAAAACATGGAAATATTAAAACAACTGTTCTTAACAAATCATAAACAGCCCATGCAAAAAAAGTGGGTTGCAACGGCTGTTGGGTATGTTCCTTGGGGAGATGGAGCAGAGGAGTATTTTTACAACCTCTATGAATATGAAGACGGCACAAGAGAGTGTGAAAAGTTTGATGGCGGTCAGTATTATACCACACCAGAAAATGCGGATTTTAGCACCAAAGCGCAAGTAAAAGCATGGGTTTACGGTGGGAATATTCCGAAAAGCGTTCTCAATTACGAACCTCTTATAGACGAGATTAACAGAGAAATCAAAAAATTATCAAAAGCCGCAGGAAATGAACATGTTTACAGATAAGCAAATAAGAGCCTTGTTTGGCATTATAACTTTTATATTTTTATGTTTTTTAGGAATTAAAAAAAATCCCTACTTTATCCAAAGTATTTTGATATTTGCATCTTTTGGTTTGATAATAATAACAAATATTTTTGTAATTTTATGCAATTCTCATATTCCTTTTGAATTGCAAAATAATCCAAAATATAAAGATGATGATACAACGGGTTGGGTGAAACTAACACGTGATTTACAACAGTATATGCACAGTCTCCTAAAGTTAATAATTTTAGCGCTTATCGTTTTAATTTTCCCAAGTAGTTATAAAGAAACTGTTTCTTTGCCTATCATTTCTAATTACGTAGAGCATAAGCTTTCTTTTTCATTGGATACTGTACTTTGGTATTCAGATATTGCTCTTTGGTATTCCTTTTTAGTTTGTGTATTGTTTCTTATGTTACATACACGCAGTTTAATAAATATATCTATTTACACACTACAGTGCTCAGTTAAAAAGCCATAGTAAAATTTCCGATTTTATAAAACTGTTCAGATTACGTTGTCTCTTCTCAACGTTCGATAAAATCAACAAGAGCATAAAAAACTATCGAAAGCAGTTTGATACTCTTTGTAGCAGGAAAGAGGTCAACGCATTGAACGAAGCATGGCGTCACGTAAAATTGCGTTAATCCGTGTTTGATATCCTTTCCCTTGACTTTTAAGCCACGCTAGAACGTCTGAATCCACACGTACTGTTGTGACAGTTTTGGTTGGTTTATAGAATGGATTGCGAACGGCGTTTTTCCAGAATGCATCATTGAGTGACGGAATATCACTATGATCAATTGCACTGTCCGGCATTGCAGCCAGCTTATCAACTTCAACTCTCTGTTTATCTGTCAAAGGTGATAAGCTACCTACATCAATTTCATAAAGAACTTTCTTCTTCATAACGTTTCCTTTCTTTCGAGTTAGCTCGCCGCGCTGAAATAATACGGATTACTTCTATACCATCTTTATCATCATGGACAGTATGCGCCACGAGCAGCAGTAAAAAACCATCCACAAGACCCAAAGTTTGCCAACGATATTCTCCGTTTTCAATACGGTCTTGTTTAACCATGGCGAACGGGTCTGCAAAAACACGAGCAGCAATTTCAAAACTGACACGGTGCTTTCTAAGATTACTTTTTGCTTTAGTTTCATCCCATTCAAATCTTATTCTCATATCTTATGTTAATACATTTATGTATGTATATCAAGAGTTTTAAATGAACACTGAACTATTTATGTTTTTTTGCATATTAAACATAATTTTATATGTTAAAAAACAATAATATACTTTTGAAATAATTGAAAAAATAAGAAAATCATGTTAAGATTTTCTATGTATTAAAATACAAGTTTAAGGTAAAAAAACATGCTAAATAAAGTGACGTTAATCGGGCGTTTAGGTGCTGATCCCGAAAGCAAAACAATGAATTCTGGAACAGAAGTAGTCAATTTTAGTATAGCGACTTCTGAGAGCTATACAGATAAAAAAAACAATCAAAAAGTAGAAAAAACAGAATGGCATTCAGTTGTGGTTTTTAATCCACATTTGGCAAAAATTGCACTTCAATATCTCAACAAAGGTTCAAAAGTTTACGTAGAAGGAAAATTACAAACACGCAAATGGCAAGATAAAAATGGGCATGACCGTTACACAACAGAGATTGTTTTACCGCAATTCAAAGGCGAGTTGTATTTGCTTGATGCAAAGAAAGAGCAGTCTACCCCTTCTTCCGTTACTTCTCAAAATTATGCTATCGTTTCAGGTGCTAAAGATTATAGCACATCTCTTAACGATAGCATGCCATTCTGATTGAAAAATAGAACAAAGAGAAACATGTGGGCTCCCACAGATTAGGGGATGTATGAAAAAGAAAGATGCTTATATTTCACAAATGAAAGTACGTCAAGATCCTGTTAATCAATTGGCAATTGAAATGCGTGCTAAACGCTTTGGTTTGACGATTGAAGAGGCTAAAAATCCGCTTGCTGGGTCTTATGTTGGGCGGCTATGTTTGCAAGGTGTGCTTACTCAAGATCAGTATGATGCTGCGCAAAAATATCTTGAAGTGAAAAATGACTATTTGTGTGCAAAAGGTTTACCAAGCGCTGTTTATGATGAAATACCATCATCTTCTGATGACAAAGCAAGAGAAAAATGGGTTGAATTTGCAACAGGACAGTTTTCTAATATGCAAGAGGCGATAAAAGAAACACAACATCTCTATAGACAGTATAATCTTTATGCGGCTCTACAATATCTTGTTAGTGAAGATCAAACGTTGCCACATCTTGTAAATTCATTGCAGATTACTCTTAGTGCGCTTCATAGACATTTTACGCAAAAGCGCAAAAAAGACTATTGAATAGTAGGCTTTAGAGTGTTATATTTTTATATAATACTGAAGGGAGCGTTTTATGCACACAACAAAATTACGTAAAGTTGGGGGATCAGTGATGCTCTCCATCCCACCTGCATTGCTTGATGTTCTTCACTTGACTGAAAATACCGAAGTTGGTTTGGCTATTGATAATGGTCGTCTTGTCGTGGGACCATCAGTCCAGCCGCGATACACGATGGCTGAGTTATTAGCTGCCTCCGATTATTCGCAACCACAATCACCTGAAGACCGTGAGTGGGTTGATTCCTCTGCTGTAGGGGGCGAGCTTATATGAGGCGTGGTGATATCTATATGGTAGATTTGGAACCAATCCAAGGACGAGAGCAGCGTGGGTACCGTCCTGTCGTCATTGTTTCTCCTGATGATTTTAATCAAGCAACAGGTTTACCAGTTATTTTGCCGATCACAAGCGGTGGAAATTTTGTTCGCCGTATTGGATTTGCAGTGCCGCTTACGGGTACAAGAACGAGGGGTGTTATTCGTTGCGATCAGCCTCGTGTTCTCGATTTGGTGGTGCGCAATGGGCGTAAAGTAGAAAGTTTGCCAACAGCTATTATGAATGAAGTATTAGCGAAGGTTGTCACGATCTTTAGTTGATCAATTATATGTAGGATCCAGTCTTTCAGATAAGATATTACCACATCTTGTAAGTTCATTACGGATTGTTCTAAATGCTCTACAGAAATATTTTGACAAAAAACTAAATGGTAGATGTTTTATGTTGTTTCTTTCGCTTTGACGTGAAACGTTTTTCTGTACAATTCGTTGTATTTGTATTACAGTGAATACAAATATGAGGATTGTGTTATGACGATATCTATTCGATTGCCAAGTGATCTCGAAA
This sequence comes from Bartonella sp. AP40SXNS, assembly GCF_042195825.1. Taxonomy (NCBI): domain Bacteria; kingdom Pseudomonadati; phylum Pseudomonadota; class Alphaproteobacteria; order Hyphomicrobiales; family Bartonellaceae; genus Bartonella; species Bartonella sp. AP40SXNS. Next base: position 13,465 of record NZ_JBHIPB010000011.1, read on the forward strand.
CACGTTTGAATAATTTAGCTGCTAAGACAGGACGTACAAAGTCTTTTTATTTACGCGAGATTATTGAACGTGGAATAGAGGAAGCAGAGGATTATTATTTAGCCTCACAAGTAAGAGAGCGTGTTCGAAGGGGAGAGGGTACTTTTTATAGCTCTGAAGAGGTGAGGAAAGAGCTTGGCTTGGACGATTAGGTGTTAGAAAACTGAAGCAAAGTCTGGACAAATATTTTTCACAAAAGCGCATAATCGTATTGGTTTATAACAAATATTCTACCAAATGCTCGTAGGATTTGTTGTAATGAAAATCTTTATTTTCGAAAATTGCCTCCTGCTTTTCGATATGAAATTGTTTGTATTCTTCCTTTATAGCTTTTTTCAGTGCATTCACCTTTTCTTCACCGAAGATAATTTGTAGTTTCTCTCTTGAATTTATTATATTTACGAGCATATCCCAATAGATAAATCTATTATAGCATTTTTTACTTGCTGATTTAATTTGTTCTATTGTTCCTAATTTGTAAGTTTTCTCAAATGTTGGAATATTTTCAGAAATGTATAGATTATAATTATCTTTTTCATTTATGAGTTCTTTATCTTTCTCTTTACACTCATTTACCTTCCATTTTACCTCTTCGGTATAACGGTCTTCATCTAAAGAAATATATCCTTCTGTAACAGTTTCAAGAAGACGCTTATAATGAATAAAAATTTCTCTTGCTATTCTATAGTCATCCGAAATGTCATACAACAATGTCAGTAAACATTTTTTTATCTCTACTAGGCATTCATACTTAATAGGCAAATGCCATGATTTCAGTATTTCTTCTATCTCTTCGTATTCTGTATTTTTAGACATTTCATCCCAGTAGATGTCAAGCGATTTATCATTTTTATAAAACCCATGTAACGCTTGTTTTTCGTACTCGGCTATGATCATATCATCAACCACATATAACCACCAATGCAACAAAAACATTGTAGATTTATGACATGTTTTCTCTGTAAGGGGATCTACGATTTTTTCAACAACTATCCCGTTTTTTTTCATGAGTCGCATTGTTTTTAGATAGCTTTTCTTAAAAGCTATGTGTTTCTTGAATACATTGATTTTTTCGCAATGCTCAGCAGAAGGTTCTGTTTCCAAAGCTTTCTTATAGAGAAACGGTATTTCTTTATATCCTTGAGTACAGATATCTTTTATGATGGGATGGTGATGTTCATAAGCTTCACCTATCATTATGGGATCTTTTATTCTTAGTATATCCTTTTCCCACTGTCTAATTTCTTTATTCCATTGCTTAATCCATTTTTGCGATATTTTTTGAGCCTTCTTTAAAAGACTTCTATCCCATTTCGTAATTTGTTCTTTGTATATTTCTATTTCTCGATTTTTCTGTTCCTGAAGTAACTCGAATTGTTCTTCATAGTCATTTATTCTTAAATAGCTCCTAAAAGACAGTAAAGTTGCTATTATTAGTAATATGTTCACTGAGAATTCAAAATATAAAAACACATCGATTATTATGATTAATAAAATCGTATTTTCGAATCCTACATTCCAACCTTTCTCTCCTACCTTCGAAATGTGGTAGATCATATTTGCTGCTATTAATATTCCTCCTATGACTATAATTATTTCCATTATTCCCCCCACTTTTTGCTAATCAATAATTTAGTGCTTCCATATAATTGATTCGTTTAGAAGACACAATTGTGAGTGGTTGGTTGTTAAAGACACTAGATTTAGGTGAAAAAATAAAAAATACACAATATCGTGATTTTTTTGTTGACAGGATATGAAAAATAGTGTTTTATGGCACTGCTGTACTGGTCGAATTGTGTCTAGAGTTACGGTAAAGGTATAACCTTTCTTATAAGTTTATATGATTGTTCAGAGCCCTGCTTTTGCGGGGTTTTTTTATTGTCTTGTTTACAAAAAGAAACACACATGAAAACCACTGAAAAACTTGCAAAAAAAACGCCCCCAAAGGCAGGTCAAGGGCGAGTAAAAGGTGTGCCAAATAAAACGACACGTATTTTGAAAGAAGCAGTGCTTAAGGCAGCTGAGCGCGCTGGTAAGAAATATGGTGATGATGGTTTGATCTCTTATCTAGAAAAACAGGCAATCAAATGCCCCGCTGCTTATCTGTCATTGTTGGGAAAGATTTTGCCTCTTCAAGTGACAGGAGAGGATGGCGGGGCGATTAAAATGATAGGGCGCGTGGAAATAGCCCCTTTGGTTTATGACAACGAGACAGATTAAGATTGTACCAAAACTCATTCCTATTTTTACAGGAGACGCTTTGGTACGCGCGGCTTGGGGTGGGCGAGGCTCTGGAAAGACAAGATCATTTGCCTTGATGGCGGCTTTAAAAGGCTATCAATTTGGTATGGGAGGGATATCGGGGACTATTCTTTGTGCACGTCAGTTTCAGAATTCGCTAGCAGAGAGTTCATTGGAGGAGATTAAGCGGGCGATTGAAGCCCATGATTTTTTAAGGGACTATTACAAGGTTGGGGAGTCGTCGATTAAGTCGATAGATGGTCGTATAGCCTTTCAGTTTTCTGGACTAGACCGTAATATTGCGAGTATTAAATCGATGGGGCGCATTTTGCTTTGTTGGGTTGATGAGGCAGAGCCGGTGACAGAGACGGCTTGGCAGACGCTTATACCGACTTTGCGTGAAGAGGGCGAGGGGTGGCGAGCAGAGTTATGGGTGACATGGAACCCGTTGCGAGAGAATGCACCCGTTGAGAAGCGGTTTCGCTTTTCAGACAATGAAGCCATTAAGCGTGTAGAGATCAATTGGTCAGACAATCCGAAGTTTCCCAAGATCTTGAATGAAGCGCGGCTTGATGATCTGAGAAACCGCCCCGAGACTTATAAGCATATCTGGGAAGGGGCTTATCTTACAGCAGTTCAAGGCGCTTATTATCAAAAGGAAATGTTGGTAGCCGAGCAAGAGGGACGGATAGGGCGTGTTGCGCGTGATCCTTTAATGCAGATACGCGCCTTTTGGGATATTGGGGGCACAGGTGCTAAGGCAGATGCCACAGCAATCTGGATAGCGCAATTTGTTGGCAGAGAGATCAGAGTGCTTGATTATTACGAAGCGCAAGGACAACCGTTATCGGAACATATCGGTTGGTTGCGTCAAAATGGTTATGAGAAGGCATTGATGGTTCTCCCCCATGATGGTGCAACAAGAGACCGTGTACATAATGTGAGTTTTGAGAGTGCTTTAAATGATGCGGGTTTTGAAACGCAAGTGATCCCTAATCAAGGGGCAGGGGCGGTTAAGATGCGTATAGAGGCGGTGCGGCGTATTTTGCCGTCTGTTTGGTTTAATGAAGAGATGACGGTAGCAGGGCGCAAAGCACTGAATTGGTATCATGAGAAATGGGATGAGAAGCGCGGCATTGGTTTGGGTGCAGAGCATGATTGGTCGAGCCATGGGGCGGATGCCTTTGGTTTAATGTGCATTGTCTATGAAGCACCCAGTGTCAAACCCAAGCAAGAGCGTTATTGCACTATGGAAAGAGAAGCGGCATCATGGATGGCATTCTAGATCAAGACTTTCAAAAAACGACAATCCTCGATGAATATGAACTCTATAAGCGTTTAAAGTCTTGGTACGCAGAAGATATTGAACATGTTAATGAATGGCGTGAACAGGCGCGTGAAGATTTTGATTTTTATAATGGTCGTCAATGGGCAGAGGAAGATCTTGCGGTTTTAAAAGAGCAACGCCGTCCTGTCATGACTTTTAACCGCATTGCACCCCTTGTGAATGCTATTGTTGGGGCGGAGCGTAATAATAAGCGCGAAGTACAGTTTCAACCACGGCAAATGGGAGCGGCAATACCCAATGAATTGCTTACTGGAGCAGCAGAATGGTTTCGTGATGAGGCAGAGGCGGAATATGCCGATTCCGATGCTTTTCAGGATATGGTTATTTGCGGTATGGGCTGGACAGATACGCGGCTTGATTATGATACAGATCCCGAAGGGATACCTGCTGTTCAACGTTTAGATCCCTTAAAAATGGTTTGGGATGCCAATGCTGTAAGACCAAATCTCATTGACGCACAGCGTATGTGGTATGTTGATCGCAAATCCGTTGAGGATGCTAAAAGTCTTTTTCCTGATGTTGCTGTTGAAGATCTTAACGCCGATTGGGCTATCGATAGTACAACCGCTTCTGAGGATTCTCATGTGTCACTTGATGCGTATCAAGATGACTCCAATGCGACTTCTCTATCAGAGCCGTGTTCTAGGAAACGCTATGTTACGCTGGTTGAATGCCGTTGGTTTGAATATGAGATCACTTACAAGGCGCCTGATCTTCAAACCGGCCAGATGCGCAACTATAGCAAACAGGAGTTTGAACAGCTTCAAAGGGTGATGCCACAACTACAAGGGGTGTGTTTTAATAAAAAAGTGGTGAGGCGCGCTTTTCTAGGACGACGTCTTTTAGCAAAGCCCGATAAGCCATTAGCACCTGATGGGCAATTTGGGTGGGAGTGTATCACGGGCACGCTGGATAAGCTTAAAAACCAGTTTTACGGGATTGTTCGCCCCGCAAAAGATCCACAAAAATGGTCGAATAAATATTTTAGCCAAGTGATGTATATCCTTAATAGCCAGTCTAAGGGCGGCTTGATGGCAGAACGAGACGCTTTCGATGATGATCGCCAAGCTATGGAAAGCTGGGCGCGAACGGATACGATTACTTGGGTTAAAAATGGCGCGCTTATAGGAGGGAAAATTCAACCAAAGCCAAGTGCACAATTTCCCAATGGATTTTTTCAGCTGTTTAATGAATCGCGTGAAGCGATAACGCATGTAACAGGGTTATCAGCTGAGTTTATCGGAACACGGGAGGTCAACCAAGCCAATGTGCTGGAAAACACACGCCGGCAATCAACGCTTAATTTGCTTGCGGGGCTGTTTGACAATCTCAAGCTTTATCGGTGTAGGCAGGGAAAGATTATTCTCTATCTTATTCAAAATTATCTCTCTGATGGGCGTTTGGTACGTATTTCTGGACAAGAGAATGCCCAATATGTGCCGTTGACGCGTGAAGCTGTTACGACGCTTGAGTATGACATTATTGTTGATGATTCACCGACAAGCCCCAATGAAAAAGAGAAAACTTTTGCGACAATTACGCAGATGTTGCCATTGCTTGGTGGGTTCTTAACACCGGAGATGATTCCAGATCTTTTAAAGCTTTCCCCACTACCGGCAACATTGGTAGCAAATTTAACGGCAAAAGCACAGCAGGCACAACAAGAACAACAGCAACAGCAGATGATGCAACAAAGCCAAGGGGCGCAATTAACTCCAGAGCAACAAGCAAAGATTGCTGTTTTACAGCAAGAAGCGCAAGCAAAGAGCACACTCTATCAACTTGATACGCAGCAGAAACAAGCGGCATTGCAGCAGAAAAATATCGAACTTTTCTTGAAACAAGAACAAGCGCGTATGCAGCTTGAGTTGCAACAGGCAAAAAATGAGATAGCGCAGCGCGACTTAGAGCGCAAAGCTTTACAGGCTCAGTTGGAACACTATCGAGTTTTGACAAAAAATATAATAACACATTGAAGGGACAGAATATGGAAGAAGAGTTTACGCCTGAAGAACAAGCAATCTATGATGAACATTTTGCCAGTGATAATGCTATTGAATTGGTCGAGCCTGAACAAGTTGAGGAAGTTTTTGATGCAGAGGAAAGTTCTGAACAGCCAGCTGTAGAACCACTTCAAGAGCAGCCAAATTCTGATGTAATAGAATCTGATAAATTAGAGCAAGAGCGGCAAGCACGCCAAAAGGCAGAACAAAGCGCCATTGAAGCGCGTGAATTGGCTATTGAACTTGCGCAAAAATATGCCGCAATGCAGGAAGAAATCACGCGCCGCCGTGAGGAAAATGTTCCCTCCCTAGAAGACGACCCACAAGCACATGTTGCATGGCTTAGTCATAAGGTACAAGAACAACAGAAATTACTTGATGAGTTTTCTCGCATAAGAGAGAGCCAAGAGCGCATGAGTCAAGAGGAATATGAACGCCAAAAGTTAGGGGATTATTTCGAGGAAGCCAAAGCGCAGGTACAAGATAAATATCCGGATTTAGACAGTATCACCGATTATCTCTATGAAAGAGCAGACAGTGTCCTACAAGCGCAAGCAAGCCTTTATCCGCAATGGAAAGACCCCGCAGCACGGCAACAACAAATTGGTGCTGAATTGCGCCAAATATGCCAACAATGCCAAAAAGCCGGTATAAACCCAATAGAGGTGCTGGTGCAAAAAGCAAAGGCTTTTGGCTATAGTGAAGCACCAATAAAGGATGAAGTGGAAACCCTTCAAGAGCGTTCTCAAGCAGCGCGAACACTTACAGCGCGCAGCGGGCAAGTTCCAACAGGCGGTATGGATGTGAGAACGCTCTTTTCCATGCCGGAAGCCGAATTTGCTGTATGGGTTGAGAAAAATCCCAAAAAATTTGAACAAATTATGAGTAGAGCTTGAAGATGTGCGTGGTGACGCAACAGAGAGAACCAAGTGATTTTTATCGTTTGGGATAGCCGCAAGGCGAGTTTTAAAAACCAAGAAAGGCATTGATTGAAATGGCAGTAACAGAAGTAAAGCTCAATGACCCATTAGCCGTTGGCGTTTGGGCTAAGATACTAAACACAGAAACTTCAAAAGCGTTGCCTATTGCACCGCTGATGGGGGAGAGCAAAAACAGCATTATCCAAGTGTTGGATATGCTAGGGAAAAGTGCTGGTGACTCCGTTACGAGTGGATTACGAGTTCAACTGATGGGGGATGGCGTTAGCGAGGGACAAACGCTGGAAGGCAATGAAGAAGCACTCCAATTTATGAATGAAAAGGTGCACATCAACGAGCTTACTCATGCGGTGCGCATCAAATATGAAGGCTCTATTGATCAACAGCGTGTTCCCTTTAGTTTGCGTCAGGAAGCAAAGGATGGGCTTGTTGATTGGTATGCAGATCGCTTAAGTTTGATGTTCTTCATTCAGGCAGCAGGTTATACAGCACCATGGATGCAGTTTGAAGGACGCAACATAACGCTTAAACCGGTGCATTATGGTTTTAATGCTCCATTAGAGCCAAGCAAATTGCGTGTTATTCGCCCAGCTAAGAAAAAGACTGATGAAGAGCTTACAAAAGACGATGTTTTTACATTAGATCTTATAGATCAAGCTGTTGAACGTGCTAAACTTGCTAATCCACGTTTGCGCCCTGTTCGTGTTGATGGAAAATCTGCTTATGTGATGTATCTCCACCCAACACAGGTGACCCAATTGCGTACCAACACAAAGAGCGGGCAGTGGTTAGACATTACCAAGGCGGCTTATGATGGTTCTGGAGCGAAGAATCCAATTTTTAATGGTTCTTTGGGGATGTATAACGGTGTCATTTTGCGTGAAGCAGAGCATGTCCCTAATGGTGTTAATTCAAAGACACAAGAGCCTGTAACATCTGTTCGTCGTGCTGTTTTGCTTGGTGCGCAAAGTATCATCATGGCTTATGGGCGTATTGGTAATGGTGCAACAGGAGGCAATGGGGAAAATAGTGCGACGCGTTATAAAATTGTTGAAGAACTGTTTGATTATCAACGTGAATTTGGTTTGGCTGCAAAAACCATTATCGGCATGAAAAAGTCACGCTATACCTTGCCGCATTCTGATCAAGGGGGACAAGATTTTGGCACGATTGTTATCCCTTCTTTTGCTGAAGCAAGCTAACAATTTTAACTTCATTAAAGGATGACAATTATGGCAGAAAAACCGCCAATTACACAAAAACCTGCTGAACCTGTTGAAACCGTTGAGACTGTTGGCATGACAGATGAGGGATTGCCACATGTTTTGCAAGGACGCAACAATTGTACACAGCAGGTTAGTTATTTACGGGCACGTGTTAAATGTACAGACCAAGGGTTGATAACGAAAATTGGTGTTCTACCCCGAGGGGCTTTTATAAAAAGTATTACAGCTTATCCCATGGAGGATTTTGAAGATGTAAAAGCTACATTTGGAAAAGAGCCTCATGGTAATGATTATGGAGATATAGGGCTTACGCAATATTCCAATAGCGATCTGTACCTCCCTATGAAGGAACGAGATGTTTCGTTAGAGGCTGAAAGTACGATTTATATGACACGAGACAAGAAAAGCACCAAAGGTGATGCTGAGGTGATTGTTGAGTTTTATACAAATCGTTAAAGGCAAGGGGGCGTTTGTTGCTTGCGTCCCCCTCCCATACAAGATGCCGCAAGACATTTGGAAGAGAGTCATATGACAATAATAGTACAGACAGGTGGTCCGATTGGAGACAAACAGACCATTGCTCCTTGGGATAAAAATTTTATCCAGATGTTAAACGATATTCAGGATGAAATAGATGATCAAACAGATGAGTATGTTGATCAAGTGCAAAGGGCGATATTTTCGGCTATTCGCTTTTGTGAACGATTGCCTTTTTATTTCAATGAAAGCCGCGAAGTTGTTTTTACCACTATAAAGGGAAAAAGCCGTTATGGTGCAGAGGCACATCCTTCAATGACAGGGGCTGTTCGCATTGTTGATGCTTACATTTATGAAGATAATCACAGCAAAGCAAAGCTTTTGCATACAGATCCGCTTGTTATTGAGAGCCTTGTGAATGATTGTAACCATGGCATACCTACCCGCTATGCTTATTTTGAACAAAAGCTTATTTTGTATCCAATCCCAGACCGTATCTATTCTATCAGGCTTATTCTTGATCCTATAAGAATAAAAGACATTGAGAGTGCACAAGAAGCTTCAATATGGTTTTTGGAAGCTTATGAACTGATCAAAACCCGCGCAAAATATGAAATTTATACCAATATTATTAAAGAACCACAGATGGCTGCGGCAGCTTTTGCCATGTTTCAAGAGCAACTCGATGCGCTACAAATTGAGACTTCACGGCGCAAGAATTTGTTGAGAGTTCAACATACGGATTTCTGATGACCTTTATTCCTATTGCTGAGTTTAGACCAGATGTTGCATTTATTAACACTGGTTATTCTCGTGAGATTGTGAACGTTTTACCAGCACCCAATTCCTATATTCCAGTTCCCAAAGTTGCCCCCGTTTCAGAACCTTTTCCGGATGTGATTTTAGGAGTCTATGCAGTAAGGTCGTTAAGTGGTGTGCGGATTATTGTAGGGACATCAACAAAGCTTTACGAATATGATAACAGCACACGCGGTTGGAAAGATATTAGCAAGCTTGGGGAACAATATCACGCCAATGAAACGGCACCTTGGTCTTTTGCTGTCTTTGGTGATTATATCATTGCCGTTAATAACAATGATACACCGCAAATATTCGCCTTAAAGACAGCAGAGAGATTTGAAGATTTGGGGGGGAATCCCCCGCGTGCTGGACTTGTTCGTATTTGGGGAGATTTTGTCTGTTTAATGAAATTAACAGATAAGCCAAATCGTGTTCATTGGTCAGGTCTCAATGATGCAACACACTGGAAAGTTGGCGAGAAAAGTTGCGATTATCAAGATTTCCCAGATGGGGAATATGTACAAGGAGCAACGCAAGCAACCAACCCGCTTATTTTTATGCGTTCTGCTATTTATCATGCAACCTTCGTTCCAGGGTCTAAAATAATATTTAGTTTTGTCAAAATAAAAGACAAAATAGGGGCAAAAAGTAGCACAGCAATTGCAAGTCGTGGAGATTATACTTTCTTTATTTCTGATGATGGTTTTTATCAAATCAACAATACTGGTGAGATGTTGCCTATTGGTTTTGGCAAAGTCGATAAAACTATCTTTACGCTTTACAATAACTTTGCCATTGATGAAATAAAAGCCTGTATTGATCCGGTCTATTCACGCGTTTATTTTTCTATAAATGACGATATGATGGGGATGAATATCTATGTTTATGATTGGCTTTTGCAAATATGGAGTGTCATTAAAGGACAGAGACTTCACTTATTTCCTCTCTTTGCGGCGGGTTACACATTAGAAGGTTTAGACGAAGTACAAGAATGCTTGAGAGATTTACGCGCTTCTCTTGATAGTAAAATGTGGCAAAATGGTGCGCCAATGTTGGGAGCGTTTACACAAGACAATAGATTTGGTTTTTTTGCTGGTCCTCCTATGGAAGCTGTCATTGCTTCACAAATTGTAGGGGATACGGGCAGACAGATTAATCTTATGAGTGAGGCTTTTGTTCAAGCAGATACGACAAGTGGTCTTTTAAGCGTTGGAGCTGCTTTTATCATTGATAATAGAAATCAATTAAATTGGGCGAAAGAGCGTTACGCGGGCTATAGCAGCGGAATGTACAATATCCGCTCTAGGGCACGCTATCATGCTTTGCGACTTAGAATACCAGAAGGCACCCCATGGACACATATAACAGGCTTTGATGTAACGCTCAAACCCGCGGGCATAAGATGAGTTTTAAGATCTATAATACAGAAAAATGGAGCGCTGAACAAATGGCGCCCTATTTTGAGAATGTCATAAAATCGATAGCTTATTTTAATCAAAAATTCCCTGATGATTATAATACAGAAACCATTTTAAACGATATTTTGAAGGGAGAAAAAGTTCTTTGGATTATCGTTGATGCGCATGAAAACTTTATGGCGCATGTCACAACACAGTTACAAGAACTCGTCACTGGAGCATTAAGGGCGGTTGTTGTCACACTTGGTGGAAAGGGAGGAGCGCCCTTAACAAAGCTTATCACTCAGATTGAAGCTTATTACAAGAAAAAAGGGGCAAAAGAGCTTGTCATCATAGGCAGGCGAGGGTGGGAAAAATCTCTTAAAACGCATGGATATCTCGTTAATCTTTTAGAATATAGAAAGCAGCTTTAACATGGGAAAAAGTTCTAAACCAATCCAGAATACCCAAAACACGACGCAAACAAATGAACCCCCTGCATGGGCAAAAGGTATTTTTGAACACGCCGCTCAAGATGCCATGACTTTTTATAATCAAGGCAGCGGAAAAGCCGTCTATGATGGGCAACGTGTAGCAGGTTTAAGTGATCAAACAAAGAATGCGATTAATGGGCTTAGCAATAATACGCATAACTATGATAACAATTATTTAAATGGATTAGCCACATGGCAAAATTCAACAAGCCAAAACTTAAAGAACATGGCTTCAGGGCAACAAATAGGCAATAACCCTTACTTTAATGAAGCACTTCAAAACGCATTAAATAAAGCAACAAGCTCTATTAACAGTTCGCTAGCAGGAGCTGGGCGTTATGGTTCGGGTGCACATACCGGCGTTTTGGCTGATGAATTGGGGGGCATAGCAACACAAGCTTTATCACAGCAATATAACCAAGATGTCAACAACATGATGAATGCCAATAGTCTCATTGACCAAGCAAACCAAAATCAGTTGGCGGGTGCCAATAATTTCTTTCAAGGTCAAGGTCAGGCAAATCTCAATGCGTTGACGGGAGGGAGTGTGCTTGATGCCAATCATCAACGGCAATTGGATGAAGAGCGGCAAAAATGGGAGCAGCAGAACAATCTTGATTGGGACCAGTTAAGTAAGTTGCTTGCAGCTGGTGGGGCTGTTGCTGGAAATTACGGAACGCAAACAGGACAAAGGACGACATTGACTCCACAGCCAAAACCTAATCCATGGGAGATTGTTGGAAATGTTGGAACTATCCTTGGTACTTTTGCTGGGCTTAGTGACATCAGAGCAAAAGAAAACATCAGAGAGGCTGGGCAGAGAAATGGCTATAAACTCTATGAATACAACTACAAGGGGCACCCAGAGCGCTATCGCGGGGTGATGGCACAGGATGTTTTGAAGTCAAAGCCAGAAGCTGTTTTCTTGCATAAGGCGACAGGTTTTTTGCATGTGGATTATAGCAAGCTTGGCTTTGAGATGGAAAGGGTGCAGTGATGTTTTGGCGAGAAGAATTAAATGCATTAGAGCGTGAAAAAGCTTATAGAAAGCGTAAAGCGTTGGAACTTGCTGCTTTTAGCACAAACTCTTTTGATGCGAGCAATGGGGATAATACTCCACAAAAATTGAGTCCTACAGAGCTTATTCGTGGTTCTCAAACAGGGACAGAACAAGCTGGGAAAAAAACGCCAGCAGAATTGATTATGTCTACAGATGATTTAAAGCGCCAAATGCCTCCATTGCCGGATGTTTCAAAGGATACTGTTAAGATACAAGAGGCGCCAGAGCAACAAAAGCATGACTTCTCAGAGCAGGGAGGTGTTGCATCAATGATTCCTCAATCTCCACTTGTTGGGAACATTGATCAGTCTAGTGGGGATGAAGCTGGGCGACAGCAAAAAGATGTGATGGATTATATTGCTCAACTTAATGAGAAATCTATAGCGGCAAACTCTTTGAAAAACGATTCTGGAAATGATGAGGAAAAGCTTTTTGAGGCACCCATAGGAGAAGAAAAACATTTGAATGCACACTTACCAGAAGAGGAACATTTAAAAGCAAGTGCTAAGCCCGAACAGGCAACCGATTATGTAAACGCAGTTGGGAACTTTATTCATAAAGATGCAAATCCAAGCAGCTTATGGGAGCGTTTTAGAAAATCAGAATTTTCCGAGCCTCTCATGGATTTTTTTGCGGGGTTAGCATCAGGAAAAACACCGCAAGAAAGTTTTTCAAATGCGGCACTTGTTATGCGGCAGGGCAATAATGTACGTGCTCAAAATAGACCAATTTTTGAGTTTTTACGCTCTAAGGGATATAGTGATAAAGACGCACAAGCCCTTGTGCAATATCCAGATCTTGCCATGAAAGTTATAGGCAACACATTAAGCCCTCAAGAAGGCTATAGAACATTGACATCAGAAGAAAAGGCAGAGCAGGGATTGCCTGAGGATATGACTTTCCAAGTCTCAACAAGCACAGGTAAAATTATACCTGTCCAAGGAGGACAGCGTTCCACTGCTTCTGGATTAGGAGGAAATACTGATAACATGCTGTCAAAGCCTGAATCAGGTTATATGTATGTTAAGGACGAAAATGCACTTGGTGGCATACGTGCGATGCCAATTGCAGGCAGTGGTTCAGAACATAAATTAATTCAAGAACAGAAGGAGGAGGAGCGTAAAAACCAACAAATGCAAATGCGAATTCTGGAAACAGCAGACAGGTCAAATCGTATACTCTCAGCATCTAAAGAATTGCTAAAAACTATTGAGGAACACCCGCATGTTGTTGGTTTCACGGGTTCTATAGGGTCGTTCCTTCCTAATTCTAAGGCAAAAGATTTTGGGCATATGCTCGATTCATTGAAGGCAAGTATCGGGCTTGATGCCTTGAGAAAAGCAAAAGCATTTTCACCAAATGGCGCATCTGGCTTTGGGAATTTGTCTAATATGGAATTGCAAGCATTGCAAAACTCTGTAGCAGCACTGTATCAAGATCTTTCTGCAGAGCAAATGAAGAAATCTTTAAAAACAGTTATTGACACTTTCAATAAATCCAATGCAGCAACGCGCGCAATTCTTTTTGGTGGTGCAGAAGCAACAAACGAGCTCGTTCGAGCCGCCTATGGGCAAGATGCTTATAAGGGAAATCATGCACAGTCAAATGATCCACTAGAAAAACAGATAGAAGCATTGCCGGAAGGCATGTTGTTCGTTGATAGAGATGGACGCATTAAGGAGAAACAAACCAATGGCTGAAGTAATCCCCCCTCTTATTAATCGTAAAAACACAAGAGTCATTGGGCATATAAGCGACTATACACCAGAACAGCTTCAAGAGCTTTTCGCGAAGAATAAGGAAAGGCTAAGTGGTTCTGTTACAGGAAATAGTGGTGCAACAGAAGAAGATAGTCCACATCCAAGTGCAGCGGGTGCTTTTGGATGGGGTGCTCTTCATGGGTTAACTATGGGGTATGATGATGAAATAGCTGGAGTATTCGCTTCGGGACCTCTGGGACCTATTAATTATTGGATGGGAGATAAAGAGGCAGTCAAAAAGTATAATGAAGTGACAAAGCGATGGCGTGATTATCAAAGAGCGGCGAACCGAGATCATTTTTATGCATCTCTTGCGGGGAATTTAACGGGTGCTGCGGCACCCGTAATTGCTTCTGCCCTCTTTCCACCCGCGGCAGGGGCTACTGCTGCTGCTCGTGCGGCAATTGGGGCTGATGTTGTGCTGGGAGGTAGAGCTGGTGTTGCAGGAGCACAAATAACCAGTAAAGCTTTAGCAGCAGGAGAAAGGGCGGTGCAATCTGCTTTAGCAGAGGGTGCGGAACGGGCAGCGGCAAAAGCTGCAGGTGAAGCAGCAATGAAAGCAGTAGCAAGTAAAGAGGCGGCAAAATTTAGCTTGGGGCGTGCAGCAAAAACTGGAGCCATTTATGGTGGAATAGCAGGCAGTGGTGAGGGGGAAGGGCTTGCAGATACTCTAGTGTCTGCTGGGTTAGGTGCAGGGCTAGGCGTTGCAACACCATTTGTTGCCAGTGGTGTATCAAAAGTGACGCCTTTTGTGACAAAATCACTTAAAGCAGCATTGAGAGGACCTATAAGCCCAGCTGAAATGGCAGCAAAAGCAGCGCTAATGCCAGAAAAAGAAGCATTTCAGGTAAGCGATAGAGCGCTTAGGGATGTAAGCCAGACTTTAGGGGATGAAGGTGTTGATAAGCTTGAAAGGGCATTAAAACAGCGTGGTCCTGATTCAATGATTATTGATCTTCACGATGGGCTTGCTACAAGAGCTTTTAAGGCAGCAAAAAAAGACCATGATACTTATTCGCTCATAAGTAATCGTTTGAATGAAAGACAAGATGCGAGTGCACTGCGGGTAAAGGATGCGTTGACAGATGTGATGGGTCCAAAAGTAGATACGCTTGATTTAAAGCAAGAGATTATCAAACAAGCACAGAAAAAGGCTGAACCATTTTATGAGAGGGCGAAAGCTTCTCCCATTTCTAATGCTGTCAGTAAAGATTTATCGCGGTTGCAAGAAACTCCTGTCTTCCAAAAAGCCTATAAAAAAGCAATTGCGCAAATGCCAAATGAAGCGGATGCAACAGTTATAGGGAGCAATGGATATCCAAAGCTGAATATGCGAATTTTACATAAGATGAAAGAGGTTTTGGATGATCAAATTAAGTCTGCACGTATCAAAGGAAAATGGGGATATGCTCGAGATTTGACTGATTTCAAACAACGCATTCTGGACGTTTTGGATACATCATCTCCAGAATATATTAAGGCACGGAAAATTTATTATGACGAGCGTACTATCGGTAATGCTTTGGAGCAAGGAAAAAAAGCACTGAATAAGAGTGTTGATCTTGATACAATCAACAGACAACTTTCACATTTTGGGTTGATGGAAAAAGAGGCTTTTCAAAAAGGTATCCGGTCGCAACTAGAGGATGCGGCAGGCAATGCACAGAATTTTGACCACAATCTTTTGAGTTTGTTTGACACGCAGAATGGTCAAGAAAAATTACAGCGTATTTTTGGTGAAGATAAAGCTAAGCAACTTATGAAAGTGTTGCGACCAGAAGTGGAAAGAACAAAACTTTTTGCACGATTGCCAAACCATATGGGTGAAGTAGAAGAAAAGGCTATAGAAGACGCTGCGATTGGAGGAAAGATTCATCTAATCAAGACAACCCTGAAAACTTTAGCAAGAGAATGGGGACGCAAACTCTTAGGAGTGCATAGAGAGACTGAGAGAGATATTGCGGCTCTCATAACAGCACGGGAAAAAGAAGATTTTGGGTTAGCAAGGGAAAAAGCTGTTGAATTAATTAAGAAGTTTCATGAAGCAGAAAAGAAACGCTTAATAACAAAAGAAGACCACACAAAATTCTTCAATTTTATTGGCATTCTTTTGAATAGCAGTGCTGATAGAACGGTTATAAACTAATGATCAATTTTCATCCTAATGTGAAGCGTGCTATCTCACAGGCAGCACAAAAATATGGTTTACCAGAAAGCTTTCTTGAACGTGTTGCTATGATAGAAAGTAATGGTAATCCAAATGCAAGAAATAAGAACAGCAGTGCAGGGGGGCTGTATCAATTTCTCGATTCAACAGCAAAACACTATCAACTGAATAATAAGTTTGATCCCTTTCAAGCAACCGATGCTATGGCACGGTTAACGAAGGATAATACGCGTTATTTAGTCACAGCATTAGGCAGAGAGCCATCAGAAGCAGAGCTTTATCTCGCACACCAACAAGGACCAGCAGGGGCAGTAAAGCTTATCAAAAATCCACATATCCCAGCGAGCCAGCTTTTAGGTCGACAGGCAGTCACACTCAACGGTGGCAACATGGAAGCTACAGCAGGGGATTTTATGAATCATATTTATGGGCTTTATAATAAAACGGGAGATGCTTTGAAGAGAACGATACAGCAAAACCAAAGCAATGGACAAGCAGCACCAAACGAGGTGGGTCCTTTGCGTGGGTTTGAGAGGATTCAAAAGACACTTCAAGGTAATCAAGTGGGGCAAGGTGATCAAGGGGGCAACCAATTGATGGCATATGACACGCCATTTCCAAACAGAATGATGGCACCTGAAAGCAGAGACAATTTAACAGGACAGGTTATGGAAACCACACCATTACAAGCACAAGGTATTGATGCAGGTGCTCTTAAAAAGGGCTTTTCCGGCTTGCTTCATTTAATGAGAGAGAATGGAGAACGACAAAAACAGCAGGCACAGATGGTACAGCAACAAATGTTACAGCAACCAGTCATGGCGGGTTTCTCACAATCGACTGGGCGCCCGACAGATTTAACAGCTCTCATTGATCCCTCTAGGCGGCAATCTGTTGGTTCCTATGGGCAGCAAAAAGAGCAACAATTACGGGAAGAATTATTAAGAAGAACGGGGGCTTATCATGTCTGATATTTATGATTGGTCGTTAACAGCTGATAAAAATGCGCATTCAGATAGCATGATTAATTGGGCAGAGGGACAACCACCTAGTTCTGTCAATGATAGTGCGCGGGTCATGATGCAGCGTATACGTGAATATCTTGCCGATAATGGTGGTTCTCTTGATACAAAATTTATGGTGAATGGGGAAGATAAAACAACATCCATAACGTTAACAACGGTTTCACCTCTAGCAAAATATAAAAATGATATCATTCTACGCTTTAAAGCGCGTGGTACAAATGTGGGACCCGCGACAATAAATGTGAATAATATAGGAGCAAAGTCACTCTATAAAGCAACCAATACGGGGATAGTGCCATTGACAGGTGGGGAGCTTCAAACGGGGGGTATTTATGAAATAGTCTATAATGATGGTGTATCAACAAAAGATCTTGATGGCTGGTATCTTTTAAATCCTACCCCTATTCCACCACCAAAGGTAGAAACCTTCCCTTGCGGGTTTATTGCAACCTTTGCTATGCAAGAAGTACCAAATGGTTGGCTTTTATGTGATGGTGCTACTTATGAACGCAAAGATTATCCGCAATTATTCAAGGCGATAGGGGATAAATGGGGAAAAGATAGCGATACAACCTTTAAAGTTCCAGACTTTAGAGGAATGTTTTTGCGCGGCTTTGACAATGGTCGCGGTTTAGACAGAAGTAGAAAATTTGCCGATATACAGAAAGATTGTCTTAAATCGCATACGCATGTTGCTACCATTGAAGAAGCAGGGCAACATACCCACGAGTTTCAGTATAATGGAGTGGGATGGAGTGCCAATGATATTGGTAGAAGAAATCCCTCTTATCACTATGCCGTTCTTGGAGGAACAACACAACCTGCTGGAGTGCACACGCACAAGGTAACGATTTCTTCAACAGGCGAAGCAGAAACACGCCCTGTTAATGTACCGGTTGTTTATGCCATAAAATCGTGAGGTTTTCCAATGATCAATAATCCGTCTGCTATTGATGATATTGCGGACGCGGAGCAAATTCGTGTCCTTTTTTATGCAAGCAATAGAATGGTTCATGCCCCCTTAAATAAGGTGCTTGATCTTGTCAAAAGCGACATACAGCATGATCTTTTAAGCGCTTTGGCAGAATATAAAGAAGCGACAGATCAACGCATAGAGATCATGCAAAAACTTATTGATGAATTGCAGTCCTCTCTCTCACACAACAAGACAACGAACTGATTAAGGAATGAAACGCGATGCCATTACCCTATCACACACATATATTTAAGCTTGAACCAGCAACAAAAGAAGAAGTCAAAGAAGGTGTTTTAGATAGTAAGGCTCTTGCACCTGTTTCAGTGGGGAGTGCAGCAGCTTATGAGGTAGAATATTTTGCAACCGCTGCTCAAGGAAAAAAGGCTGATGATGCTATTGCAAAGAGAGATATTGGAGCTCTTGCTTACAAAGATAAGGTTACAATCAACGATATTGAAGCAAGTGGTGAAGCGCATGAGAATGCGATTTTATCAGGCGCTGGCTGGGTAAAAATATCGCCTTTAGGGATTGGCGATATGAAGGCTGCTACATATGATCCCGATAATGTGGGGGCAAATGCATTTTCTATGGAAAATATGCACGAGGGTCCTACCAAAAAGATCTTAACCACAGAGGAAAGATCAAAGCTACGATGGTTGAGTGCTACGCAGCCAACAATGGAAAAATGGCGTATGGGGGATGAAGGTGTTTATTATCCTATCTCTCCAATAGATCTCAAAAATACCATTAGTTATTTTATAGGCTCAAAGTCTATTGGTATGTCAAAATCAGTCTATGATCCAGATAAAATAGAAAAAGATGCATTTGATATGGAGAATATGAAGGAGGGGAAAAAGCATCTTATCTTAACCCTTCCAGAACGTGCACAGATTGCAAAAATTGATAAAGTTGAAGATGTTGCACAACAAGGGATTCATGTTGCAAGTGAAGCAAAAAATGTTGTGGATGTTGCATTAAATACAGCGAAAGATGCAAAAAAAACGGCTGAGACAGCACAAAAAACAGGCGAGAGGGCACAAGCTGAGGCAAATATTGCACAAACAGAAGCCGATAAAGCGCAAGATATAGCGCGCGGTGTACAGGAAAAAATTGATCTCATTCAATCTCTTGAAAAACAAGACTGGATAGATGGCACAAAAACAATAAATGCGCTTATCTCACCAGCCAATCTGATGGCTTCAATCAAAGCCAATAGTAGCAATAGCAATGGCGGTGGCAACAACGGTGGTGGGGTTAGCAAACCTGTTGAAATTCTGATGACAGAAAGCGGAGATATTCGATTGCCTGATGGTATTACTGATGAGACCGATATCGAAGTATGGGCTTGGGGTGGTGGTGGCGGCGGCGTTAAGGATGGTGGTGGTGGTGGCGGTCAATGCGTGCATGTTAAAATAAAAGGTTCTGATTTAGATAAATTAAAAACGGCTTACATTGGTCGTGGTGGTAAAGGTAATGACAGTAATGTTTTGTGCAATGGTGGTAGAACAATGATCAAAGGACTTGTTACTGCAGAAGGAGGATATTCTGTCTCCATGGCTCTCGTTAACTTTGGAGGGAAAGGTGGGGATGGAGGAGGAAACAGAGCGGGCATCAGTGGTGAGAGCTTTATTTTTTCTGGTGGGAATGGTGGAGGAAGTGGAAGTGACGGAAAAAGAGCTGGTACCGGTGGAAGTTCTTTTCTTGGCGGAGGAGGTGGTGGTGGCGGTAAATGTAAGGGTTCTATCATGGGGCAGGGTGGTGAGAGTTACAAAGGTGGTAGAGGTGGTCGTGGCGGCAATGGAGCTGGCGGCGGCGGCGGGGGATATTTCGATGGGAAATCCGGAGGCGACAAAATTGGCGGCGACGGTGGTGACGGAGCAGTACTCATAAAAGTATATTTATAAGGTGAATTGAACAATGGTACGGAAAATAAGTAAAGACTGTTTATACTGTTTAAAAAAGTGGGAAGGTTTGCGCTTGCAGGCTTATCAAGATGCTTCTGGCATATGGACGATTGGTTATGGTCATACGAAAAAAGCCGGTCAACCAACAGTTGTTGAAGGTATGGTGATTACAGAAAAAAAAGCTGAAAACATGCTTTTAGCAGATTTGCGGCAATATGAGAGGGCGGTAGAAAAAGCAGTTTGTGTGAATTTAAGCGACGAGCAGTTCGGCGCTCTTGTTTCCTTTTGTTATAATGTGGGTATTGCAGCTTTCCAAAACTCTACATTGCTTAAAAAGCTTAATCGGGGGGATTATGAAGCGGTACCAACCGAATTGCAGAAATGGACCAAAGCGGGAGGCAAACGTTTACAAGGTCTCGTACACCGGCGTGTAGCTGAGGCAGGGCTATGGGCGAAAGGGGCTTATGTTTCTTCTAATTATCAAACAGTAGAAACGAAACAACCAACAGGGTTTCTCAAAGCAGAAGCATTGGCACCGATTATTGGTTCTTTCTCAGGTCTTGGTGGGTTTTTAGCGGGCAATGGACCAATCCAATGGGCTTTAGCCGCCATTATGGTTTTAGCCGCATGTACTGGCATTTTCTTTGTTGCTAAACGCTTTCAGGAGCACCGCCTATGATCTTATGGATGAAAAGAAACTTGATGGTAACAGGTGCGGCTTTAGCCGCTTTTTTTATAGTTTTAGCCAAAGCTTTCACTCTTGGAAAAAAGGCTGAACAGCAAAAGCAAACAGAAAAAACCTTAAAAGCAGCAACAACCCGTCTTGAGGTAGAAAATGAAATTAACAAAAAAAGTGATACTGATGTGCGTGCTGCTCTCTCTCGTTGGTTGCACGACAAATAAATATATCTCTTCTTGTGTTGGTTGGTTACCTATTTATTTAAGCCAGCAAGATGTCGACACCATCAGTTCGAGCTTAGCAAGAGAGATCTTAAAACATAATAAGCAAGGAGAACGCTTGTGTGGGTGGCAACATGGTAAGAAAAAAAGCTGAAAAACATACAGAGCTTACAGAATCGGAAAAAGAAATGCTTCAAGAAATGATCATCACCTATCAAAGCGTGAAAATGATGTCTCGTTTGATGAAGTGGATAGCATTTTTTCTTTTTTTGCTTATCCTTGATTTTGCACGCCTCATGGATGCGTTAGATAATGTCATTGCACATTTAAAGCAGTGGTTTTCAAAGAATTAGTCTCACTAAATTTATCCTTAAAATATGAAAAAATGATTAGGCTTGCAAAAGCTTGAGGGAATGAACTTCGCTTATGAAAAAGGAAAGTTTTACACAAACGCTGTTTGCGTGGATGGGTGGTAAACACTATCTGCGTAAGAAAATTATACCGATTTTAAATAATATTGACCATGAAACCTATGTTGAACCATTTTTAGGCTCTGGTGTTATTTTCCTAAATAAAAGACCAGCAAAATATTCCGTGATTAATGATTTGAATGGAGAGATCACGAATCTGTTTCAATGCGTTCAAAACCATTTTGATGATTTAGCCAAACGATTGGAGTGGTTTGTTTGTTCAAGACAGTTGTTTTTTGACCTTGCTGCGATTGACCCAGACAGCCTTTCCAAAGTTGAAAGAGCCGCACGGTTTTTATTTCTCCAACGTTGTGTCCTTTATGGGAAAAAAGATTACGTTTCTTTTAGCTTTGGAAGAAAAAGAACGGCAGAGTTTAATCCCGAAAAGCTGTTATCAAGGATGAGACGTGTTAGACAGAAGCTTCTTGATACGACGATCTTAAATTTATCGTGGGAACGGGTTATCGAGCTATTTGATGCACCCGACAGTTTATTTTACCTAGACCCTCCTTATCTTGTAAAGAAGAAGTGCTATAGCTCTGGGAATTTTGTTGAAGATGATTTTGTAAGTATGGCAAAAGTTCTCAAAAGTATTCAAGGCAAATTTGTCTTGAGTCTGAATGATTGTGATGCGGTTCGAGAGATCTTTAAGGATTTTGACTTTTTAGAAGTTGAGACCCTTTGGACCTCTGGTTTTGCTAAAAAACCACCCCGAAAAGAACTCTTGATTCGTAATAATTGAAGAAAATCATAAAAAGATTTGTTAGAATCAGAAGAAAATATTTCTTCTCTAATAGGACTTTTTATATGGTTACATCTTTTGGTAAAATTTTACGGAAACTTCGCATTGATCACTCCGAACGCCTCTTAGATATGGCTAAGAAATTAGATATATCTGTAGCATTTTTATCATCTGTAGAAATTGGCAAAAGATCTGTTCCTGTAGGATTGGAGGAAAAGATAATTGAACTCTATGCTTTAGATCAAGAGGTAGCAGAAATTTTGAGAAGAGAGTCGGATTCTTGTCGCAAGAGCTTCATTATAAAGCCTTCTGATATTTTCAGATGTGAAACTGTTGGTATGTTTTCTAGACTGATAAACATTATTTCACAAGAAGATTTAGAACTATTAAAAAAATTATTAGAGAAAGCTGGCAAAAAGAATGCGCTTTGTAAAGGAAAGTGTGAAAATCCTATTCCCGAACCTTTATTTATTTATCCCGAACCTTTAAAAAAGTCATATAAAATCAAAAAGTTATAGCACTATAAAAGTGCTGTGGCGGAGGGGGTGGGATTCGAACCCACGGTACAGTCTCCTGCACGCCGGTTTTCAAGACCGGTGCCTTAAACCGCTCGGCCACCCCTCCAAACTAGATATGCTTTTTGACAAATTTCTTGCAAAAGGTCAATCATTTTAATACGCATTTTAAAGCGTTCTTTGTAAAACTATTTAAGTTTCAATTAAAATAATTCTTCATAAGTTAATTCTTTTAGTGTGTTATCTAAGAGTTTCATTTTTAAATATGATAGTTTTTTCTGAAAAAATGAAAGGTAATTATGATATTTATCATTTCTTTTTCCTGTTTGAAAATTTTTCACAAAGCAATATTTTTTAAGTTCTAATGGTCGTTTTCGTAATAATAAGAAAAGTTCAGTTGAAAATGTTTGATAAATTATATTAAATTTCGGTCGTGTATTTTTAAATTATTTTACCTTTACAGATATTTATTCTATTTAGATCGGTCATATCTGCGAAAAGAAAATGTTATTGCTTTGACAGTTTATGAGAGATAAATTTGTAAGAATGGGATATATATTCAAGGAAAATTTTTATTGAGTTTAAATAAGTACAATTCAATAAGAAAGCTCTTTAAAAGATTTTTATTTTTTAAATAAAAATATTCAGATATTTAATGCGTCTAAAGGGTATCTTGGAGGAAAGGGCTGATTTACACTATTTGAATAAAATGTTGTGTAAGATTTGCATCGACAGTTTGAAACTTTTTCCAGATATGACTGAAAATTAGGTATATTTATAATGCTTTTTTCTTTAGGATAAGCAAAAAGGTAATTTGAATGGAAGAAAAGATTATTGAACGCTTAGATCAATAAATAGTTTGTTAAAGTATTGCATAGTTTTTCAAGAATAGAACTTAAAAACGCTAAATTATGCAGAGGAAAAAAGCATAAACTTTAACAGAAAAGGTTTTAAAAGCCGTTTCATTCACAAATATGTGTAAAATAAAATATTTATGTCTAATATAAGAGAATAGGTTGTTCCTGATTCTATTGAGTTTTATAGGCCTCTTTTCCTCATCTTTTTGAAGCTTTTTTATGGCTTCAAGAGCAAGTTTTTACGGTCTGCGCTCTTTGTGTAAAGAGATGCCATAGTGTCGTCTGTCTAGCCAAAAACTGCTTTGAGTTGCGAGACTGTTGCACCGAAATTAGCAGCGCGTGTTGCTGCTAATTTTCTTAAACCATGCGCGCTGATTTTTTAATGCCTACAGTATTACAAGTCTATCTAAATGTATCGCCAAAGCTTTCTTTCGAAAGTTTTTGATTAACTTGACCACAAATGAATGTTTCTTCTCCAATAGGACCAATTTAAAGGGTTTGGGCTATTTCAGACAAAATTGGCAGAAAAACATCTGTTTGGAATTTACTTTTTTCTGTTTTGACTGGAAATCCGTCTTCGTTTTTGAGAGGAGGTCTTTTGATTCTTAAAGCTGGATTATTTTCAAAAAGACCCTGTTCAATGGCCCATTTAAAAAGTCCGTTTAGACCTTTCAGAAAGTCTATAGCCATTCCAAGTGTTTATTTGCGATGTTCAACACCGGCTATAATATGTTTCTTTTCGATTGCTTGGTATGAAATGAGACCTATAGAATCACACACCTTCATCAGGATGAGTTCTTTTTATGACTTTAGAGAAGCTATGCCAATTGATACTGTTAAAATACTGTTTAAGTAGCCATGCAAATAACCTTTCAATAAGTTTACCGGTTTTGGATTTTGGAAGTATAAGCCCTTGTAATTTAGCAAGCGCACTTTGGTAGTTGTCAACAAACTCTTGCGTTCCATAGGTTCCACGTACTCTAATGCGTTGACCACGACCAATACGCACATACCATATAATTTTACCATGGCGTGAATCACGCTGGTGTTAAAAGGTTAGTTTTTTGGTGTTAGAAAGGAATGTCGTCTTTTGTTGAAGGGACGCCGTTCTGGGCGGTCATAGTTTTGTTACAAGCTTCTGAATTATCATAAATTTTTTCGTTTTCAAAAATCTATGCATTAATCTGTGCATTATAAGCAACTTGTGCGTTATCAAAAACCTTAGCGCTATCGTAAATATTGGTAAAGGAATACGCCTTGGCATCATTATAAATCCAACAATCGTTTTCATGATTTAAACTGTCTTCATCCTCTATAAAGCTGTCAAGATTACCTGCCTTTTTATCTCTAAAGTCTCTCAATTCATGGATACGGTAAAGCGTAATGTATCCATCAAACTCTATTGTTTCATCAGTTTTTCTCCCCATGATTTATTTCCTTGATTTGGCACAATCCACCCGTAGCCTGAATCATGCATTACTTAAAAGTTGTTAGGAATGAGTAGGGGTGTGCTGGATGACATATGGGCACTCCCATTTTTTAAAAATATGCAAATTTATTTTTTAGATGTGCTTAATTTCATAATTCCAATTAGGCAATTGAGTGGGAGCTAATGCTAGTTGTCCTCTATGACACATGCATACATTGGCTTCAAAACAGGTGATTGCAACGCGCTTTTTGTTTAAAAAAATTTGATATAATTTGTTTATTGCACAAGAATTATTCTTGAGAGTTGTATTTTGATAATCTTCAAAAATTCTTTATTTTTTTGTGAGTGTGTCATTTTTGCTACAGATCTTTCAAAAAAGATGCTCTATATACATTTCATTTTGGATATTTGGAGAGATTTTATGAATACAAAACGTTTAATAACAGCGTCTATTTTTTCTTTAATTTCAGCGTCTACAGCACTAGCTGCTGATGTTATGATTCCTCATCAACCAGCATCATCGACTGCTTCTTCTTCTGCCATTGTTGCGCCTACTTTTTCATGGACAGGTCTTTATTTAGGTGTCCAAGCTGGTGGTTTTTCGAGCAAAGCGGATATGGCTCTTGTTGGTCAAGAAAAGAGTTTACCACTAGATAAAGAGTTCTCTCCTAAACTTTCAGGTTTTGTAGGTGGTTTTTATGCAGGTTCTAATATTGATCTCGGTGATAACTTTATTTTTGGCATCGATACGGATTTAATGATATCTGGAAAAAAACACACAAAGACCATTACTATAGGAGCGGCTGATAACACTACAGTAGAAAATGCAGTCGTAAGATCCCGCAGATCCGCAGAAGTTGTAACAACAACAGAAACACCAGTGACACCAGTAGCAAGAACTCTAACGTCAAATACACTAATACGATCAACTGTCCAATCGCAACCTACGCGAGAAAATTTAAATCAACAACCAAATCCAGGCGTAAGCCAATCAGGGAAAAAAGAAACAACTGGCGATTCTAATTCTACAACAGTAAAAGAAACAGTGAAAGTGGAAGAAAAAACATTAGGAGTTTCAAATCCAACATCAGCATCGTTAGCTGGACAACGAGGGTCCTCTAACCCAGTGACAAAACCACAAACAGGCGCAGAAACAGCAACAATTTCTACATCTAAACAACCCTCCTCCAGCACAGAGACAAGAACACGGGTCCAGTCAGAGCTTTCGTTAGGAAGATCAGATACAGGAAACCAATCATCAAGAGTTGAGACAAAAAGAGAAGATGCGACTGCAAAATCTGCAAAAACAACATCTATATTAGCGGGATCTTCACAAGTACAATCCACCTCAGCCACACCAGCAGTACAGTCAGCGGTGGCGGTACCTGCAAAATCAGTTGTAACAAAACTAACATCCTCTACCCCATCAACAGGAACAGAAGCAAGTCAGCCAGCAGCAAAAGCACCTACACCGGTACAATCTGTATCACAATCATCAGCAGCAGAAAAAACAGTACCGAGTTCATCACTTGTACTCGCGAGATCAGGATCATCCTCTGGTTCAGAGACAAAAGCTTCTAATGGAACAAGCGGAGCCCAACAGGGAGGTCATCATAGTTCTTCCCATGGTAGCGGAAATGCTAATTCGCATGGTGCATCTCATGCAGGTGGGCATGGCTCTGGTGCTAATCCACATGCTTCTCGTTCTCATGGTGGACAGAATATGGCTGGACACGGTGCACAAAGTACACAAGCGGTGGATAAGAACAATTCCAGTGTATATGGTATAGAACAAATAAAAAAGATGGCTTCTGAACTTGGTCTTGGTCAAGAGGATGAAGCTGAAACTTTAAATCATACTTTCAAGCAAAATTGGGGTGGTGCTACACGGGTCCGTATTGGTTTTGCTGCTGATCGCTTTATGCCTTATCTCGCTGGTGGTATTGCTTATGGGCAATTCCAAGATACTGTATCAATATCCGTTAAGGATGAGGATGGAAGAGTCGTTTCTTCTAAGAACTTAGCTGATGAAACAAAAACCATGATTGGTTACACACTTGGTGGTGGTGTTGATTTCTCGCTTCTGGATAATGTGATTGTACGTGCAGAATATCGTTACTCTGATTTTGGTAAAAAGAAATTTGCAAAGGAAAAACTTGAAGTTAACTACAAAACCAATGATTTCCGTGTTGGTGTAGCTTATAAATTCTAATTTTTTAAAGAGTAAATTTCTAAGAGGCTCCACTGTTAGTGGAGCCTTTATTTTTTTAAAGATCACTTTTTGGTTTCTTTTCTTGTGAATTTCATGATAAAGCCCATAGAGTGTGATGATATATTTTCCTGATCGCTGCTTAATACGAATGATAAGCTCGGCTTTCCCTATAGATAAAAACCAGAGTTGCAGGGTTCAGGGAAGTTATGCAAAAGTAAACTCGTAAAAGTGGACAGGAATATTTCACAATGACTGTGAAAAATGAAACAATAGATTATTCAAAAACTCTTTATCTCCCACAGACAAATTTTCCTATGCGTGCAGGGCTTCCGCAAAAAGAGCTTGAATTGATGGCGCGTTGGGAAGATATGGGGCTTTATGCGCAATTGCGCCAACAAGCAAAAGATCGTCCATTTTATATTCTTCATGATGGTCCGCCTTATGCAAATGGTCATATTCATATCGGGCATGCTTTAAACAAAGTTCTAAAGGATGTGGTTGTTCGTTCATTCCAAATGCGCGGTTTTAATGCAAATTATGTTCCTGGTTGGGATTGCCATGGGCTTCCAATTGAATGGAAAATTGAAGAAAAATATCGAGCACAGGGAAAAAATAAGGACGAGGTACCTCTGAATGAGTTTCGTCAAGAATGCCGTGAATTTGCACAACATTGGGTAACCGTTCAAAGCGAAGAATTTAAACGCCTTGGTGTTGTGGGAGATTTTAACACGCCTTACACTACAATGGCTTTTCATGCAGAAGCACGCATTGCTAGTGAATTGATAAAATTTGCTATGTCAGATCAGATTTATCGTGGTTCCAAGCCAGTGATGTGGTCTGTTGTGGAGCGTACGGCTTTGGCAGAGGCTGAGATTGAATATCATGATCATGAATCAGAGGTGATTTGGGTTAAGTTTCCTGTTTTTGAAGCAAATTCTGATGATTTATATGGTGCTTATGTTGTCATTTGGACAACAACACCGTGGACAATCCCAAGCAATCGTGCAGTGAGTTATTCTTCGCAGATTTTTTATGGTATTTACGAAGTTGAAAGTGCTGAAAATGATTTTGGTCCTCAAGTGGGAGAAAAGCTTCTCTTTGCAGATGCTCTAGCGATGAGTTGTGCAGAAAAAGCCAAACTTGTTTTGAAGCGTTTGCGTGTTATTTCTGCTGATGAATTGAAAGCTCTTGTTCTTTCTCATCCACTCAAAGGTTTGGCGGGAGGGTATAATTATAAGATAGTATTGCTTGAGGGGTCGTATGTGACAGAGAATGCTGGTACAGGTTTTGTCCATACAGCACCAAGTCATGGGCGTGAGGACTTTGAAATTTGGAATGCTTATAAGCCTCTATTGGAGCAAGCAGGGATTGATTCATCTATACCATTTCCTGTCGATGATGCGGGTTTCTATACGAAAGATGTTCCGGGTTTGGGACCGGATCGTGAAGGGGGAGCAGCACGTGTTATTGATGATAATGGAAAAATGGGTGATGCCAATAAAGAGGTCATTAACGCTTTAATTAAAGCAGATCGATTATTTGCACGCGGTCGTTTGAAACATTCCTATCCCCATAGTTGGCGTTCGAAAAAACCCGTTATTTTTCGTAATACGCCGCAATGGTTTATTTCAATGGATAAAGATCTTGGGGATGGTTCAACTTTACGCAGTCGGGCTTTGGATGCTGTTTCAAAAACGCGTTTTATACCACCTTCTGGGCAAAACCGCCTAGCCTCTATGATAGAAGATCGTCCTGATTGGGTTCTTTCTCGTCAGCGTTCTTGGGGAGTTCCTATTTGTATTTTTGCGAATGAGGATGGTGTTGTTTTGAAAGATGAAAGCGTGAACGAACGTATTTTACGGGCTTTTGAAGTAGAAGGGGCAGATGCATGGTTTGCTGAAGGAGCACGTGAACGTTTTTTAGGTGACCGTGCGCATGAGCCTTGGATGCAGGTTCATGATATTTTGGATGTTTGGTTTGATTCTGGAGCAAGCCATAGCTTTGTATTAGAAGATCGGGCTGATTTAAAATGGCCTGCAGATGTTTATTTTGAAGGCTCTGATCAACATCGTGGATGGTTCCAATCTTCTCTTTTGGAAAGCTGTGGTACGCGTGCTTGCTCTCCTTATAAGGCAGTGATCACACACGGTTTTACTTTGGATGAGAATGGTAAGAAAATGTCTAAATCTTTAGGCAATACGGTTGTTCCGCAAGAGATCATTAAAACATCTGGAGCTGATATTTTTCGTCTTTGGGTGATGACAACAGATTATTGGGAAGATCAGCGTTTAGGCAAGAAAATTCTTCAGACAAATGTGGATTCATATCGTAAACTACGCAATGCAATTCGTTGGATGCTTGGAACTTTAGCACATGATGATGGAGAAGAAATATCTTATGGTGCACTGCCGGATCTTGAAAAATTTATATTGCATAGGCTTTTTGAACTTGATCAGTTGATTAATCGCGCTTACGATGAATTTGATTTTAAAAAGATTATGCGTGCATTATTGGATTTTTCAATCATTGAGTTATCGGCATTTTATTTTGATATCCGAAAGGATTCTCTTTATTGTGATGCGCCTTCATCAAAAAAACGCAAGGCCTCCTTGCAGGTTGTCCGTGAGGTTTTTGAGCGTATGGTAACATGGCTTGCTCCAATGTTGCCTTTTACTATGGAGGAAGCTTGGTTAGAGCGTTACCCAGAAAGCCAATCAGTGCATTTGGAACAATTTCGCTCTGTACCAGAAGAATGGCAAAACCAATCTTTGGCTGAGCGTTGGAAAAAAATTCGGCAGGTCCGTAAAGTTGTGACAGGTGCTTTAGAACTTGAACGTGCTAATAAGCGTATTGGATCCTCTTTGGAAGCTGCGCCTATTGTTTTTATTTCCAATCTGGTTTTACGAGAGGCATTAGAAAATGTGGATATGGCGGAGATCTGTATTACCAGCGCACTCACAATTACGCAGGATACAATGCCTTCCGATGCGTTTACTTTGGATGATGTTGAAGGTGTTGGTGTATATCCAAAGAAAGCGTTGGGAAAAAAATGTGCTCGATCATGGCGTTATACACAAGATGTTGGAAGTGATCCAGCTTATCCGGATGTATCTGCTCGTGATGCAGCTGCTTTGCGGGAATTGCGGATTCTTGGCAAGATTTAAAGTTTTAGATCAAAGGAAAGAAATGCAAGTATATTTCTCGTATTGATGAATATAGTTTTTTGTGGTACGAAAAAAATTCCGTTGTTTTATCTGCAGGGGGGGAAATTTGTATATGGACCGTTCTCTCATAAATAACGGGAATATTAATCAGCCATATACTTAGGAAATGGGATAAGCAGTGAGAAAATGTGAAGTAAAAATATTTCCAATAGGAATTTTAGGTATATGCTTTGTTTTAACGGGATGTAATGCGCCTACCTATGGTACCAATAAACCAGTTTCGATACAGTTTTTTGAAGATGTTGCTAATATCACTTCATTAACACCAACAAATAACAGCAGCCAGATTGTTATGAAACCCCATCCAAAGCTTATAATACCAAGTCCTAGTTCACGCAGGTTTTTACCGGTGCCACAACAAGATAAATCTGTCAATAAAATAGCAGCATCGAAGCAGCATCGGGAAAGTACTCCTTTTCCTCACAAGCGATCATTAGTTAATGGCGCTGGTTCAGAAAATCCTTCACAGTTGAGTGCGAAGCAACGACAAGAATATTTACGTCGTCAGAGAGCACAAGTTGGAAGTTCAAAATACCGTCGCTATCTCACTGAACCACCTTTAAGTTATCGCCAACCGGCAAAAATTGCACCTATTGGTCGATAAGAAAAAGACAAAATATAAAGTATGTGAGGTATTCTTCTCATTAATTATGACACCAAGTTCTCAGTTCACGCAGAGTTATAATGCTGCTGCAAGCTGGTTGTTATTTCCATGAAATAGCAATATGGCGATAGCATCGAGAGAATGGTTCAGCGTTGCTTTTTTAACAAGAAATATCTTTTAAGTCCATTTCACAACGTTGTTTGTGTGGATAGTATAACGTGAAAGCCATTGAAAATTAGCAGCTTTATTCTTATGAAGGAGAGAGCTTATACCATCATTTTATTTTACAGACTCCAATGTTGCGATAATTCTTGCATTTGAGAGCTTTCATAAGAGACATTTTTAGTCTTTTCTAAAACGTTCTTTATCCAGACGATAATTCCGCTTATGATGTGCAAGAAAGTGATTTTTACTGTTTCAATGTAATTTGAAATGAGAGCATATCTACGATATTTTGGACTTTATATTTTATATACAAAATAATGAATTATTCTTTTGAATGAATGTACCATCTAATAGAAACAATATGCAGAATTAAAAGAGAGAAAAAATGCTTCGAAATAGCTTTTGCTATATATATATCAGAAGAATTAACAGTCTTTTTTGAGAAGTAGGATAGTTTCTAAAGAGTAAAAGTTATGGAAGAAGAATTGTTTTTAGTATCGCTTTTGTACAAAAAAATCTTTAAGTAATTGAGCTGCTTCTTTTTCTTTAAAACCAGAATAAATCTCAGGTTTGTGATGACAGGTTGGTTGCTGATAAAAACGTGGACCATTTTCTATAGCACCTCCTTTGGGATCATTTATTGCGTAATAGAGACGTCGTATGCGTGCAAATGAAATGGCAGCGGCACACATAGCACAAGGCTCAAGTGTTACATAAAGATCGCAATCAGGAAGCCTTTCGCTTTGCAATGTTTTGCAAGCCATACGGATTGCGCGTATTTCTGCGTGTCCTGTAGGGTCATATGCAGATTTTATAAAGTTACCAGCGCGTGCAATGATAGCTTTTCCACGTGTAATGATAGCACCTACGGGAACTTCATCTTTTTTTGCAGCTTCTTGCGCTTCTAAAAGGGCTATTTCCATGGGCGTCAAAGTCATAATATTCTTTCTACTGAAGGTATAGAAAATCTAAAGGTTATCTCGATAAGGAATGCTATGGAATGAATAATTTATTACGCTTTTATAATGAAAAGAATACCTCTATTTTTTTAAGAGTTTAAAACAAACTTGCAAGTCAACAGATACATTATTGTCGTTAAAGGATAGAAAATGATAAATGATTATGCTACTTCATTTTTCAGGATAAGCGGTATGGTGCATGTGGATAATTTTCTGAACATACTTGCAAAGATTGGTTTGAAACGCAAATGAATGAAAATAATGAGAGTGAACGAATTGCTAAAAGATTAGCGCGTGCTGGTGTTGCTTCGCGTCGAGATGCAGAAATGATGATTGTTTCAGGTCGTATTTCTGTGAATGGTAAAGTCGTGAAAACGCCAGCTTTTAATGTTAGCCGCTCTGATGTTATTAAAGTTGATGGCAAACCTTTACCTCCTATAGAACGAACGCGTTTATGGCTTTACCATAAGCCAGCAGGTCTTGTCACCACGAACCGTGATCCTGAAGGCAGACCTACAGTATTTAGTAATTTACCAAAAGGAATGCCGCGTGTTCTTTCTGTAGGAAGGCTTGACATTAACACGGAAGGGCTTTTGCTTTTAACCAATGATGGTGGCTTAGCGCGTGTATTAGAACTTCCTGTAACGGGGTGGGTCCGCAAATATCGCGTCCGTGCTCATGGAAGAGTAAAACAGAGTGCGCTGGATAACCTTAAAAATGGTATTGCGATTAATGGTATTTTTTATGGTTCAATTGAAGCATCAATTGAACGCGAACAAGGGTCGAATATATGGCTTTCTGTTGCTTTGCGAGAAGGAAAAAATCGTGAAATAAAGAATGTTTTAGGGGCATTGGGATTATCAGTTAATCGATTAATACGTGTATCTTATGGTCCATTTCATCTCTCTGATTTAGAAGAAGGAGCTGTGCAAGAGTTAAAAGGACGGATGTTACGAGATCAGTTGGGAGAGCGTTTGATTATGCAAGCCAATGCAGATTTTGATGCTCCTATTCTTAAGCCATTTTCAAATTCTGCAGTTGTTGCAGAAAAGAAAAGCCAGAAAGATCTTTCTGTTGCAAATGATGGTTGGGTTTTCTCAAGTGAAAGGGCAATACGACGCCGACCAAGAGATGGTTCTGTTGAACATAGTCGCGCACGATTAAGTACAAAATCTCATGAAAATGTAAAAAAGGAGAAAAGTGAAGAAGGAAAAGCAGAGCGTTTTCTACCGCGTTCTCGCCGTGCTAATGTTTGGATGGCTCCTGGTGCACGTCCGCAAAGTGCACGTAGAAAGCCTTCCTATAGTGAGGAGAAATCGCATGGTTATAAGAGCGATTTGGATGGTAGAAAGTCCTTTCATCGAGGCAAGGAAAAACTAAAAGAAAGTTCGTCACACAAAGAGAAGAGGGAAAGTTTTGTTCAAAAACGTGGCAAAATATCTTATGACGAGACGCATCCCTTTGGTAAGAAAGATCGCTTTTTAAAGGATAAAGAGAAAATGATAAAAGGTGGTCATGATGAGCGTTCTTTTGAGAGAAAGAAAAAAGTAAAATCATTTGGTGGTTCTATGAAAAAATCTAAATCACAGAGTGATGGTGCAAAAACTTCGAAGCGATTTGGAGGTCCACGTGCGGATTATAGGCGGTAAATTTGCTGGTCGTATTTTATTTTCGCCTGTTAATCAGTCGATTCGCCCAACGAGTGATCGTACACGTGAAAGCCTTTTTAATATTCTTTCTAGCCGTGAAGAACAATTTTGGACCAATAAACGCATTCTTGATCTTTTTGCTGGTACGGGGGCTTTAGGCATTGAAGCACTTTCACGTGGAGCAAAGGCTGCTGTTTTTGTTGAAAATTCAGTTGAGGGGCGTGGAGTACTTCAAAAAAATATCGAAGCTTTTGAATTGCAAGGGATTGGACGGATTTTGCGTCGTGATGCAACCAAACTTGGCAATATTGGAACAATGCTTCCATTTGATGTTATTTGCGCTGATCCTCCCTATAGCCGTTGTTTAGGTGAACGTGCTTTTGTAGAAGCTTTGCGAGGAGGTTGGGCAAAAGCTGATACACTCTTCGTGCTCGAAGAAAAGAAAGATACGATTATTCATTTACCAGATATTTTTTATCTAGACGATGAGCGTTTTTATGGTGAGACAGCAATACGTCTTTATAAATTACGATTGCTTACATCTTGAGAAAGTTTTTGTTTTTATCCGATAGGATAAAAAAATGTTTTTTCACAGTTTTCTTCATTTTATATGGTTTTTAAAAGGTCAAGCAGAAAGTAAATAAAAGATTCTAATGTTAAAGGAATTGATGAATTTTTATTAGCTTTACTACAGAAGGATGTTTTTTCTCCAATAGGATATATATATCCTCGATAATAGTTATGATCTTTTTTGTCTAATTTCTTTCTGCTATACCTTAATCATTACATTTCATCAGCAGTTGAAAGCTTTAAGCTATGCAGTCTGCATTTATATTTTATATGATGCGTAACTTTTATTTTTTGTTATTGTCTAAACTTAAAAAAGATATTTTGTTTAGTATTGAAAATATTGTTCATTTATCCTGAATATTTGTGTGTTTAGTTTAGTAATATCGCTTGTTGATTTAATCATTACATATTAAGTAGATCTGAGAGTATTAAGTATCTTATCGTTGTGCAGCTTTAAGGATACTTTTTTATATTATTTTTTATCACTAAAGATAAGTAATTTATAAAAAAGGGGAGATTATCATGTTTAAATGGATATATAGTGAAGAAATTAGTACAGAAGCAAGTGCTGAGAAAATTTGGGCTATATGGGAAGATGTGGCATCATGGCCTTGCTGGGATAGTGAACTTGAGTGGGTAGAACTTTCTGGTCCTTTCAAAGAAGGCGCTATAGGACGCATGAAACCTAAAAAAGGACCTACAGTAACTTTTACACTTGATAAAGTTATAAAAAATGTTTGCTTTTCTGATTATGCTAAACTTCCTTTTACACGTATGAGTTTTAATCATGAATATATTTGTTCAACAAAATCGGGTTCTTCAAATAACAAAATTCGTCATACTGTAATTATTTCTGGCTTACTTGCTCCTTTATTTGGAATGATTATTGGATCAAAAATTAAGTTACATCTTCGCGATGCAATGATTGAAATGAGCAGGCGTGCTCTTACTGAAAACAAAACCATCTTGTAAGGGTGTGCGTTTATAAAGAAGTTAACACCTTAAAAAAGGTGCAGAACTCTTAGCCTTGTTAGAATGAAATCAGTTATGAGTATATAGCAAATTGATGAGCTATGATTTGGTTTTAGTTAGCTGTTGAAATCGTGTCAAAGCATCTTACGGGATTAATTTTGCGCTAAAAATCTTATGAAATTCATTGAATTTTTTATATATAAAAGCTTATAAGATGCTCTCTTCGTTGAAAATGAGAAAGTTTCAGAAGCTCATTGTTTCTCTTATGATGTAGGCCAATATCGTCATGATATTTGCTGGTTTCTAATGTTGCGATAGCTTTTGATTTAAAACCTTCATAAGAGGCATTTTGATTTCTTCTTAAATAGTTTTCATTCATATGCCCCTTATTCATGATATGCTCGCAAATAGTTGCGATTGACTCAACATGAATAGGTTCGAAACAAAGAGAATTTTATGCTATTAGGCTTTTTTATACAAATTACAAAACAATAAATTATAAGTATAAATCAAAATATTAATTTTATTGAAAGATTACAATATAATTTCTTTGATTACTTTTAAATATAAAAAATGAGTTCTTTATGATATTACGTCCATTAGGGTAAAGAAGTTTATGACTGCTCATTTTGTTGAAACCATAATGGAAGGAAATATTTTTTACTCTGTTTAAGTTTTGTTTCATTTACAAGAGTGCCGTCTCATTATGAGAGAGTTTATAGAAGAAAAGAAGTGTATACAAATATAAGGCATTTTCTTGATTCTTGCTTGGAAATTAAAGAATGCTATAGGAAAGAGATGAGGTAGGTTTTTTACTACCCAGAGGAAGGAAGACCTGTGATTTAGATCATTTTATGCTTTTCGAATTTTTGAGGATTTTGGCTTAAATTCAAGTGTTATTGCTAAGACTTTTGTTAATTGTCAATGTTCTGTTGATTTGATTGTCAGTGGAGATTTGGCTTCTAAAATGATAAGGTCCAATGAGCAATCTTGCAACTAAAGAGATTTTACGACATATTGCATCTTTTCATAAAGAAGCGAAAAAGGAAATGATTTAATGCATTAAAAGAAAAAGAATGCATGAAATGTGCATAATCTTTTGTCAGAATGCTTATCAATGTAAATAATAAAATATTTTAGGGAGTCTATAATGACTGACAAGAACCAGATTGAGAAAGCTGTTTCATTGGTTGAAGCAGCAAGGCGTTCTGGGGCCGACGCTGCTGATGCTGTTATTGTTCATGCACATTCCACCAGTGTATCTGTTCGTTTTGGGAAAGTCGAATCGACAGAATCTGCAGAGAGCAATGATTTTACTCTAAGGGTTTTTGTTGGAAAAAAAGTAGCAAGTGTTTCTGCTAATCTAGCGTCTTATCCGCAAGAACTTGCAGAACGTGCTATTGCAATGGCCAAAGCTTCTCCCGATAGTTTATTTGAAGGTTTGGCTGATAAAGAGTGTTTGGTTAAGAACCCTAAAGATCTTGATCTTTTTGATGATTTTGTACCAAGCAGTCATTTTTTAACAGAAGATGCTTTAAAAACGGAGGCAGCAGCTCTTGATGTTAAAGGAGTAAGCAATTCTGGTGGCGCTGCAACAGCTTATGGCTGTAGTGGGTTTATTCTTGTGACCAGCGATGGTTTTTGTGGAGCTTATCACTCTAGTTGCTTCTCACGTTCTTGTAGTGCTCTTGCGGGTGAAGGAATCCAGATGGAGCGGGATTATGACTATACAACAGCCTTACATTTTTCTGATTTAGAGGCCGCAGACACTGTGGGAAAGAATGCAGGGCTTGGTGCAGTTCGACGTTTGGGAGCCGTTCGTGCGGCGACTGGGGGCGTTGATGTTATTTTTAATCCGCGTACGGCTCGTGGAATTGCAGGGCATATCGCATCTATGGTCAATGGAGCCTCTGTGGCTCGAAAAACGAGTCTTTTACAGAATTTCCTAGGCAAGGAAGTGATGAAGCCTAATGTTAATGTAACCGATCAACCTTTGCGATTGCGTGGAAATGCTTCTCATCCTTTTGATGGAGAAGGGGTAGAGGGGCAAACACTCAATATTATTGAAAATGGTATTTTAAAAAATTGGCTTCTTTCATCATCTACAGCACGTGAATTGGGACTTAAAACAAATGGACACGGTGTGCGTTCGGCATCATTAGTGCAGCCGACCAGTACAAATTTTGCTATTGAACCGGGTTTAGTATCGCCTTGCGATATGATAAAAGATTTGCGAAATGGATTTTATGTGACCGAATTATTCGGTCATGGCATTGATTTTATTACTGGTCAGTATAGTCGTGGGGCTTCCGGTTTTTGGATTGAAAATGGTGAAATTGCTTATCCGGTGAGTGAAGTAACGCTAGGCTCTGATCTGCTTCATATGTTAGCACATTTAACACCTGCCAATGATATTGATCGGCGTTATGGTACAGCAGCTCCAACATTGTTAATTGAAGGGATGACACTTGCAGGAAAATAACACGCATCATTCTTCTGATTTAAATCTTTTGCGTGACGTTTGTCGAGAGGCAGGAGATTTAGCAATGCGGTATTTTGGATGCACGTTGGATGTCTGGATTAAAGAAGGTAATTCCCCGGTCAGTGAGGCAGATTTTGCTGTCGATCATTTCTTGAAAGAGAAGCTTCTTGGAGCACGTCCAAATTATGGATGGATTTCAGAAGAAACAAAAGATAATCGAGAACAACAAGATTATAAGCGCTCCTTTGTCGTTGATCCTATTGATGGGACACGTGGTTTTCTTTCTGGCAGTACTTATTGGTGTATTTCTGTTGCTATTATTGAGAATGGGCGTCCTATTGTGGGCGTTTTACAATGTCCGGCTCAAGGGGATGTTTATGCAGCTGTAACGGGTGAAGGAGCAACATTAAATGGAATAAAACTTCCTCGTTTAGCCTTTGAGGTTCATCGAAAATATAAAATTTCACTTGATAAATCGCTCGCACAAAAATTACCAGATGATTTTCTCAATCAAGTCAGTCTTTACCGTTATCTTCCTTCTCTTGCTTATCGTATTGTTCTTGTTGCTCAAGATGAAATTGATATCGTATTAGTTCGTCCAAATTGTCATGAATGGGATATTGCCGCTGCTGATCTTATTTTGCAGGAGTGTGGAGGGTGTTTTTTATCACTTGATACTCCTTTACTATCTTATGGAATTGAACCTTACCAATATGGGCTTTTAATTGCTGGTAAAAATAATTGCTGTCAGGATATGATAGATGTTGTTCGTCAAGCAAAGTTAGTTTAATCACATAAAAAGCGCTAAAATCATTTGAATGATATGGAGGCACATATGACTGAAACAAAGGAAAAAAAACAATATTTACATCTTGTATTTGGTGGGGAATTAAAAAATCTTAACAGTAATCAATTTAAGAATCCTGATGATTTAGATGTGGTTGGTATTTTTTCAGATTATCAATCCGCTCAAGAAGCATGGCAGGCAAAGGCACAAAGCAGTGTAGATAATGCATTGCAACGTTATTACATTGTAGATTTGCATCAGTTTCTTGATGCTGAATCAAGCAATGCAGAATAAAGCTTAAATATTTGGTCATTATAGCCTGTAGATTGCTTCATACTTTTGTGATCGTCCCTTCCATGGCATTGTTATTCGGGTAAAAAAAGATGCCGTAGCAAAGAATATTCATGTTGTTTAAAACCTATATGTTTTCTTAAGGAAATATCTTTCAAAGCTCTCAGGTCATTTCATAATGTTGTCCGTGCAAGGCAAATAAGTGGTCCTCCTGGTCTTCGTCATAAATTCACTGGCAAAAAACATGTGATTTCTGAAGAAGATGGGCGTGAGCATGAACATTCCATTGATGTGACAGGGCGGTTGGTCAAAGTCGATAGCGAAGGCTT
>NZ_JBHIPB010000012.1:0-45078 GCF_042195825.1 Bartonella sp. AP40SXNS
TGTTGAAAAGTTTGATCTAAAAGAAGGCGTGGATTTTGTTTTTACAAAACAAGAATGGAACAGACAGAAGATTTGTCCAAAATCTGAAATAGAAATAGATAAAGCCGATAATCATTACTTCAAAATTCACGCAGCAAAGAAAATCGCTAAAGCAGAGCGCCATAGAAACTATGACAGAATATTATATCAAACCTTATGTTTTTGTTAATTAAGACAGTGATGATGCAAAACTTTAGGAGTTCATCATGAATACTCTCATAGAGATTAAAGAACAAGCCATTGATAAGGAAATTGTTCAGACAGTAAATGCACGTGATCTGCATGGATTCTTAGAGGCAAAACGTGACTTTTCCAATTGGATTAAGGACCGTATTACCAGATACAATTTTATAGAAGGACAAGATTTTATAAAAACACAAGATTTGCGGTCACCAAATTTGGCGAGCGCAAAATCTAGAGCTGTTATCAAAATTAATTACCATCTCACTTTGGAAATGGCAAAAGAACTTTCCATGGTAGAGCGTAATGAAAAAGGTAAACAAGCCCGTCAATATTTTATTGAATGTGAACGGCGTGCAAAGAAACCTTTAGACCTTGCAAACGCATTAGAAGACCCTCTCTTTATTAAGAAACTGCTTTTAGAAAGCGTCACACAATTAGAGACTTTAAAAAGTGAAGTGAATACCCTTAAACCAAAGGCAATGGCTCTTGAAAGCTTACAGCGCCATGATGGACTCTTTGGTCTTACAAAAGCCGCTAAAATACTCGAGATGCAACCAAAACAGTTCATTCTCTTCTTACAGCAAAAAGGTTGGGTTTACAGACGAGAAGTAGGTGGAAATTTGCTACCGTATCAAGACAAAATCCAAGAGCTTAAAAGACAAAGCATGTATTAATTAAGGAATGCAATAATGAAAAAGACATACGAATTTACTGATAAAATCAATATGATTTATTTGCGTCAATTTTCAAACTTTTTAATTGACAATATACTATTAGTATATATATGCTCAAATCAGGTGCTTGAAAAACACCTTAAATGCATAGCGGATGAATTACCGAAACAGTTTATTTTCCACACATTAAAGGCTTTGACGCGTTGTATGTTACACGCATATAATGACTTTGTCGGGTGTAGTTACGCTATACAATACTCTTTATGGGGAAAGCGTAACGACGGACTATGCACCGTGTTTTTCAGCACCCGGCATCCTTTATTGGATGTCAATGAAAAACATCTAACTGCATAGGAGTTCATTATGAACACTCTTATAAAAATTACAGAACAAACAATTGATTAGGAAACAGTTCAAACCGTTAATGCGCGTGAGTTGCATGCATTTTTGGAAAGCAAAGAAGATTTCTCTACTTGGATAAAAAAACGCATCATTGCTTATTCTTTTCTTGAAAGGCGAAGATTTTATTCGCTTCCACAAAAAAATGGAAGCGAACAATGCTATAGCAGTAGAATATCATCTCACCTTAGATATGGCGAAAGAGCTTTCCATGGTTGAACGTAATAAGAAAGGACGACAGGCACGTCGTTACTTTATTGAATGTGAGAAAAAACTAAGAAACCAATCTGTTGATTATTCTTGTGATACACGCTTTGATTTGCCAAGCTATTGGGAAGGTATGAACGCTGGTGAAAAAGTTTTGTATCTTTTAGATCCAATTCATATGCGTCTTATTGATACTTTCAGAGTAGATGAAGAGAACAGAAAATATAAAGCCCTCATTAAAGAAGCAAAACAGGTCTTAGAAAGATCTGTTGTAAAAGCCGCTTAGTTTAAAAAAGATTTCATTTCCTCGTCTTTTCAGACGGGGAGGTGGTCAATATCACACAGTCTCTAGAAACAGGATTGTAACAACCAACCAACTTTTAAAACATGCGTGATTCACGCCACACGTGAATTGCGCGTAATGGAGAAAATCAAAATGAGTGAACAAAACACTAACCTAATAGAAATTGAAGAAACACATCATTTAGCCGTCGAATAAACTGCTATGGAATGTATTTTAAATAAAGCATTAGAAAGTGACGTCAGTATTGACCGCTTAAAGCGTATTCTTGATTTAAGAGAAAAAGAAATAGAACGACAAGAGCGCCAAAACTTTGTCCGTGACCTTTCGGCTATGCAAACAAAATATCAAAATATTGAAAAAACTCTACAATCACCCATACAAACAGCAAATACGCTATGCTTGATCAGTACATTGATGCTTTAAAGGATGGGCTTGCAAAATACAACTATATTAAACAGAAAAAAACGTTACCATAGAAATAATTCTGCCTCATCCTTCAGGAAATCAAATCTCAACAGAAGGAACATTTCCAATTGACAGTACAGGCTCTAAAAATAGTATACAATCAATTGGTTCCACACTTACCTACGCACAGAGATACCTGTTAGGCATACTTCTTAATGTAGCAAGTAAAGAAGACGATACAGATGGTCAACCGCAAACCAAAGAAGGCGATACAAATAATCAAAAAGTTTCCTCTAAACAGATAAAGCAAATCGAAGAATTAATTAAAGAAACAGGGACAAATGAAAGTAGTCTTCTCTATTTTGCAGAAGCAGAAAAACTAACAGATATGTCTTGTGAAAAAGCAGAATTGGTTTTGGGCATTTGGAAAGAAGAAAAAATATTCAAAAAGAAAAAGCTCTACAATTGCTCCCATCACAAGAGCAACAAAC
Source organism: Bartonella sp. AP40SXNS (assembly GCF_042195825.1). NCBI lineage: Bacteria > Pseudomonadati > Pseudomonadota > Alphaproteobacteria > Hyphomicrobiales > Bartonellaceae > Bartonella > Bartonella sp. AP40SXNS. The sequence goes on from NZ_JBHIPB010000012.1 coordinate 2,703, forward strand.
GGCGGTGTGAGATGGAGCAACGAATAGCAGAATGATTTTCAAGCAAGTCTAGGGAAAATCACCGCATCAAACATTTACAACATACTCAATAAAACTACAAAAGGATTGCCTACGAGCAAATATGAAGACTACAAAATCAAACTCATAACAGAGCGCTTAACAAGAGAAACAAGCCCCTATTATGAAACTGAAGATATGAGATGGGGTATCGAACATGAAGAAGATGCCTTGAGAGAATATGGCTTCATTCATGATGCCGATATAACAAAATGCGGCTTTATCCAACACCCCACAATAGAAATGGCGGGGGCTAGTCCTGATGGTCTCATTGGAGAAGACGGTTTAATCGAAGTCAAATGCCCGAGATCAGTAACACATATGCGCTTTTGTATAGGTGACGAAATCAAACCAGAATATCACGCACAAATGCAATTCCAAATGGCTTGTACAGGACGAAAGTGGTGTGATTTCGTAAGTTATGATCCACGTTTTACGGGGGAATTTTTTCACTTGCGCATGAAAGTCAAGCGTGTTCTCCGTGATGATCAACAAATTGAACAAACCAATCAAGTTGTTGAAGCCTTTTTAGCAGAGATAGAACGAGAGATACAACAACTCTCTACAAAAGCCGCTTAAACCTTATGGGGGTGTTGTCTAACACATATCTACAATCACCCCCACCCATTTACTAAGGAAATTAAACGTGTGTAACACAAAACATATTATCATACAGCCTGCTAAAGATGAGGAATTTTGTTTTTTTACCATTGGCTATGAAGGTAAGTCCCTTGAGAATTATCTTAGTTGTCTCATAGAAAACAATATCAAAACTTTATGTGATGTTCGTAAAAATCCAGTAAGTAGAAAACACGGATTTTCAAAAAGACGATTAGAGCAAGCTGTAAGCAATATTGATATTGAATATATGCATATGCCTGAACTTGGAATTGCTTCTGAAAAACGAAGAAATTTGAAAACACAAAAAGATTATGACCGCCTTTTTAAAAATTATCAAAATACAACTCTCAAGAATAATTTTTGTGCAATAAACAAATTATATCAAATTTTTTTAAACAAAAAGCGCGTTGCAATCACCTGTTTTGAAGCCAATGTATGCATGTGTCATAGAGGACAACTCGCATTAGCTCTTACTCAATTACCTGATTGGAAATATGAAATTAAGCACCTCTAAAAAATAAACTTGCAGATTTTTAAAAACTGGAGTGCTCCACATGCTTCCCAGCACCCCCGCCCATTTAATTAATATAAAAAAGAGAAAGGTAATAAGATGATATTTGATGATGGAGATGGATATGTAATAACACGTGAGTGTGCAAAGTTTTTTAGTGTATCCACAACCACGATTCGTAATTAGGTGCTTCAAGGGGGGGCCAGAGCTATATAAGCTAGAGAGAGCAGTGAGATGGAGAAAGAAAGAGATCTTATCCTTCACTCCAAAGAAAAATAAGGAATAAATTAGCTAAAGTTATATAAACCGTAGAAGGTGGTCTAAAAGTTGGTCTTAAAATAGCTCTTTAAAGAAAAAATTTATATATTTAATATGTTAAAGATACAAAATGGTGCCCAAAAGAGGACTCGAACCTCCACGCCTTACGGCACAGGTACCTGAAACCTGCGCGTCTACCAATTCCGCCATCTGGGCTTATAAAATTCATCTAAGTGCATGAAGTAACTCTGTCAATAAAATTATAGAATTTATTTTTTCAGCTTAAAACGATAGCATTGAACTTTTGAGGGAGATCATGATTTTAGAAGTTTAAGGTGTGAGGACTGTCTTTGATAAAATTGTTGAATCCGGATTAAATGTGTAAATAATAGGAATGCCGGTCGCTAATTCTTGAGATATAATTTCCTCACTGGAGAGACCTTCAAGCGCCATAATAAGAGCACGAAGAGAATTTCCATGTGCTGCGATCAAAACAGTTTGGGAGCGCAAAATATAAGGCTGGATATGGTAAAGATAATAAGGCCAGATGCGCGCACCGGTATCGCGTAGGCTTTCTCCATTCGGTGGCGCAATCGTATAGGAGCGGCGCCACATTTGCACTTGCTCCTGCCCCCATTGTTGGCGTACTTCATCTTTATTTAAACCAGAAAGATCACCATAATTACGTTCATTTAATGCTGGATTTTTTATCACTTCTAAATCTGATTGTCCCATTTGCTCTAAAATGTGCTGAGCGGTTTTTTGAGCTCGCTGTAAGGCAGATGTATAAGCGATATCAAACCTCAAACCATATTCTTTCAGTTTTTTTCCTGCTGCTATCGCTTCTGCATGACCTTTTTCTGTTAAATCGGGATCTTTCCAACCGGTAAAAAGGTTTTTGAGATTCCATTCACTTTGTCCATGACGAATTAGTGTAAGTATGCGTCCCATTATAAATTGCCTCTATTCTATTGATTGTTTAAAATTCATCGTTCAATCCCAAAACATCGAACATTGAATAAAGACCGCTTTCATGATTTTGTGCCCATAAAGCTGCTTTTAATGCGCCATTGGCAAAGATAGAGCGTTCTTGCGCTGTGTGTGAAAGAACAATGCGCTCATTGGAACCAGCAAAAATGACACTGTGTTCTCCAACAACTGTCCCACCACGTGAACAGGAAAAGCCAATGGTGCCTTTTTTGCGTTTACCTATATGACCATTACGTTCGTTGACACACACATTTTTAAGCATAACATTGCGTCCTTCAGCTGCTGCTTGGCCAAGAAGAAGGGCTGTTCCAGAAGGAGCATCAACTTTGTTAGCGTGATGCATTTCATAAACTTCGATATCAAAATCATCGGCTTCTAATGCTTTAGCGGCTTTCTTTACAAGGTTGGCTAAAAGATTTATTCCAAGGCTCATATTCCCGGATTTGACAATAGTTGTATATTTCGCAAAATCTGCAATTTTTTCTTCTTCTTTTTTGCTAAATCCTGTGGTGCCAATAATATGGACAAGGCTTTTTTGAGCAGCGTAGTTAGCATAAAGAATGCTGGCTTCTGGTTGTGAAAAATCTAAAATACCTTCTGTATTAGAAAAGGCATTTTCGGGATCATCAGTGATACTAATCCCAAGAGAATCTGAACCAATTAATGCACTGGCATCTTTTCCTACAAACGGTGAACCTTTACGTACAAGAACAGCACAAAGCTCTACATCTTTCCTCTGCTGGATTGCTGTAATGAGTTCACATCCCATTCTTCCATTTGCACCAACAACTGTAAGGCGCATTTTTATCTCCTTATGATACTTTACTGTGCAGTATAGGCAAATTCTTGTCTTCTTTCCAATGGTTCTTTTTCTTTATAGAAAATTTTTTTCTTGCTTTAATTTATCTTGTTGTGCTGTAAAACACTGTTGTTTAGAGCAAGTGATATAAGATCTACAAATTTAAATAGAGATGTTTTTCGTTAGAGTGTGTGATGAATATTCTTAAGTAAGGTTTGCTTATGAAATCTAATGAAGATTGTGTATTACTTTACGCTTTTGTTTCTTTCGTTCTTTAAAGGGGAGCGTTCTTCATGCAAAATAAGATCTTCCAAACAAAATAGACCTATGTTGTCAATTCATACGCTTTTCTTAAAGAAATATATTTATCAATTCTTCTAAACTTATTTTATGATAGTGCTCGTGAGTGGTATCACGAGAGAGTATCCATGAATAATATAAAATCTATTCTGCGCCATTATCTTTATGCTTCATAAATAGAGCAAATCAGCATTATCATCCGTTTTGTTAGCCTTTAATGTTTTAACTTAGTCATTTTCACTCATCAATTCCATTTGTGACGCATAAGAAAACGATTATTTATCATTGTATATAAATACGTTATCCATAAATAAAATTACGTAAAAAGGGGTAAAAACAAGGGGCTAACAAGAAGTTGGATTGTTTACATACAAGAGTTGGGCGGATTCTTCATCTTTTAGGAAAGTCAGTTGAAAAAATTGTTATGTTGTAAAAACGCATGATGAGGCTTTGTTTATTATAGAGAAAATAGGATATATATTATGCAATGCGTTTTTTCATATATTGGGAAGAATGGAGTATAACATGCGTTAAGTATTGTTATTTTATTTGCCTAGCTTCCAATGATGCTACAGTTCTTGTATTTAAAGAGAGTCTTTAAAATCCTTTCTTAAGTATTTTTTATCCCTGTGCTGATTTTTTTTGTGACACGATAAGAAAGTGATTTTTGTGATTCAATTATAATGGGTTTTATTCTCTGTTTAATACGATCATAAATCAATGTATTATTATATTGTTTATACGCATGCATAAAAATTCATAAACCTATAAATATCCTTTAGATAGAATATCACTTTTATTTTTGTTTGTGAGAGAAGGCTAGAAATCAAGATCTGCATAGTGAGCACTTGCAACAATTCCGCGGACGCGATCTGTTAAAAGAGAACGAAAAGAAGGGCGTGATTTAATTCTCATATACCAGTCTTTGGCAGCAGGAGATTGTTCCCAGTCAATTTCCCCTAGAAAGTCAAGTACAGAAATAGAGGCTGCGGCTGCTAGGTCTGCATAGGACAAGGTAGAACCCACTAAGCTATCGCGAGAGGCACAAAGCCAATTGAGATAGTTCATATGGGGTAAAATATTGGCACGCGCATTGCGTAAAATTTGTGAATTAGGAGCACCACCGCCAATGGCAAGTGGCATTTCACGTTTGTGGATTCGTTCTCGTACGATATGGCGCGTTGCTTCATTTTCGAATTTATTTAAGAACCAATCATTGAGACGGCGTACTTCCGCACGCTCTAAAGGATTTTCCGGAAAGAGCTTATTTTCTTGTCGTAAACTTCCATGTGTTTCGTCTAAATATTCGCAGATAACAAGGGGACCAGATAATGGAACTTCGTGTTCATCGAGAAAAACAGGAACATGACCAGCAGGATTGAGGGCTAGAAATTCGTGTCTTCTAGCCCATTCATGTTCTTCAATCAGTTGAGTGGTTACACCATATTCTCCAAGAATGAGGCGTATGAAGCGCGAGGCAGCGGATAGGGGAGAGTGAAAAAGTGTCAGCATAATTTACACTATCAAATAGAGTTGAAGAGAATTCTTTCAAGTAATCATTTTTATAAAGATGCTTGACTAGAAGTACAAGATCATTAGTAGCTGCTAGTAATTATAATTAATAAATTGTTAATGACTAGGAACTGTTCTCTTATGCGATGGTTTGCAAAATGGCAGCACGTAATTCTTCTAAACCGAGAGCTTTTTCTGAAGAGGTTACAAGAAGCTCAGGGTAAGCTGCTGGGCGCTTGAGAAGCTTTGTTTGTGTGATCATAATTAATTTTTCTAAGGCTTTTGATTTGATTTTATCGCTTTTTGTCAAAACAATTTGATAAGAAACAGCGGCTTTATCAAGAAGAGCAAGAACCTCTTCATCATTATTTTTAATTCCGTGGCGTGAATCAATCAGGATATACACACGTTTTAGCGTTGTGCGTCCTCGTAAATAGCTAAAAATCAAATTTGTCCACGCATCAACCAGATTTTTAGGAGCAGCAGCGAAGCCATAGCCAGGCATATCTACTAATGCTAGAGGGGGAAGATCTCCTAGCTGCCCACTGAAGCCATCGGGTACAAAATAATTAAGCTCTTGAGTCCGTCCTGGTGTGTTTGAGGTACGTGCTAAGCTTTTTTGTTGGACGAGCGCGTTGATTAAAGATGATTTTCCAACATTGGAACGTCCTGCAAATGCAATTTCTGGTGGTCCTTCAGGGGGAAGAAAGTGTATTGCTGGTACACCACGAATAAAAATCCAATTGCGAGAAAAAATTCCAGAAAGGGAAGAATCTCTTGTCATTAATGCACTTCTTTTTTGGGTGATTTTCTCCACATGGATTTCAGATTATCAAAAAGTTCAATTTTGACACCTTGGCGTGTCATCATGATACTTTGCTGGATTATTGATAGTATATTGTTCCATGCCCAATAGATGACAAGACCAACAGGAAAAGAGGCGAGCATAAAAGTAAAGATGACAGGCATCCATGTGAAGATTATCGCTTGAGTTTGGTCTTGAGGAGCGGGATTCATACGCATTTGTAAAAACATCGTTATTCCCATAATCAAAGGCCATGCACCAATCATAAGAAATGTTGGCGTTGTGTATGGCAAGAGACCAAACAAGTTAAAAAGAGATGTTGGATCAGGTGCCGCTAAATCTTGAATCCAGCCAAAGAAAGGTGCATGGCGCATTTCAATGGTGATATAGAGAACTTTATAAAGAGCAAAGAATATTGGAAATTGAACCAACATTGGCCAACAACCGGCAAGAGGATTAATTTTTTCAGTTTTATACAGATCTATTATTGCCTGTTGCTGCTTGGTTCGGTCATCGGGATATTTTTCTTTTATTTCTAACAACCGCGGTTGTATAAGTTTCATACGCGCCATAGATTTATAAGATTTATTGGCTAGAGGGAAAAGAAGTGTTTTTAAGAGCACTGTGACAAGAAGGATGGCGATACCAAAATTTCCTGTTTGCTTATAAAGAATATCAATGAGGGCAAACATTGGTTTGGTGATGAAATCAAACCAGCCCCAATCAATTAAAAGAGCAAACTTTTTAATTTTTAGGTCATTTTGATAATTATTAATAATTTCAACTTGTTTTGCACCAGCAAAAAGACGATTTGTAACAGTTTTTGTTTCATTTGGGGCAATCGTTAAAAGCGACCCTAGCAAGTCAGACTGATAATGCGTTTGCAAACGATCAAAATAAATAAAACGGCTTGTATATTCTTTATTTTGCGGGGGAATAACTGCTACAGCCCAATATTTATCGGTAATACCAATCCAACCTCCTGTTACTTTGGAAAAAGTCATGCTTTTTTGCCCATTATCAGGATTTGGGTCAAGCTCTGCTAAGGTTTTATATTTTTCAGTTTTGAGCGAATCTCCTGCAATACCTATCATACCTTCATGAAGTAAATAGGTTGCATTTGTATGTTCTGGTGGTGCTGCACGTGCAACGCGGGCATAGGACGAGAGATGTATTGGTTGATCACTTTCATTGCTGATAGAATCCTCAATGGTAAACATGAAATGATTATCAACAGAAAGGGTCCGCCGGAAGATTTGTCCCTGCCCATTATTATAAATTAAAGTGATGGGTGTTGAAGGGGTCAGGGTTGTGTTGTTTCCCTCTATTTTCCATTGTGTATCAGATTGTGGCAAAGCCTTTGCTGGCAAAGATGCGCTGGTAAAACCAAACTCAGCAAGATAGGTTGTTTTGAAGCCTTTAGGATTTAGCAAATCGATTTCCGGTGATTTTTTGTCGACTGTTAAACGATATTTTTTGAGGTGAAGATCATCAAATTGGGCACCAACAAGATTAATAGAGCCTTCCAATTCATTGGTTTTGATCGTAATACGCTCTGTTTTGTCCAATACAGCTTTCCGGATTTCAGGTGTCATGGGCTGTTCGATGATAGATGTAGCTTGATACGTTGAGATATCATCAGAAAAATCTGTCGTGGTAGTAGAAAGGACTGATTGTTGTTTTGACAATTGCTGTGCGATGATTTGTTGTTTTTGTAACTTTGCTTGTTTGGGAGCAACATGAAGAAATTGCCATGCGATGAGCACTACGAAAGATAAGCCAATAGCGATAAAGAAATTGCGGTTATATTCCATCCGTACACCCTTGTTGTTGCTGATGTTTTATTTTTGGTTTTATTCGCCGATTTAATTCATTAATCAAGGATGTAAAAGGTGCATGTAACACATCACGGTACGCTACAATGACATAGTCTGTTCCTGCTTCCATGTGGTTTGTTACACCAACTCTCACGGCCTCACGCAAGCGCCTTTTAATACGATTACGTTTCACAGCATTACCGTTTTTACGAGTAACAGTGAAGCCTACACGTGCAAAAAGAGAATCTTTTCTTTCTGTTGTTTGTTCACGAGATTTAACTTCGAGCAAAAATAAAGGACCACGTCGTTTTTCTCCTGTACGGACAGCCAAAAAGTCTGCTCTTTTGCGAATACGGCAGGGATGTTTTTTCTTCATAAAAGAATATTTCGCAATTTCATTAAATGTCTGCAAGCAGACATTGTAGGTTCATAATAAAAGTTTCACAACGAAGAAACGATGAGCAATCCTCAACGGTTGTGAAAATTTAAATGGTTAAGCAGAAAGCCGTTTACGTCCACGAGCACGTCTTGCAGCAATAACTTTACGTCCTCCAGCTGTGGCCATGCGTGCACGAAACCCATGGCGGCGTTTACGGACAAGTTTAGAGGGTTGGTAAGTACGTTTCATTTATTTAAATACCGCAGAGTGCGGCCCTTCTTAATCTTCGTTTTATGAGTAGTTATGCGCGAGATAAACAATTTTATCCTATCATACGGCTGTTAACCCATAAGGAAAAATATAAAAAAAGTCAATCTTAGATTGTTTTTCTCTCTCTTGAAAGAATACAAAACACCTTATAACTATTTGTAACGCTTTTTTACAATACTGTAGGAGTGTTAGAAAATAACGATTGAATCTACAGAACATAAATGGCTAGGGCCTTAAAGAATTAAAGAAGGTGTGACTGATTACTGTATGCTCAATTTAAAATATCCTTTAAGATTAAGAGTTTTTTTCAGTTTTTGTTTTTACAAAATTTTTATCAGAATATTCATTAAAGTGGTTGTAGCACAAATGTGATTGATAGGATTTTATAGCAGATTTTATGTTTGAGCTTCTTTATTTTAAGGATGGTTTCATATTTTTAAAGAGATAAGAGATGTATACTTTATAATGCTGAGTTAAAGTAGAAAATTATCAGGTGATGAACCTTGTAAGTATTTTTCGTTCTTATGCTTATATTTGCTGGTATTTTTATAGAGAGGAAAGAACATGGATCTTATCACAAGTGAGGCTGTCCGCAACGTATTACGTACAGTCAAAGGACCAGATCTTGAAAGCGATATTGTGTCGTTGGGTCTTCTTTCAGAAATATTGATTGCTGATGGTAAGGTTTTCTTTTCCATTACAGTTCCTGATGGAGGTGTGCAAAAATGGGAATCATTGCGTCGTTCTGCTGAAAAGGTGGTATGTGCTTTGGAGGGAGTGAAATCTGCTGTTGTTACACTTACAGCAGAAAAAATAACAAAGACAGCACCTAGTCGGAGAGCAAATCTCTTACCGATCAAAATGCCCATAGAAGGTGTGAGGCATGTGATTGCTGTTGCTTCTGGAAAAGGAGGGGTCGGGAAATCTACGATGGCAATAAATATCGCCTTAGCTTTACAAGATTCTGGTTTCAAGACGGGGGTGATGGATGCTGATATTTATGGTCCTTCGTTGCCACGTTTGACAGGACTTGTTAATCAAAAACCACAGCTTATTGGAGAAAAAAAGATTCAACCTCTTGAAAAATTTGGACTTAAATTGATGTCGATGGGATTTTTGGTGGAGGAAGAAAAGCCGGTGGTATGGCGTGGTCCTATGGTTATGGCAGCTGTAACGCAATTGTTACGAGATGTTGTATGGGGGCCTTTGGACGTTTTAGTCGTTGATATGCCGCCAGGTACAGGGGATGCACAATTAACGCTTGCGCAACAGGTACAATTAACGGGTGCGTTGGTTGTTTCTACACCTCAGGATCTTGCTTTAGTTGATGCGCGTAAAGCGATAGAAATGTTCATGAAAGTCAATGTTCCTATTTTAGGACTCATTGAGAATATGAGTTGTTTTATCGCTCCTGATACAGGAAAACGCTACGATATTTTTGGCTATGGTGGTGCACGGGCAGAAGCAGAACGTCGAGAGGTCCCTTTCTTAGCAGAAATACCGCTTGATCCAGCTTTACGATTGTCTTCAGATGAGGGCGTCCCTATTTTTGTTGCTAAGTCTAGTGAAGAGCTTGCTAAACTGTATCGTACAATTGTTGATCAAATAAAAAATCAACTCTTTTGAATATATGTTTATTTAAAAGAATTTGCAAAATGCAATCACGAAAGACAGAAAAATGTTGCTTTTTTGTAAGGAAAAGAGGGAACCTTAATGCTTGAGTGGAGTACGAGAGGTGAAACAAACAAAAAATGAGCCATGCACTTGGGTAATCTGAAGGGGAACTCAATCGGAGCGGCTGGAGCAGTGAGGTGGAAAAATATTGGCATTGGTGCGAAAAGAAGAAGATAGAAAATAAAAATAATTTAGGGAAATGGTAAAAGGTTGTAAAAAATATTTAACAATCACTTTTTTGCGATAAAAGCATCTTGAAGATTAATCGGAAAATTTATCCCTATCTACTTAAATTAAAGGGATGGGTGTTTAAAAAGCCCATTTATCTTGCTCTTGAAATATGTATAGCAGGTAATGTTATCAAACCATATTCAAGAAAAACTCAATGAAAATATCAATAACCTTCTCTTATTGAGAGGATAAAAAATGCTGGTCAAGCCTTTTTAGAAGCATTTATTTTTTGAAAAGTAGCTTCAATAGCTGTTGTTAAAGCACGTCTTCCCCCTTGATGAGAAAAACAATTTGACAAAAATTCATTTGTTCCCCCCTTTGTTGAAAACTCTTTTTCAAGGAGTACAAAATCGAGAGATGTAGCACAATCCGTTGCTATAATTTTACGCATTTCATCTGTAAGATTACCAAACATCATGGTAAGAAATTCTGCTGATTGCTGTTGTTTTAACCCCTGTGTTATAAACCATTGATGGGCTGTTTCTATAAAATTAAAATATATGCCCATAAGTGAACCAGCAGTCATAAAAAGATTAAACTGCTCTTCCTTATCCAGCACCAATGTACCCCCCAATGCATCAAATAGAGCGCGTAAAAAGGGATGATCGGGATAAATTGGTGTCAAATTTTTACACTCTGCAACAAAAGGTAGAGGAACAGCACGATAAACTTTATGGTTGATCCATTCTTCTACTTCTGCTGCTTTTGCCATAGCAAGTACGGAAATAACCAGCTGTTCTGGACGAAAGCGAAGAGAACGCAAAACGTTTTCTGCAATTTGGTTAGGCAAGCAAAGAAAAACGTAATCACTCACATCGAGCAACATTTGGTTATTTTCAGCAATCATAACCTTATCATATGTGCGTGAAAGGTGCTCTGCTGTTTGTGCATTGCGAGGTGAAACAATAATGGAAGAAACGTCAAAGGTGCTTGTCATGAGGCCATTGACCATTGAAGCACTGATTGTGCCCGTTCCCAAAAAGCCGAGTTTCATTTCTCTTCCTCATTTTTATATTTTAAAAGGAATCTCAATTAACAGTTTATGTGTTTTAACTAACATAGATGCTAATTGAGGAAGCAACACATAAAATAGCAAGAATAATCAAGCCCAAATAGACTTTTGGTTTGTCAAATAGAACAGCAAAAGCAGAAAACCAACCAACAATAGCTGCGGCTAATGCAAATAAAAACCCCGGTTTATTCATAAGAACAATATGCATTGCCATTAAACCACCAATAATTAGCGCTCCAAAAACAATGAGCAAACCTGTTGCAAACTTTTCATAATCATCCATATTTCGCTCCTTATAGTGCTCAAATTGTTACACACTTTTTAACGCATATGCATATAAAAACGAAACGTTTTTTATTGGGTATGGTTAAAATTGGCGCCTCCTCTTATTTATTAGATGTAAAAAATGCGGGGATATGCTGTGGCCAACGCCAAGGTAAAACTGCAATCAAATCAAAACGTACAGACAAAAAGGCATAATCCTTTTGCCGTGCTAGCCAAATATCGGCTGCTGCCTCAATTCGCTTTTCATTTATTCGAGAAACTGCTTCCATTGCTTCGGCTAATGTTGAACGCGCTTTGACTTCAACGATTAAAACCAAATTTCCACGTCGTGCAATTAAATCAATTTCACCACATTTTGTTTTAAAACGCATTTCGGCAATGTGAAACCCTTTGCAACGCAACCACCATGCTGCCAATTTTTCTGCACGAACTCCTCGATAAAAAGACTTTTGTCTCTGTTTTTTTTGTATAGTCTTAATTTTATGCATTTTTTAAAAAATTTAACCGCTGAAAAAGTTCCTGCTTTTTAAAACCGGTCTTTTTTGCAACCAAAGCTGCTGCCTGAGCAGCAGAATGTGTCCGCGAGAGTTCTAATAACATTTCATCAACTTCTTGATCACTCATTACGTTTAAAGAAGATGATGATTCTCCAACAAGTACAACAATTTCTCCACGAATATGTGATTGTTTTTTGTAAGATTCCAACAAATTCCCCAAATTGGAAGCATCCACTGTTTCAAATTTTTTTGTTAATTCACGACAAATTGCGGCAGGTCGATCAGCCGAAAAAAGCGTGACCATATCCTGTAAAGTTTCAACAAGACGATGCGGTGATTCATAAAAAATCAAAGTCGCTGGAATCTCTTTTAATTGTTCCAATCGTTTTTGACGCTGTCGCTTGCGTGCACTCAAAAAACCTGCAAAGAAAAAGCTATCCGTAGGAAGCCCTGTCGGTATAAGAGCGGCTAAAAGAGCTGATGCTCCAGGGATCGGAATAATTTTATGACCAGCTTTACGTGCCTTTTCTACCAATCGAAATCCGGGATCAGAAATAAGTGGCGTTCCCGCATCGGAAACAAGCGCTACCGTTTTGTTTTCTGCCAAAGCGGCTAAGAGCTTCGGACCCGCTTTTTGCGCATTATGTTCATGATAGAGAAAAGTTTTTTTCTGAATACCATAACGTTGCAACAAAACACGTGTTACCCGCGTATCTTCACACGCTAAAATATCAATTCCTGCAAGCACTTGCAAAGCACGAAGCGTAATATCTGCAAGATTTCCGATAGGCGTTGCTACAAGATAAAGCCCTGGTTCTATAACGGGGGCAGAATAAGCATGCGCACCTATAAAATATGCTCTTTCACACATGCTCTTTTCTTTTCATCAAATTCCCCTCACACAAGATTTTTATTCATACTCATAAGCTTTATAAGCCATTTTTGTTCATTTTTTACCAGTACATTTTTTATCATTACAAAGGCTTACTTTGCTCGAATAGTTGATACTCCCACAATACAATAGTTTTACCTTCATATTCACTAACATTATCATCTGTTTTTCAGCATGATCTTTTTCAAAAAAACAGATTCCAGATGTAGCCAATATCTTATCAGCTCTATAATTTTCTATAAAGTTTTTCCTTCGAGAACAAAAAACAATTTTACCTGTGCCTATATTTCACGCTTGGTTGTGCTCTTTTACAAGCTAAACTTTCTCGATTATTTCCATAACGCCCATCTTTCAAATACTCCATTGATATTCAAACTGTTCTTCTGAGTAAACGTAAGCAGATCCTTTTAAAACACAAACAACTCGCTATATCGTTATTGATCAAATATAAGCCTTTCTTAGAAAAATATTTCATTTTGTCCTATTCTCTTCCCCCTTAACAGATATAAAGAATATCTTAAAAACTTTTAAGATTTATTTTTATCTTAATTATTTGATTTATAATGGATAATTTATTATTTTTTGCCTATAGAGTAGGCGCCTTAAATATCGTAAAATTATCTCATTTTAACGCCTTTTATCATCAATGAATCAAAATCATTTATGTGCATCACAAGGAGGATTTGTGTGTCGTTAAAGACGAGTAAAAAAGGAGTAAAATGCCTTTTTGAGCTCTCTTAAAGCAAAGGCTATCGCAACATTGGAGTTAGCAAAGAAAGTGATGCTGCCGGTTTATACTTTTTATTGCGTTATGGAACTATTCATTGACGAGAATACGTGATATTTTTCTCAAGATTTGTCACGAAAGAATTGTTCGATATGTCTTGAGAGCTATCTTTTAAAAATAAATCCATAAATAAACAACACAAGTCTGTTTTAATTTTAGGCGTTTTATTTTTTTGAAGGATATGCTCCTATAAAAAATGCAGGTCATAAAAGCAGGGACAATATGTGATCTCTCTTTTTTAAAAGATAGTGTGATGTTTTTGAAAGTCGTAAAATCGCATGACAAAGATGATGATAAAGATGGAAACGAATTTCTTCCTTTCAGACTTCATATTCTTACTCAATGAAGCAGTATTTTCGTTTCAGGAATTACTCAAATAGAATATGCAAGATTTTTGCTCAGGATACAAAAGCTGGAATGACTCGCTTTCATTCACCTTTATCTTTCTTTACATATATGCCGCTTGTGTTCGATTTGGATGTTGATTTACAAGTTACAGCGAAAGTACAAGCTTTATAAAGAAAATACACTATAAAACGCGTAATAGAATGGTCATGAATTGGAAAGACATTTGGGCTTTGTCAGATATTATTTCCAATAATGATAGCGCTTATGGCTTTTTATTCTTATGGTGTTTTTACACATTCTTTGCATTACATCTGTAAAGGTTAGATGCAAGACAATGTATAGCCCCCCTTGATTTGAGCGTAAAAAGTTGATGTGATACTCAGATTTTGGGATGTCTTTATCAGTAGAAACATATTGAGAGTGATTAAATAAGCATGCTCTGTGTATGCAATATTTTATTTTTTCTACATTCATCCGTGGTTTTCTTTAGTGAAAATTGTTTGGCAAAGGATAGGAGATAAAACAAACTCGAAGCATATCTCCATGGGTTTTATTCTTGGCTTTTTGAAACGATTGAGTTTTCTTATGAGGAGGCTAAAAACATTTTGAATCATGGGGGAGGGAGCAAAGTGGAGCTACAGCTTTGTCTTTGTACAGACTGTTGAGAGTAGAGTCTGTATTTTTATAGCAGAATGGTTAAGATATCTTCATTCTTGTTTTGTTATTAAGATAAAAAATTTTTTATAAAAATATGTTATGTTTTTTATTGAAAAAAGTCATACGGTGGGGAGAGTCTTTTATATTGAGAATAGAGTCCATTTTACACTGTGAAAGAACGTGATTGATAGATTTATGATCTGAGGAAATATTTTTATTCAATGTGTTTTGTAGATTTCAATTTTAGCAAAAAGAACAATGATCATTAGCGGGGGTTACATATTGGGATAGAAGGGGCCTTCATTACCTTGCGGACAGGTCCAAGTGATATTTTGGTTCGGGTCTTTGATGTCGCATGTTTTACAATGTATGCAATTTGAAGCGTTTATCATATAAGTCAGATGATCATTATCCTCTAGCCACTCGTAGACAGCGGCGGGGCAATAGTTTGTGGAAGGTCCTCCGTAGATTGCATATTCAGAGTCCTTTTGCTTTTTTAATGAGGCTATTTTTAAATGGCAAGGTTGATTTTCTTCATGATGCGTATTGGAAAGGGCAACACTTGAAAGGCGATCAAAGGTTATAACGCCATCTGGTTTTGGGTAAGAAATGGGTTGAAATTTTTCTGCTGGTTCAAGGCATGCATAATCTTCCTTTCCATGGGAGAGTGTTTTAAATAAGGAAAATCCGAACAGTTGTTGCCACCACATATCAAAACCAGCAAGTTTAATTCCATATTTTGTCCCATATTTTGCCCAGAGCGGTTTGGCATTTCGCACTTTATAAAGATCTTTGCCAATGAGCCCTTTTCGCCATTGTTCTTCGATTTCTTTAACCTCATCATGGGCACGCCCTTGAGCAAGAGCGGTAGCGATTTTATCGGCAGCTAATATGCCAGATAAGATGGCATTGTGTGATCCTTTGATACGAGGAACATTGACAAATCCAGCAGAGCAGCCAATAAGTGCCCCACCAGGAAAGGTGAGTTTTGGTACAGATTGCCAACCTCCTTCGCTGATAACACGTGCACCATAGGAAAGACGCTTTGCACCTTTAAAGATTTTATAGAGTTTTGGATGTGTTTTAAAACGTTGAAATTCTTCAAAGGGAGAAAGATAAGGATTTTTGTAATCTAAGTGCACAACAAAACCGACAGAAATGATATTGTTTTCTTGGTGATAAATAAAGCCACCACCACCGGTATTATTGTCTAAGGGCCAACCGGTGAAATGTTGCACTAAACCGCGTTGGTGTTTGTGGGGATCAATTTCCCAGAGCTCTTTGAGACCAAGACCAAATTTTTGTGGATCACGGTTTTTGCTAAGATTAAAATGTTGTATCAGTTGTTTTGCAATTGAGCCGCGTGCTCCTTCCGCAATTAAAGTATATTTTGCCAATAAAGCCATTCCAGGCATATAATTTTTTCCAGGAGTTCCATCTTTGTTAAGCCCCATATCACCGGTGAGAACACCAATGATCGCTTTGTTATCGTTTTGGATAATCTGTGTTACGGCAAAACCAGGATAGATTTCAACACCCAATGCTTCAGCTTTTTTGCTTAACCAGCGGCAAACGTTTCCAAGCGAAACGATATAACACCCGTCATTTGATAAGATTTTGGGATGCAGAATATTGGGAAATATTGTAGCCTTTTGAGGCTTTAGAAAAAAAAACTGGTCATGGGTAACAGGGGTCGTGAAGGGATGATCATTGTCATTTCGCCATTCTGGTAAGAGTGTATCGATACCAATGGGGTCAATAACTGCGCCAGAGAGAATATGGGCACCAACTTCGGTACTTTTTTCAACAATTGTGACAGAAAGCTCAGGGTTAATTTGTTTCAAACGAATTGCGGCAGAAAGCCCTGCAGGTCCTGCTCCGACAATGACTATGTCAAACTCCATACTTTCACGCTGGTCATGCAGAGGTGCTTTCATGGTTTATAAAGCTTTCTCCAATTCTGGAATAATTTGATGGAGGTCACCTACAAGAGCATAATCGGCAATTTGCATGATGGGAGCTTCTTCATCGTTATTAATGGCAACAATAATTTGTGCATCCATTATACCGGCTAAATGCTGGATTGCACCGGAAATGCCGACGGCGATATAGAGTTCAGGGGCAACGACCTTTCCTGTTTGTCCAATTTGCCAATCATTGGGTGCATAGCCTGCGTCCACTGCTGCGCGGCTGGCGCCCAAAGCGGCATTTAATTTGTTTGCGAGAGGAAGAAGTAGTGCCATAAATTTCTCTTGAGAACCAAGACCACGTCCGCCTGATATAATAACACGAGCTGAGGTGAGATCAGGACGATCACTTTTCTTGGTTTCTGCTTTTACGAAAGAAGAAAGATTTGGATTGGGGGCTGGGGTTATTGTTTTAATGGGAGCAGAATTATTTTGGGAAGGCGTTGGGGTGAAAGAAGCGGTGCGAACTGTTATAATTTTTTTATAATCATTGGTGCGTACAGTTTCAAATGCATTGCCTGCATAAATTGGTCGTTTGAAGGTATCGGGTGAAAGAATGGCGGTAATATCTGAAATTTGCATAAGATCAAGAAGAGCTGCTACGCGCGGCATCACATTTTTCCCAGTACTGCTGGATGCTGCCATAATCACATCATAATCATTTACTAACGTGAGAATTGTATCTGCCATAGGCTCGGCAAGTTGATGGGCTAAATAGTCTGCTTTTGCAATAAGAACTTGACGCACACCATCAAGTTTAGCACTGTTTTCCGCTATCGTTTGAATTTTTTCTCCGCAAACCAAAATATCGATCTCATTACTGAGTGCACGCGCAGCCGTGAGAGCTTTTGCTGTTTCTTCTGTATTATGATCAGCCAATAAAAGAATTGCCATAAGTTTTTACCCTTTTATGTAAGTGTTGCTTTTACTCTAGTGGTGAGAATATTAAATGCAGTTCTTTTGTTTTAGCGCACTGACAAGCTCTCCTACATTAGCTACTTTAATACCGGATTGACGGGGTTTGGGTTCTTCAACGCTTAAAATTGTTAAGCGTGCTTTCGTATCGATGCCAAGATCAGTCAGCGCTTTTTGTTCAATGGTTTTCTTTTTTGCTTTCATGATATTAGGGAGAGAGGTGTAACGCGGTTCATTGAGCCGTAGATCGGCGGTCATAACCATGGGAAGGGGAAGAGAAAGGGTTTGTGTTCCATTATCAACTTCACGAATAACTGTAGCATGCCCATTTTCTATGTTAAGATGTGAGGCAAAAGTTGCCTGTCCCCACCCAAGGAGAGCGGCGAGCATTTGTCCTGTTTGGTTGCTATCGTCATCAATCGCTTGTTTTCCTAAAAAGACCATATCAGGTTTTTCTTCATCAACTATGGCTTTGAGAATCTTAGCAATTGCTAAGGGTTCAAGTGTTTGATCCGTGGTGACAAGAAGTGCGCGATCAGCCCCCATTGCAAGTCCTGTTCGTAGAGTTTCTTGGGCTGCTTCTGGTCCGATTGAAACAAGAATAACTTCTGAAACTTTACCGGATTCTTTCTGGCGAATTGCTTCCTCTACGGCTATCTCATCAAAAGGATTCATAGACATTTTTACGTGAGACAGATCAACGCCTGTGCTATCGGGTTTGACACGTATTTTGATGTTATAATCAACAACACGTTTGACAGCGACAATTATTTTCATGATGATCCTCTTTGTTGTATGATTACAAGTTTATAGCAATACTCATAAGAAACAAAATTGTTTAGAATGCAGTCTTATTTATAACTTGTGTTTTCTATCATATAAGCTTTTTTTACGTTTACTTGTACTTTCTTGTTGTCATTTTCAATCTTCATATCTTTTGCATTGCCATAATTGCCTTATTTGCTTGAATAAAAAGTAAAAAAATCACTCTGTCTTATGAGAATATTTTTTTCATTTTATATGCTCTGTTTATGATGGCGCATCAGGGGCTTTAGGCAATGAAAAAATTAAGTGAAAAAAATAAAAATGGGGGAATGATTTTGCTCTTCAAATCTTGAGGACAAAAAAATAGAGATTTTTCTTTCAAATATTTTAAATAAAGATTGGGGCGAAATATTTCTAACAAAAAAGTTTTTGGGCGTTCTTAAAGCTCTATTTACTAAAATAGAGCACACTTTATTCATCATTTGTGCGATTCTTTTCAAAAAGGTTAATGAGGGGTAAGCGTTTGTGAATACGAAGGGTCATACGATCGACCAGCCGATCAATCAGGTTAGGAATGATAAATTCTCTTCTTTTATTGAACAGAAGGAGAGAACGGATGCGCCTATGGATGTAACGATGTCGGATATTGCTCAAAAATTACGCACTGTTCATGCACAAATGCAAATGAAGCATTCTTCCCGTTCTTTGATAGAGCAGGGGGCTTTAGAAGAGCATTTTAAATCTTACTTAGATGATATTAGTCGGGCCATTTTGGCTGAATATTATATCCGTCGTCAAAGGGAAAAAAAGCTTTTTGAATCTTTAGAGCAGATTAAAACAATTGTTCAAAGTTTACAGAGTGAAAAAAAGAGCTTAGAAGAAGCAGCACTAACACAACGTGGACCTCGTTCAGAATTTCCTGATTCTGTTGTACAGAAACTTGCTCATATGGAATATGAGGGAAATAAAGAACGCTTATCACTTCAAAAGGTTCAAAATTTTTCGAGACAAAACGGTGTAATTCCACTCCAAACAAATGTTAAAAATGTGGCGCAGAAAGAAAATAAAAACTCTTTGCCAAGTGATACTATGAAGCCTTCTTTTAAAAAGGTTGAGGGAGCCGTAGAGCGTGCTTCGATAGAAAAAAAGGATATGGGTATTCAGGTGCCTAATCGTGGCATTGAGAATGATTTTTCTTCTTTAAAGGCGCAGTCTCAAGAGAGTGTTTCGTTTTTATCTCATGTGGTGAAAAAAAGTGTTCTTTGTTTTTTAACCGTTGCATTTATGGTAGCGATAACGTTATGTCTTTACAGCGTTTTAAAAGGAGCGCGTTTTTTTTAGTTTTTATGATGTTGATGTTAATAGATGTGAAATGTATTGCGCATTCGTGGATTATGCGAAAGTTGTATAGTAATTAAAATTATTCTTTTAAACACGCAACAGAGATTATTGGAAAAGAGGATAATTTGGAGAAAGATTCTCTCAATTGTTAAAAAGCCTCAGATTATCTTGAAGGTTCTGTAAGTGAGTATTTATTTACCAATTGCTGAAATGTCTCTCAATATGCTGATTTTGATTGGTATGGGAGTCGTTGCTGGTTTTTTTTCTGGTCTTTTTGGAATTGGGGGCGGTTTTCTTATCACTCCTTTATTGATTTTTTATAATATCCCTCCTGCTATTGCTGTTGGAACAGGTGCAAATCAGATGATTGCGTCATCTGTAACAGGGGCGATTACCCATTTTAGAAGACGTACGCTCGATATCAAACTTGGTATTCTTTTGGCGATTGGAGGAGGGGGGGGATCTTTAATCGGGATTCAGATTTTTTCTGTTTTGAAAAAATTAGGTCAATTAGACTTAATGATTTCTCTTCTTTATGTGATTCTTCTTGGAAGTGTAGGAAGCTTGATGATTGTTGAAAGTTGGTATGATATGATGCGCAAGCGTAAGGCAGGAAAAGCCAATATTCGTCTTGCTGGTCGACATAACTGGATTCATCGCTTACCGTTAAAAATGCGTTTTCGGACATCTATGATCTATGTCAGCATTATTCCAGTTTTAGGGATTGGTCTCATTGTAGGGTTGTTGTCTTCTATTATGGGAATTGGTGGGGGGTTCTTTATGGTACCAGCATTGATTTACCTTCTGCGTGTTCCAACCAATGTGGTGATTGGAACTTCACTTTTTCAGATCACATTTGTGTCTTCTTTCACGACAGTTTTACAAAGTATGACTCATCAGTCCGTTGATATTGTCCTGGCTTTTTTATTAATGCTGGGAGGAAGTATTGGTGCGCAATATGGAACACGGGCTGGACGGAAGTTAAAGGCGGAACAATTGCGTATGGCACTTGCGTTTTTGGTGTTGATTGTGTGTATGCGTCTTGCTTTTCAATTATTTATACGCCCCGATAATCTTTTCTCTCTGGATATTCTTATGAGATAAAAATGGGTAGATTATTTTCTTTATGCATCATTACAAGTTGCTTTTGTTTTGTTTCTTTTTCTACATGGTCACATGTTGGGACGACAGCGACATTCGTTGATCAAGTTGATCACGAAACTGTTCAAATTATCGTAACAACAAATACGATCACTGTGGATGCAAATTTTGCTGGTCGTGATCTTTATATTGCTGGTGTTTTGGAAAATATTGATCCGTTATATGCTCGACAAAACCGTTATGATGTTGTTGTGAGCTTGGAGGGACAAGATCGGACAATGGTGATGCGAGAAAAAAAACGTAATGCCGGTGTTTGGGTTAATACAGATTCTCTTATTTTTAAAAAGGTTCCTCTTTTTTACTCTATGGTTACAACACGTGAAATTGACGATATTACGA
This sequence comes from Bartonella sp. AP40SXNS, assembly GCF_042195825.1. Lineage (NCBI taxonomy): Bacteria > Pseudomonadati > Pseudomonadota > Alphaproteobacteria > Hyphomicrobiales > Bartonellaceae > Bartonella > Bartonella sp. AP40SXNS. Next base: position 23,893 of record NZ_JBHIPB010000012.1, read on the forward strand.
GTGTTGAAGATTATAAACGCTTGGGGTTAGGATTACTTTATTTGCCATTGCAGACGGATGAAAAAGATCAGAAAAAAATACAGATCTTTCGCGATGAACTTATAAAACTGCAAAAAGCCAAAAGCCTTTATTATGAGGAAGTAGGGGGTGTTCGTTTTGGTTCTGACACGCTTTTTACTGCACATTTTCGTTTACCAACCAATATTCCTGTTGGACATTATAAGGTTCGTGCTTATCTTTTTCGTGATGGTCAGTTTATTGATAGTACAACAACGACTCTTGAAATTGTTAAAGCACATATCGCTTATACAATTTTTTACGCAGCACATAAGTATCGTTTCTTATATGCTATTGTTGCGGTGATCATTGCTGTTACCACAGGATTTTTATGTCGTTTGATTTTTCGAAAAGACTAGCGCAAGGAAAATGTTGAGGATTTTATTTTTTATGAAAAATGCGTAAGATAAGAAAGATAGGCACAACAACAATCGCTCCCGTCATGGTGATATGAAAGAAGTTTGTGAGCGTTATAAATCCTGTTGCCCATAGAGACTGAAAAAAATCTATAATTTTCTGTATGAGACTTTTGGGTGTCCATCCCAAAAAATTCATTATGATGCCAATAAAAAATGAAAGGATGAGCAATTTTAAACTAACATGGTGGCTTAATGTGCCTCCAAGAAAAGCACGAAAAGAATCTGACAATTTTTTCTTTCGGTTCATTTTAATATACTTTCGAATATCTTGTTTTTTATTGTATCATCATAGTACAGTGATGTCATTGTCATAAAGGAGAAAGATCTTTTATTTTTTCTTACTTTTTTGGAGTGCATCACTTTAGTACTGGTGTAATATCAGTGCTTTAAAATATACGCGCGTTCTCTTGCCTTTTTTGCGATATTTTCATGGCGCTTTTTTCATTAAATGAAGAGATATCCTTTCGTTTCTGAGAATTTGTAGGGGAGTTTTATAGCGTTTCGATATTTCGTATTAGGATAAGAGTTCTAGTCTATTGAAGATTTTATAACAGATTTATTATTGTTGTGTATAGAAATAATATTTCAAGGCATTTTACTTAAAAAAAGACTATCTATTCTGATAAGGGTGTGCTTATATAGGTATTATATTTAGGTATTTCAACCTTAGTGCATTGAAAAGATATTTTTTGCTGAAAAAATGTAAGCAATGAAGTAAGTGTTGTTAGAGGAGCAAAGGTATTTAAAATACGATGTGGGAAAAAGTTTTGTTATGTGCGGGTGTGTAAAAGAATATCAGAGGGCCATGCTCCTTTTATTTAGAAATAAAATATAATTTAAAAGCTGTTATTTGGCAGAGGATTATGGAAAAATTCAAAATTCCTCTTGTAGGGGGAGGAGATCATGTCGGTTGATGGGTGAATTTTCCTGTTTTGTTAAAATGTCAAATTGTTATTAGAGCTCTTTGTTATTAAGGCGCTTAAGCTAACGAGGAAGAGTCTTTTGATGGCATAAAAAGACGAGAGGAAAGAAGAGACACGCTTGCCCGACAAAAGAGAGAAAATAGTGGTTTTATAATCTTCAATCGTAGGCGTTATGACATCATGAATGGCTCTGTTATGGGGGAGCATTCATTGTATGTCAGAGTGTTTGTTGTTGCATGTTTTGGTTTGTCTTGGCTTATAGGTATGGGCAGAAGGCGTGGTTGGTAAGTGGTGTTGTTTGAAGGTTTTAATACTTTAGTTTGAGGCGCTTATGGATCATCTAACCTTATTATTAAGCATGTGCTTGTTGTGTGGGAAATTTATATAATAAACTTTAAAAGGAAAAGTCTATGAACTTGAAGAAAAAAATATTAAAGAATAGCAGCTCTCTTGTTTCTGCTTTTATAGCACTGGGGATGGTTGCACAACAGGTTTCAGCAAAAACTCCCGCTGACACCCTTGTGATGGCTTGGAATATTGATTCAATTAGTACATTTGATCCCGCTCAACTTAGTGATGTTTATGGAAGTGAAATTGTCCGCAATGTTTGTGATAGTTTGGTCAGTACCGCAACGGATGATCCTGCTAAAATGGTTCCGGCATTAGCTACACATTGGGATGTTTCAGGGGATGATCACAGTACGGTGATTACTTTTCATTTGCGTGATGGTTTGAAGTTTAATGATGGGCGATCAGCCAATGCCAATGATCTTGTTTGGGGTATGAAGCGGATTGTCAAATTGAAGATGACCAATGCGGCAATTTTTAATGAATATGGAATTACAGAGCAAAATGTTGATGATGCTTTGCAAGCCCCTGATGAAAAAACAGTGGTGATGAAATTTGATAAGCCTTATCCGGCAGAGCTTATTCTTAATAATATTGTTGCAAGTCCAGCAACAGCTTTGCTTGATCGTAAGACAATTATGAAGCACGAAAAAGATGGCGATCTGGGAAATCAGTATTTGAAGAGTCATGCTGCTTGTGTTGGTCCTTATCAGTTAAAAAGTTGGCGCCCTGGAGAAGCGCTTTTGTTACGTGCGAGTTCCCATTATTGGGGCGAGGCGCCTAAATTGAAGCAGATTCTCATTCGCCATGTTATGGAGCCTGGAACACAACGTTTATTGTTGCAAAAGCATGATATTGATGTTGCTCGTGATTTGTCCCCTGAAGATCTTGCAGATCTGCAAAAAACAACAGATGTTAAAATCGAAGAAGTGTTAGAGCCATCCATGATGTATTGGGGATTTAACATGACAAATCCCATTTTTGCTAAGGAAAAAGTACGCTTGGCGATGCGTTATCTTATTGACTATGAAGGTCTTGGCAAGAAACTTCTCAAAGGGATTGGTGTTCCACGGGCAAGTTTTATTCCTCTTGGTAACTTTGGGGCTCTGGATGAAAAAGAAGGACAACCCTTTACATTTGATGTTGCAAAAGCCAAGCAGCTTTTAGCAGAGGCCGGTTATCCGAACGGATTTGAGGCAAATTTTCTTGTCTCAAATGCTCCTTATAGGCTGTTGGTTGCTCAGTCACTTCAAGATAGTGCCGCACAGGCAGGGGTGCGTCTTAAAATTGAGCGTTTGGCAGGTACACAGTTGTTTTCCAAACTTTATGCTCGGGCTTTTGATACGATTTTTGTCGGATGGAATAACGATTCTGCGGATCCCCATACAATGGCTTCACGTCTTGTTTATAACCCTGATAATCGGTTTGAGGCAAAAAATACCGCCTATCCTAGTTGGCAGCATGGGTATTTTGATGCCAAGATGAATCAAAAAGTTGAAGAGGCGTTATTTCAAAAAGATCCGCAAAAACGAGCGCAACTTTATGCTGATTTACAACGTGAACTGATGCAAAAAGGACCTTATGCGTTTATCTTTCAAAAATATAGCGTTATCGCGATGACACCTGATATCAAAAAGTGGGTTTGGAATAGTGCGCCACAAATTTTTTATAGTAAAATTGAAAAATAAGTGTGTCTTTAAATATTGTAAAATACAACAAAAATGAAATCATAATAACTTCAGCGTTTTGCATAGTGTTCAAGAACTTTGTAATACGCTGGAGATCATGGGGAATGATTGGATATGTTGTTGAATATTTCTATTTTAAAAGGGATCTGTCATTTTCATTAAAGATGTGTTGGTATGGATGTTAAAACTGAATATTTCAACTTCTGTGAAGTGAAAAGTGGTAAATTTATTTGCTCAAAAATCAGTGCAACAAATGTCGCGGAATTTTAGCATTGCTGAAGAAGCAAAGACTTTGCAATGGTGAATAAAAGTTTTATTATGGAGAAGGTACGAGGAATATCAGTTTTTATGGTGTCTATGTTTCTTACTTTGAAAGATGGTAAGATGCCAATTGGAGGGTGTTATTTTACGGGGTGTGATGAGAAATTGCAAGTTTCCTTTTGAAGAAGGAATAAAAGTCGTTGTACTTGGCAAATTGATGAATTTTTCTGTTTGATCGAAACGTTAAATTATGATGAAGGCTTTTTATTATTAAAACACTTGAACCAACAGGGGGTGCTTTGATGACATTAAAAAAACGTCAGAAAAAACAAGGGGAAACTTGTTTAACAAGAGAGAAAAACAATAGAGGTTTGTTAGTCTTTAATCGTAGCATTATGCTCTCATGAATAGGCTCTGTTACTGGTAAGCGTTTATTGTATAGCAAAAGTGTTTGCCATTGCACGTTTTGGTTTAGCTTATAAGGGTGGGCAGGAGGAGTGATTGGTAAGTAGTGGTATTTGAAAGTTTGAATACTTTGTTTGAGGCGTTTATGTATCGTCTCATTTTATTATTTAAATATGTTTGTGTTGCGTGGAAAATTTATACAATAAACTTTAAAAGGAAAAGTCTATGAGCTTGAAAAGAAAAATATTGAAAAGGAGCAGCTCTCTGGTTTCTGCTTTTATAGCACTGGGGATGGTTGTACAACAGGTTCCAGCAAAAACACCCGCTGATACTCTTGTGATGGGGTGGAATCTCGATTCAATTAGTACATTTGATCCAGCGCAAATCAATGATCGTTATGGGAATGAAGTTCTTGTCAATGTTTGTGATAATTTAGTTGACCCCGCTAAAGATAATGCAGCTAAAGTTATTCCTTCTTTGGCCAAAAGCTGGGATGTTTTAAGTGATGATCAGAAAACGGTGATCACTTTTCATTTGCGTGATGGTTTGAAGTTCAACGATGGTCGTTCTGCTAATGCTTATGATCTTGTTTGGAGCATGAAGCGGGTTGTTAAATTGAAGATGGCTACTGCGGCGACATTTAATGAATATGGTATTACAGAACAAAATGTTGATGAGGCTTTTCAAGCACCGGATGAGAAAACGGTGGTGATGAAATTTGATAAACCTTATCCAGCAGAGCTCATTCTTAGCCATTTTGCCACTAGTCGTACTCTTGCCTTGTTGGATCGAGAGACAATTATGAAACATGAACAAGATGGTGATCTGGGAAATCGGTATTTGGCAAGCCATTCTGCCTGTGTTGGTCCTTATCAGATAAGTAGCTGGCGTCCTGGAGAAGGGATTTTGTTGCGTGCAAGCTCCAATTATTGGGGTGAGGCACCTAAATTAAATAAGATTTTAATTCGCCATGTTGCGGAGCCTGGAACACAACGTTTATTGTTGCAAAAACACGATATCGATGTTGCACGTAATTTGTTGCCAGAGGATTTAGCAGATCTCCAAGCTACAACGGATATTAAAGTTGCAAGAGTATTAGAGCCATCTGTAATCATATGGGGATTTAATGTGACGAATCCAATTTTTGCCAATGAAAAAGTGCGTTTGGCGATGCATTATCTTATTGACTATGAAGGACTCGGTAAGACGCTTCTTAAAGATGTTGGTGTTCCACGGGCAAGCTTTATTCCTCTTGGTAATTTTGGAGCTTTGGACGAAAAAGAAGGACAACCCTTTAAACTTGATCTGCAAAAAGCAAAGCAGCTGTTAACTGAGGCTGGTTACCCAGATGGTTTTGAGGCCAATATTTTTGCAGGGGCATCTCCTTATCCTTTTGCTTTGCCTATTGCTCAGTCTCTCCAAGATAATGCAAAAAAAGTGGGAGTGCGCTTTAAAATTGAACGTTTTGTGGGGACGCAATTATTTTCAAAACTCTCTGCACGTGCTTTTGATACGATTTTTTTCGGATGGAATAATGATTCTGCTGATCCTCATACAATGGCTTCACGTCTTATTTACAATCCGGATAATCGGTTTGAGGCAAAAAATACCGCCTATCCTAGTTGGTGCCATGGGTATTTGGATGAAACGATGAATCAAAAGGTTCAGGATGCTTTATTTGAAAAAGATCCACAAAAACGGGCGCAAATGTATGCTGATTTGCAACGTGAATTTATGCAGAAAGGACCCTATGCTTTTATTTATCAGACGTATCATACGATAGCGATGACACCTGATGTCAAAAAATGGGTTTGGAATAGTGCTCCACGTATTTTTTATAGTGCAATTGAAAAATAAGTGGATTTTAATGCTGTAAAATACAACAAGAATGAAATCATGATAACTTCAGCGTTTTGTATGGGGGGTAAGAATTTTGCAAAACGTTGAAGCTTATCGGTAACGCATTGATATGTTGTGTATAGAATGTAATTTCAAGATACGCTATTTAAAGAGCTCTTTTATCCTATCACGCCATAAAACACTGTTGTTTAGAGCGGTGATATAAGGCATGAAAAGCTTTACATATTAAGTGTTTTTAGATACCGTGATCAGTACAGGGCAGGGTTTGGGCTGTCGCATCTATGCAGGAAACCGCATGAGTGGTCAGCAAGTGGAACTTGCCCCGTGAGAAGCTAGTCCGGTGGATTGGTAGAAATCTCCATCCTTTGAGATGTTGGGAGGAGGTTAATTTCATTAAAATTAAAAATGTGTTTGTGTGAATGTTAGGACTTAATATTTCAATTTCTGTGAATTGAAAAATGGCAAATTTATTTGATGAAAAAATAAGTGCAACGAATGTTGCGGAATTTACTGTTTCCGAAATAGCAGGGGCTTTAAAGCGTGTTGTTGAGGAGAAGTTTGGTTATGTACGGGTGCGTGGGGAGATATCAGGTTACCGTGGTGCTCATGCTTCAGGACATGCTTATTTTGCTTTAAAAGATGATAAGGCGCGGTTGGAAGCTGTTATTTGGCGTGGAGTGATGGAAAAGCTCAAATTTCCTCCTGAAGAAGGGATGGAAGTGGTCGCTGTTGGTAAACTTACGACGTATCCAGGATCATCAAAATATCAAATTGTCATTGAAGCTCTTGAACCAACAGGGGTTGGTGCTTTGATGACACTTCTTGAAAATCGTAAGAAAAAGTTTTTAGAAGAAGGCTTATTTGATGAAGCAAAGAAAAAAACTTTGCCTTATATGCCCCGAATTATAGGCGTTGTAACATCACCAACAGGTGCTGTTATTCGTGATATTATTCACCGTATATCCGATCGTTTTCCGTTGCATATTTTGGTTTGGCCTGTACGTGTTCAGGGGGAAACAAGTGGGAGGGAAGTCGCTGCTGCTGTTGAAGGTTTTAATGCGTTGCCTTTAGGAGGCGTTGTTCCTAAGCCTGATCTTCTTATTGTTGCGCGGGGAGGGGGAAGTTTAGAAGATTTGTGGGGATTTAATGACGAAGCCGTTGTTCGTGCTGTTTATAACTCTTCTCTTCCTGTTATTTCTGCTGTTGGGCATGAAACGGATTGGACCTTGATTGATTATGTGGCTGATTGGCGCGCTCCAACTCCCACAGCCGCAGCAGAGCGGGCTGTTCCTGTTAAGCTTGATCTCGAGGTGCTAGTGGCATCGCTTGGTGCACGTTTGCGTACGGGACTTGCGCGTTATTTTGATTTTTATCGACAAAAACTGCGTGCTACTCTAAGAGCTCTTCCGACTGCTGATCAACTTTTTGCTCTACCACGGCGAGGTTTTGATGAAATTTCAAGTCGTTTGCAGCGTGCTCTTTGTGTAAGCTATGATAAAAAACGTTTTTCTTTTCATGCACTTGGTGTGCGTCTTTCACTGCGTTTACTTAATACTGAAAAAGCAGAACACAATACGAAGGAATATACTGCACGTCTTCAGCGTGCTTTTGTGCGCAATGTTGAAAAACAACGGGCTGGGTTAGAGGTAGCCTCTAGGCTTTTAAGAAGCACTTCGTATCAGAATATTTTGGAGCGCGGCTTTGTTTTGGCTTTGGGGAAAGAGAATAAGCCCATCAAACGGTTGGTACAGATTCCTGAAACGGGGCAAATAAATTTACGTTTTTTTGATGGTGATATCAGTGTTGCAACACAAGAGCCTGTTTCCGCTAAACGTTCAAAACACAAGCAAATAAAATCGTCTAGCGATGATCAAGGAACCCTCTTTTGAATACAACAATATATTGATTTATATTAGATAATTTAGCACTATTCATATTGAATTAGAGCTCCGAATAACGTATGATTCTCTCATTGCAAATATGTGTATCTTGAATCAATCAAAACCACTTGCTTGCACATTACAAGTGGGGGCCCCATGAGGGTAAAAACTGTACAAGAAAGGACTAAAAATGGCTCTTATGAACCGTTTTAATGCAAGGTCTGTTTGCATCATTGGGGGATGGCAAATATAATGATGGTGCTGGCTTTCTTCTTCACAAACGTAAAGATGGGGGTGCTCAATGGTTTTATCGTTATACCATTCATGGTCGACGCCGTGAAATGGAAGTGGGTGCTCTTTGAGAGATGTTTTTTTAAATGAGCCCGTGAATGTGCAACTGGGTGGCGTTCTGTTTTACGGTGAGTGCTATGCTTGCGGAAGGTCTTCTTAAGGGAGTGGATGGAAAAATTCGTTGCGCATGGGCTGGAACTGATCCACTTTATTGTGCTTATCATGATAATGAATGGGGAAAGCCTGTTGTAGAGGATATTTGTTTGTTTGAAAAAATTTGTCTTGAAGGTTTTCAAGCTGGACTTTCTTGGTTGACAATTTTAAAAAAACGCTCTTCTTTTCGCATTGCATTTGATCATTTTGATTTTGAAAAAATTGCTCATTATGATGAGTTAAAGGTGCAAATGTTGATGCAGAACAAAGATATTGTTCGCCATCAAGGAAAAATTCGATCAGTACTTAATAATGCACTTAGAGCACAAGAAATTATAATAGAGTGGGGGAGTTTGTCCCACTATTTTTGGTCTTTTCAGCCACCACAATCAGAACATTATGAAAAGATAGACTTTCAAACACTGTTGGCTCATCCCATAACACCTGCTTCTCTTCGTCTTTCTCAAGATTTAAAGAAACGTGGCTGGACATTTATTGGTCCAACGATTTGTTATGCTTTTATGCAGTCCGTAGGGATTGTCAATGATCATCTTGAAGGATGTTTTTGTCGATAAATTGGTAAAGTCGCGTTCGTGAAAGCAATGATCAATAGGCTAATAATTGAATTATTTAATAAATGTACAGATTATGCACTCCATTGTATAAGATAATTGAAATATACAAACTTATACAAGATTGATGATTTTTTACGGTTGTTGGCAATCAAAACGACAAAGCGATAATTTTGAAGATGAAAAAACAGATGCAAAAAGAAGTGATATCTAATTGTCATGTATCTGAAGTTAGATAATGGTAATGTCTTGTATATTTTAAAGAAACATCTAGTTACACCAAAGCCCATTTTGCAACGCTGTTCGTGAATGGTATGATAGTAAACCCATTGTGCATTCCATCTTTAAGCTTATGAAGGAACAAATCGGCATCATCACACATTTACTAGCTCTCAATGTTGTGCAACAGTCTTTAGCATTGGTAATGGTTTCAGAATAGGTGTTTTTATTTCTGTTAATGACATGACCGTTATAATTAATGAATGTTTTATTCATGTTTATTGACGAATGCAAAGTGTTTTTTAGATGGGGATGCTGTTGTTGCATTCTTTTACTTTGCTTGTATGGCTGTTGGTTATTTGTATATAGATCGATTGCTCAATGCTTACCTAAGCAATAAAAATGAAATGCAGCGATGAAAAATTGAAGTTAAATGACTCAAGCTGCTTGTGTTAGGTTTTATTATCTGATAGCTTTTCTCTATTAGAGTGTGATCTTGCCGCGTGTGCGCTCCAATTTTTTGGAAGATGATGAAGCTTATGCAAGTTTGTATCCACTACATTGCTTCGTTGAATCTCTGTATGTTTCCGCTGGAAACGAGAGTTCTATTGCGGTATGTTGTTTTCTGTTCTATCTTTATAGTGGTAAAGCAATGATGCACACTAAAGTTTAGAAGGGTTTATATTCGTTATGTCTTTGGGGGGAGCGTCTAATGAGTTTTGTTTTTATCAATGGGGAGATACATTTTAGTGTATATTTTTTTGATTGTAAGCTTTATTATCTCAAAAGATAAAGCGTGGAGGGAATGATTCTTCTCATTTTTCCTTTATCTTTGTTAACGCGTTTGGTTTTGTTGGTAAAAACGTAAAACTTTTGGCACTTAGTTTTCAAAAGATTAAGCAGATTTTTGTGGGGGTGGCGTTTTAGAAAAGATATTTTCTTATGTCTTTCTGCTGTTTCAGTGCCGTTTTGGTCATGTAATAAAGATGCGTCGTATCTTGAAATTGAGTGTTTGAGGGGGATGACTATTTTTAAAGTTTGCATATTTTATTTTAAATATCGCCTAAAGGAATAGAATAATGAATTCATAAATTGTTGCGTAATGATTTTTTAAAAGCTCACTATTTTTTTGGGGCGACAAGGCTTATTGATGATTAATAGGGAACTGATATAGTGCATTATCATATGCAAAGATGTTATGAAAAGAATGTAATACTGGTTAGCAAAACATATATTGCATGTTTGCTATGGTTTATTGAGACGTAAGTCAATGAATTTATGATGACTCTGTATAGGTGATTAGAAATATAGGCGATTAAAACGTATTTATTCAATGTTATAATTATAAATTTGCTATATTATTTCAGCGTCATTAATTGATAAAAAATAAATAAAGGGGAAAGTTTATGAACTTGAAGAAAAAGATATTAAAGAATAGCAGCTCTCTTGTTTCTGCTTTTATAGCTTTGGGGATAGTTGCACAACAAGTTTCAGCAAAAACACCGGCTGATACTCTTTTGATGGCTTGGAACCTTGATGCAATTAGTACATTTGATCCCGCCCAACTTAATGATGTTTATGGAAGTGAAATTGTTCGCAATGTTTGTGATAGTTTGGTCAGTACCGCAACGGATGATCCTGCTAAAATGGTTCCGGCATTAGCTACACATTGGGATGTTTCAGGGGATGATCACAGTACGGTGATTACTTTTCATTTGCGTGATGGTTTGAAGTTTAATGATGGGCGATCAGCCAATGCCAATGATCTTGTTTGGGGTATGAAGCGGATTGTCAAATTGAAGATGACCAATGCGGCAATTTTTAATGAATATGGAATTACAGAGCAAAATGTTGATGATGCTTTGCAAGCCCCAGATAAGAAAACAGTGGTGATGAAATTTGATAAGCCTTATCCAGCAGAGCTTATTCTTAATAATATTGTTGCAAGTCCAGCAACAGCTTTGCTTGATCGTAAGACGATTATGAAGCACGAAAAAGATGGCGATCTGGGAAATCAGTATTTGAAGAGTCATGCCGCTTGTGTTGGTCCTTATCAGTTAAAAAGTTGGCGCCCTGGAGAAGCGCTTTTGTTACGTGCAAGTTCCCACTACTGGGGACAAGCGCCTAAACTGAAGCAGATTCTCATTCGTCATGTTGTGGAGTCAGGAACACAACGTTTGTTGTTGCAAAAACATGATATTGATGTTGCTCGTAATTTGACCCCTGAAGATCTTGCAGATCTGCAAAAAACAACAGATATTAAAGTTGATAGAGTGTTAGAACCAACTATGATGTATTGGGGATTTAATACGACAAATCCCATTTTTGCTAAGGAAAAAGTACGCTTGGCGATGCGTTATCTTATTGACTATGAAGGTCTTGGCAAGAAACTTCTCAAAGGGATTGGTGTTCCACGGGCAAGTTTTATTCCTCTTGGTAACTTTGGGGCTCTGGATGAAAAAGAGGGGCAACCCTTTACATTTGATGTTGCAAAAGCCAAGCAGCTTTTAGCAGAGGCTGGTTATCCGAATGGATTTGAGGCAAATTTTCTCGTATCAAATGCTCCTTATACTTTGTTACTTGCTCAGTCACTCCAGGATAGTGCTGCACAGGCCGGGGTGCGTCTTAAAATTGAACGTGTGGCAGGTACACAGTTGTTTTCAAAAGTGAATGCAAGGGCTTTTGATACGGCTTTTCTCGGATGGAATAACGATTCTGCGGATCCCCATACAATGGCTTCACGTCTTGTTTATAACCCTGATAATCGGTTTGAGGCAAAAAATACCGCCTATCCTAGTTGGAAGCATGGGTATTTTGATGCCGAGATGAATCAAAAAGTTGAAGAGGCATTGTTTCAAAAAGATCCGCAAAAACGGGCGCAACTTTATGCTGATTTACAACGTGAACTGATGCAAAAAGGACCTTATGCGTTTATTTATCAGCAATATAGCGCTATAGCGATGACACCTGATGTCAAAAAATGGGTTTGGAATAGTGCGCCACGTATTTTTTATAGTAAAATTGAAAAATAAGTGTGTCTTTTTAGTGTTATCAAAGCTAAAAACAGCTTAATCATAATTGCGTGATGAAAATATTCTCCCATATAAAGCTCTTCAGTTTTTTAAGGATGAAACGTGAGGGATGTTTGTGTAGTAGCAGTATATAATTAAGATCGTTTATAGGGAGCGATGAATATAGAAAGTTATATTGGGGAGGATCTTTGTTTATGGTTATAGATTCTCTGCATCCCGAATATAGACTGATGTATAAGAAAATTATTTTATAGATGCTTAGTTTGATTAAATGAAATTGATGTCTAATGCTATGCTATTTAAAAGGTGAAAGAGCAAAATCACAATCACTTTGTGTGAAAAGGTAGAAGAATACAAAAGGAAGAGATAAAATGGGAAAACAAAGAATATTAAAAAAAATTTCTATTTTATTAAGCTCAATCGTTTTTTTTAATGGGGCTGTAACATCGGCATTCAGTGCCTCATCTAAAGATATATTGGTAATGGCATGGAATATTGATTCAATTAGTAGTTTTGATCCAGCGCAAACTGTTGAGGTTGTGACGAGTGAGTTATTGACGAATATTTGCAGCGCGTTAGTACAATATGATGAGCATGATCCTACAAAAATTCGTCCTGCTATGGCAAAATCTTGGGACGTTTTAGATAATGGCAAAAGAATAGTCTTTCATCTTCGTGATGATTTAAAGTTTAATGACGGAAGGACGGCTACAGCGCAAGATCTGGTATGGTCGATGCGACGGATTATAAAATTAGGATTAAGCTATGCTCAATCTTTAATGGATTATGGATTTACCAAAAACAATATTGAAACAAATATTCAGGCTCTTGATGATAAGACTTTACAATTAAAATTAGATAAACCCTATCCTATTCAGCTCATATTGACTGTTATAGGACAATCTTATGCTTCTGCTTTGCTTGATCGGAAAACAATTGAAGCACAGAGTATTAAAGGTGATATGGGGAATAAATATTTAGCAACACATTCAGCTTGTGTTGGACCTTATAAATTGGTGAGCTGGTCTCCAGGAGATAAAGTTGTGTTAGAGGCGACACAACATTATTGGGGCGATGTGCCTAAAATTAAGCAGATTGTTGTGCAGCATGTGGCGGATTCATCAAGTCAAAGACTTCTTTTGGAAAAAGGTGATGTGGATATAGTGCGTGATCTTTCTTCAGAGGATATTTTAGATCTTGAAAAAAAGGGAGGGCCAGTCAAAATTAGTCGTGTTTTGCGTCCGCAGATTATTTACCTATCGTTAAATAATAAGAATGCAATTTTTGCGAATGAAAAGGTCAGATTGGCACTCCGTTATTTAGTTGATTATGAAGGTCTTGGGAAAACTGTTTTGAAAGGGATTGCTATTCCTCGGGCAACTTATATGTCCTTGGGTGTTCCAGGTGCGTTGGATGAAAAAGAAGGGTTGCCTTTTCAGTTGGATTTGAAAAAAGCAAAACAACTGATTACTGAAGCTGGTTATCCTAATGGGTTTAAAGCTAATCTTTTAGTTGGAAGCCTTAGTTATATGTCGTCTGTTGCACAGTCTATTCAAGCCAATGCACGCAAAATTGGTGTTGAGCTTACAATTGAAAAAATGGCACAAAATCAATTGTTGAGCCGTGTACGTGGTGGAAATTATGATACTGCACTTATGGGGTGGGGGAGTGCCGATCCTGATGGACATCCTGCTTCATTAAATCACGTGTTTAACCCTGATCCAACATTTACAAAAAAGCACAATATGTATTTAGCTTGGCGCGCTGGGTATTATGATGAAAATGTTAATAACATGGTGATGGATGCTTTGTTTGAGAAAGACCCCAATAAGCGTATCATGCAATATCGTACTTTACAGCATTATGTGCTAGAGCATGGTCCTATGGTTTATTTATTTCAGACATATTATACCGTTGGTATGGGGCCTGATGTCAAAAAATGGATTTGGAACAGTTATAGACTTTATTACAATGAAGCAGAAAAATAAAAAGAAGCATGTTATAGAAAAGGATTGTAGAACATGCTTAATAAGAGATTGTTTTGTTATATAAAAAGGTATTTGCTTTATGTTTTGTCGCTACAGAGGGGATTTTTATAATGGTTTTGCCACTTTCAGAGACTGAAAGAGCTGTATCAGAAAAGCAGAAAAAATTATTTTTATGGGATTTTTTATGCAAAGGATTGAAACTTCTTATTTCAGTTTTTATCACATTGCTTGGGTTGGTGACGATCACTTTTTTTCTTGGTCATCTTCTTCCTCTAGATCCAGTTCTGTCTATTCTTGGTGATAATATCAGTCAGGAAGCTTATGATGCAATGTATTATAAGCTGGGTCTTGATAAGCCGTTGATTGTCCAATATTGGAAGTATCTTCATAATGTATTTTTGCTTGACTTTGGAGATGCTTTAACTTCTGGGCGACCTGTTCTAGCCGATATTATGCGTGTATTTCCTGCAACATTAGAGCTTGCAACCGTTGCTATTGTTATTGGCACAAGTCTTGGAATTCCATTTGGTGTTTTTGCAGCAATGTATCGCGATTCATTTATTGATTATGTTGTCCGTGTTTTTACACTTGTAAGTTATTCTACTCCAACATTTTGGCTCGGATTAATGGCGTTGTTAATATTTTACGCCAAGCTTGGCTGGATTGGTGGCCCAGGACGACTTGATTTTCTTTATGAATATTCTTTTGAACCAAAAACAGGATTTTTCCTTTGGGATACTGCAAGCCAAGGACAATGGGAGGCTTTTGGTAATGTTTTTAGTCACGTTATTATGCCTGCTTTGATCTTGGCTTTCGGTGCTATGGCTTATATTAGCCGTATGACTCGTGGGTTTATGATTGAGCAGCTTAATCAGGAATATATCATTACTGCACGTGTAAAGGGATTATCGTGGGCGCGAACCGTTTGGGGGCATGCCTTTCGAAATGCTGCTGTTCAAATTATTACCGTTGTTGCACTTTCTTATGCTTTTTTATTAGAAGGGGCTGTTTTAACTGAGACAGTTTTTGCTTGGCCTGGTTTTGGACATTACTTGACAAATGCTCTTTTAGCCGGAGATATGAATGCAGTTGTAGGATGTACTTTGCTTGTAGGATTTATCTTTGTCGCCATTAATTTATTTTCTGATTTGCTTTATCGCATTTTTGATCCAAGGACACGTTGAATATGACAGTAAGTAATCATCATAAATCGCAATCATCATCTTCTTTGGGTAGTTGGTTAAACGATCCTGTTCCAAACTCCATAATTCAAGCGAACATACAAAGAATTTATCACGCACTGGCTAAGTTTTTTCATAACTTTTCGGCTGTATTCGGTCTGCTTATTATTTGTATTATTATCATATGTGCATTTTTTGCTCCTTGGATTGCTACGCATGATTTTCTTAGCAATGATCTAGGGCATCGGTTGCAGCCACCCTCTATGGCGCATTATTTTGGAACAGATGAATTGGGACGTGACATTTTTAGTCGCCTTGTTTTTGGTTCCCGTATTACTCTTTATGTTGTTTTTCTTACAACAGTTATTGTAGGTCCAATAGGGCTTATTGTTGGAACTGTATCTGGTTATATGGGCGGATGGGTTGATACTGTGCTCATGCGCATTGTCGATATTTTTCTTGCTTTTCCAGGTTTGATTTTAGCTCTTGCATTTTCAGCCGCATTGGGACCAGGGATCGAAAATGCTTCTATTGCAATTTCAATTGCAGCATGGCCACCAATTGCACGTTTAGCACGTGCTGAGACTTTGACAATACGTTCTTCTGATTATGTTTCTGTAGTTCGCCTGCAAGGGGCCTCTGCTTGGCGAATTATTTTGTTTCATGTTGCACCCATGTGTATTCCTTCAGTGATTGTACGATTAACTTTGGATATGTCTGGAATTATTTTAACGGCTGCTGGTCTTGGTTTTTTAGGGTTGGGAGCTCAACTTCCAAGTCCTGAATGGGGTGCGATGCTTTCTTCAGGGCGGGAATTTATGATGACAAATTGGTGGTTGGCGGCAATACCAGGCTGTGCAATATTATTTGCAAGTCTTGCTTTCAACCTTTTAGGTGATGGTCTTCGTGATGTATTGGATCCACGCAATGGGTAATAAATTATTAGAAGTAGAAGATTTACGTATTTCTTTTCCTACAACGCGCGGCATTTCAGAAGTTGTGCGTGGCGTTAGTTTTTCTGTTGGAAAAGAAAAAATTGGAATTGTTGGTGAATCCGGATCTGGAAAATCGATGACTGGGCGCGCAATACTAAGGTTGAGTCCAAAAGCAGCCATTGTTAAAGCTAAAAAAATGCGCTTTGAGGATGTTGATTTATTGGCTGCAAGTGAACCTCAGATGCGAAAAATCCGTGGGAAACGTATTTCAATGATTTTACAGGATCCAAAATATTCACTTAATCCATTAATACGGATCGGGGAACAGATTATGGAGGCTTACCGTATTCATTACCGTGTTTCAAAAGCTGAAGCGAGGGAGCGCACCATATCTATGTTAGAATCTGTTCATATTCGTGATCCTGAACATGTGATGCGTCTCTTTCCTCATGAAATATCTGGGGGGATGGGGCAGCGCGTGATGATTGCAATGATGCTCATTCCAAAACCTGATTTAATTATTGCCGATGAGCCAACATCTGCACTTGATATTACGGTCAGACGACAAGTTTTATCTGTATTAGATGAACTTGTGACAAAATCTGGAACGGGACTTATTTTCATTAGTCATGATTTAAATATGATTGCTGATTTTTGTGATCGTATTTTGGTGATGTATGCGGGCCGTGTGTTAGAAGAGTTGCC
Organism: Bartonella sp. AP40SXNS; assembly: GCF_042195825.1. Taxonomy (NCBI): domain Bacteria; kingdom Pseudomonadati; phylum Pseudomonadota; class Alphaproteobacteria; order Hyphomicrobiales; family Bartonellaceae; genus Bartonella; species Bartonella sp. AP40SXNS. The sequence continues at coordinate 40,810 of NZ_JBHIPB010000012.1, forward strand.
TGCTTCTGATTTGTCTCACGCTTGTCATCCTTATACAAAGGCGTTGCTCGCGAGTTTGCCACGGCTTGATAATCCAGTTGATATTTTGGCTGTTCCTGAGCGTGATCCTGATTGGTTGTATAATCCTACGATTGTTAATGGTGTTGAGGAGGTTCCTCATGACAAATTGTGAGAATATTATTGATGTTTCTAATTTATCTGTAACTTTTGGGCACAGGCATAAGGCAGTAACAGTTGTTAAAAATGTTAATTTTCATATTAAGCGTGGTGAAGCTTATGGTTTGATTGGTGAATCTGGATGTGGAAAGTCAACTATTTTGAATACATTGGTGGGGCTCATTCCAGATTATAGTGGAAAGTTCCTTTTTGCTGGACAAGAAGTTGAAAAGAAAAGAAGTAAGGATTTTTTACGCTGTATTCAAATGGTTTTTCAAGATCCTTATGCTTCGCTGCATCCAAGAAAAATGGTCCATACGGTTCTTTCTGAATCGCTCAAAATCCATGGGATGGATAATCAAAGAGAGCGTGTGGAGGATGCTTTAGATTCCGTTGGTTTAGATTCTTCATTTCTTTATCGTTATCCTCATGAGTTGTCTGGAGGGCAGCGTCAGCGTATTGCTCTTGCACGTGCTTTAATTATTGAGCCAGAGGTGTTATTGCTTGATGAGCCAACATCTGCATTGGATGTGTCGGTACAGGCTGAAATTTTAAATTTGTTGAAATCACTGCGCGTGAGAAAAAAGCTTACTTACTTAATGGTATCCCATGATCTTGCTGTTGTTGCACATATTTGTGAACGTGTTGGAATTATGCATAAAGGGATTATTCTTGAAGAGCTTAGCAATGATGAATTGCGTAATCTACATGCGCAACACGATTATACAAAGGAGTTTTTTGAAGCAAGTATAGAGCCTATTGTTCATAGAGAGCAAAGAGCATGATCAATTTTACAGAAGAGAAAGTGCAATTTTATTTGTTTTAAAGTTTTTAGAGATGTTTGGCGGCATTATTAAGAGGGAAGGGGATAATAGGATTTTTTCAGTATGAATTTACTGGGCAGTGTTTGAGCTATAATATTTTAAATCCTATTAGAACTCGCATTTTGAAATATACGAGTAACTTATAACATACATCCCTTTGTTTGATATTGTTGCATTATTTTTACTTATCATTTTATGTTCAAAAGTTTTATTTTGAGATTTTAAGCATTAAATTTGTGAGAAATAACAAAAGATATTAATGCTGTATTTTCTAAAATAGCTTCTCATTATTTTACAATATCATTTTGTTTTTGGTTATTCTCTTTTTTACAGTTTTATTCTTTATAAAAAGAATTTTTTGTAAAAAATATCCAATGTTAAATAACTGTCTTCAAATATTTCACTGTTTTCTATTAAAAAAACGCTTATAATAAGCCAGAAAGGCAGAGGTATGCTGCCTTTTTGTTAAATTGAATAGGCTGTTTTTTACAATCTTGGTTTAAAACTGATAGCGTATTCCTCCTGAAAAGCTTGCACCACTTATACCAGTTTTTTGAAACTTTTGTTGATAGCTGACATCACCATGAAGGGAGAGGTTAGCGGACAATTGTGCACTTAATACCAAACCCACCTTCAAGGGAAGTTCCTGAGGGGTCACGTTTATAGTCCTTATCGATATGGAGTGCCTGATCATCACCAAAGGTTTTGATCAAGTTTACTTTTCCATAGAAAGACATAGGACGGCTGTTTTTAGTGGCAATGGTTTTTGTCAAACGTGCACCAACACGGATTATCCATTGAGAAGGATTTTGCATCTCAATGGTCAGATTATCAGCATCTTTAATGGTATCAAACATCAAATACTAATAGGCAAGCTGTGCCTGCGGTTCGAATGTTACGCCTTGAATACCCGTTGCAAATTGTTTGCCAACAGTTGTGGAGATCGCCAACATTTTTGCATTTTTCAATTTTGCGGTTGTACTAATGAGGGCATTGGTGATCTTTCCCTTTAGGAAGCCATAGGATAACAGCGTATCAAGATAGAAACCACTGTCATGTTGTATGGTTCCATAGGTTGTGAGTGACCATTTATCCACAGTGCTCTTACTCGCTGTCTTGTATATTCTTTGGAGTGAAAGAGAGTTGTCCATAGGTTTCTACAAGATCCAAATGTGTTGTAGATATTTTTCCCTTCTGCGCGACAAAGTTAGTGGCTCCTTGTAGAGCAGCATAGTGAAGATTAGCACTGCTATAACCATATTTACTAGGAGCACTACTCATCAGAAAATAAGATTCCTGTTTCTCCATAGAAGTATAAGAAGAAGCCGTTCCGTTTGTCTTATTCTTTCCCTAAAACAGATGTTCGCATATTGGCTAACAGTTGCCATATCGGTCAATCCAGCATACAAGAGAGCATTTGGCATGACCAAATAGCAAATAGCTTGCCGTTTGTGGTACAGGCGAATGCACATTTGCTTCAGGATGAGAATTAGAACCTGGGTTAGAATTAAGAAATTCAGGTTGTAGACGAAAGTCACAGAAACCTTTACTTTTCTCATCGAACAGATTTTATTTTATATCAGCTTTGTCCTGGCTTGAGTTTGGCCCATAGGCACGGAGCATATATTTATCAGGTGAACCACCTATTGTGGTATAGCCATGGGTTAGTTTGAAGGAGCCTTCTTCGGCTATTCCAGAAACTTGGATAAGAGAAAGTCCCCGTACATTTTTCTCAATATCAGAAGTTTTTTTGAGTGGTTTTTCCTTTTAAATTAACAAGAGTATTTGTATTTCCTGAAACATTCCATTTATTCAGAAGTCGATCGGTTCTTTGCTCTGCTATTGACTTACCATCACTCTATCAAGTATCGAAAGGAATTTGCGCATCGCCTGTTGCATTATAGATGGCTTTGGTATCTGGGTTTCCAGAGTTTATATGCAATGTGTGGTAATAATTTTCTGTTGGCTCTTTAAAAACAAGAGAACTGTTTTCGAGACCCAGAACAGAAATATCAGAACGTGATCTTTGAGCGATATCAAGCAGATTGCCCTCAGCATCTTTTTCTTGTGTGCTGTTTTTTAAGATCCATAGTGTACCGTTTTTCAGGTTAAAGCGTACGTTTCTCTTTTTTGCAATGTTTGTTCTTCCTTCTAAAGTGGAATAATCTGCATTTAAGGTGAAGCTACCGTTGGCTATCTCCTTAATTTTTTATTATTCCAGACATTTTTATCTTTTTCATCTTGCCAAGAAATTTTGTTCCCCAAAATACCATCATTTAATAATACATCAGCATGGATTTCTGGATCTTTAAGATTGAGTGTACCGATTGATAGAGCAGGACTATTTTCAATGTTTTTTTCAACAACAGCTTCAACAAAAATTCCAGTGCCATTTTCAATGTGAAAAATTGCACGGTTTAAATTGATTTCATTGCCATTATAAAAAAAATAAAACTAACATTTTATCAAAAAAAGAAATTGATTTTGAAGATTTAGAAACAATCGATTTTATTGACGAGCTAATCGAATGTGATGTTGAAAGCCAATCAGAGCAAATCGAAATGGTAGAAACTAACCAACCAATCATTCACGAGCAAGAAAGCGTTTCTAAGAGAGCCAAGGGATTAAAGCAGCTGATGGGGTTGGCTCTGTTTTCCGCCCCACGGTGGGGAAAGCCGGCAATGATGTGCCGCTGATTGATATTGTTCGCCCCAATGGACAGGGTCTTTCTCATAACAAATATGACAGTTTCAATGTTGATACCCATGGCGTGATTTTGAACAATTCGACTGAGGAGGTTTCGCGTTCACAGCTTGGGGGATTGGTGCCTGGCAACGGCAATTTGCGTTATAGCGGTGCAGCAAAGGTTATTCTTAATGAAGTGGTGAGTGCCAATCACTCGCGTCTTGAAGGCGTGAGCGAAGTACATGGGCATATGGCGGATGTTATTATCGCCAATCCCAATGGGATTACCTGTAACGGTTGTGGCTTTATTAATACACCACGGGTGACTTTATCGACTGGACAACCGATCATTGGAGCCGATGGCGCTTTGAGTGGATTGCGTGTTGAGGGTGGTGATATCACCATAGGTTCTCGTGGGGCTGATGGGAGTGCATTAGATATTTTTGATCTTGTTTCGCGCAAGATCAGTGTCGGGGGTCCCATACAGGTCAAAGGAGATTTGGCTGTTATCACGGGGCGCAATCATTTTGATTATGACAAACGCGAAGCAACTTCTCTTGGTTCTGATGGCAAAGAGCCGGAATTGGCGATTGATTCCAGTGAG
>NZ_JBHIPB010000013.1:0-38445 GCF_042195825.1 Bartonella sp. AP40SXNS
GCCATATTCAAAAGCAGATAAATTGGAAGCATAATGATGGCTCCCCCCATAAGCACGCAGAAAAAAGGCTGTCTTTTCATTCTCTTTCCAAGAAGAAAGAAAAGCATTCCGCATTGTCTCTAACGTCTTATTTTGCGTGGTCATATCCACTAAACCAGCATGAAATAAGGCATTTGGCAAAAGAAGATAAGTTGGAACCTGTGGAACAACAGCTCTAATTTGGAGATTAGACGAAGGATTAATAGGGGCAGAATCCCCAGAAGGTTTTAGTTCAGCAGACGCAGAAGGAGGAGAAACAGTATCCAGAGATGAAGGTGATACCGGAACAGAGGGCGGTAATAGAAGCTCCATGAAATGATTATTAGATAGAATTTTCTAGGCAAGAAACTAAAGTGTAGAAGGCTGCTCGTAGGAAACTTTGTTCTTTAGAGGGGGAACTCAAAAAACTTTTTATTTAGGAAAATAGTGTTGAATTCCCTTCTTCTGATCGTAGGAATAAATCGTTGTTTTAATGATGAGATCAGCTATTTTTTGCCAAATTTTTAAGAAAAATGCTGTTATGGAAGTATGTAGCCTATATAGATGTTATAGGGAGATAGGGGGCGGTCTTAGGGGTGATGTTTTTATTCTTGTATGGGGGTAGCAATGTTAAAATGTCAAAAACATGTTTAAGGTATTTTCTTGTCGAAAGGGTGCAGGAAAGGAAGAGGGAAGATTTAATGATTACGAAGATTTTAGGAGACTTTTGGGGGGAGAGATTAGGGAGATAGGATTTCTGAGAGCTCTAGAGATGCAAGGGGATAAGATTTCTGGAGGATTGTGTGGGCATTTTTTATCAGCGATGATTGCGCTTGTTGGTGTAATTTAATCAGTGATATTGATTATACCACATTCACCATTTTCGCTTCCAAAGGCGAGGTTGTGCCCTGCTTGATCCCAGTTGAGTGCTGAGATAGCGCTTTTCCCATAACCTTTTAGAAGGACTTCTTTTCCATCATGAAAATATGCGGCTAAAATCATTCCATCATTGAAGCCTATTGCTACAATTTCTTTGTTTGGGTGGCATGAAACGGTGCTCACAAGCGCATTTGCTCGTGTGCCTAGTTCTAGAGGTGTTTTTCCCATGGGGCCGTCTTTTGTATGAAAGGGCCAAATAATTGCAGCAGAGGCACCTGAGGTTGCTAGCCATTTTCCTTTGGCGCTCCAAGACCAGCTTTTGACTTTGCTTGGGTAGCCACTCATGCGGAGGTGCTGATTATCAGTCAGACGCCAGCCATGCAAGGCATTTTCTTGCATCGTGGAAATGACATAGCGGTTGTCTGGTGAAAAGGTGACACCACAATGAGCTCCTTTCCATACCAATGTGGTAGGAGATATTTGCGTTGATAACCAATGAAGAGTAACACCATTGTAATGGGCAACGGCAAGTCGTAAACCTTTTGGGGCAAAAGCTAGGCCTTCTACACTGCGTTCATGCGTGAGCTCTTGCTGTTCTTTTCCAACCTGTGCAAATGCGAGACGAGAGGAGGAAAAGGCAAAAGCTTTTTGTGGTCCAAAAGCAACGTTGTTTATCCATTTGCGTTCTTTTTGGCTTAACACTTCTGTGTGATCCTCTGCGGTTGTTTGACAGACTTTTCCATCTTCTCCCCCTGTGATGATTGCGGTATTGTCATGGGAAAAATGGCTTGAAATTATTCCTTGGTGAACTTCAACGATTTGTGGGGTTGGGGTTAAAAAAACAATGAAACCTTCTACGGAAACAAAGGCTGGTTTATTGCCTATAAAACCGCAGGAAAGGCAGTAACTTTTGAGATCATAATGGGTAATGTTTGGCATTATTACTTACTCATGCACAATTTTCAAAACCAGTTTTTAACTGTTTGGCATCAAGAGAGCGTCCGATAAAAACAAGACGGCTTTCTCGTTTTTCATCTTCATGCCATGGGCGTTGATGTTGTCCCTCAAGAAGCATATGTATCCCTTGAATGACGTAACGATCATCGTCTCCTTGAAAGGCGATAATGCCTTTAAGACGCAAGATATTAGGCCCCTGTTGCTGCGTAACCTGTTGAATCCAAGAAAAAAACTTTTCTGGTTGCAAAGCGCCTGTTTTTAAACTTACAGAAGTGATGGTAATATCATGAAGGGTGGATACGTTATGATGGTCATGATCGCAATCGGGACCACACACATGGTCGGCGTGTTGGTCTTTATGTTGGTGATCGAGAAAATGAGGCTCATGATCGAGAGTCCGTTGGAGATCAAAAAAACCACGATTAAGGAGTGTCTCAAGAGGAATATCGGCGCGCTGTGTTGTATAGAGTATAGCGCGAGGATTAATAGCTAGAATGAGAGATTCAGCATGGCTGCGTTCTTGTTGAGTAACAAGATCAATCTTATTTAAAAGAACAATATCTGCGAAAGCAATTTGATCTTCAGCTTCACGATTTGTTTTTAGTTGAGAGGGCAAATGCTTTGCATCAACGACCGCTATGACACTGTCGAGAGCTGTTTTTTCATGGACCGTATCATCCATGAAAAAGGTTTGTGCTACAGGGACGGGATCAGCAAGCCCTGTTGTTTCGATAATAATCGCATCAAATCGATGAGAACGTTGTATGAGACTTTCCAAAATGCGAATGAGATCACCACGTATGGTACAGCAAACACAACCATTATTCATTTCATAAATTTCTTCGTCTGATTCAATGATCAGGTCATTATCAATACCAATTTCACCAAATTCATTGACAATGACGGCATAACGTTTGCCATGATTTTCACTAAGAATGCGGTTGAGAAGTGTGGTTTTTCCTGCGCCAAGATAGCCTGTGAGAACCGTAACAGGAAGTTTGTTGGGCTGTGTTTTTTCCATGGAGGGACCTTTTATTGTTCTTTATTGCCATGTGTTTATGTTAAATCGATGGATATCATCAAGTAAATCACGAAGCTGAGACAGAACATGAGAAAAGATTGCTTCACCGGCTTGTGGTGTTGCTTTGCTTGCGTCTCCTGCCGCACCTTGCGTGTTTAGATCATGCATTGTCCAACCAAAGGCATGAGGACCATAAGCGCGTAAATATCGATAATTGGCAATCATATCTGCTTGCTTATTATGAAAGTTTTTTGCCTTCTCCATATGAACTTTTTCCGGTGCTAAATAAAGCATGAGAGAGGTTTCGATAAAACCTCCATGGATATCAAGATGTTGTTGAGATGGCTCCATGAGACCTTGTGGTAAACCAAAACGGCTCCAGCTTGTTGCTACAGCGAGCATGGAAAGACGCTTTCGTAATTCGGTGATAACAATGCTCATTAAAGGTGAATTGCCTCCGTGAGCATTGAGAAGAAGAAGACGGTTGATCCCTTTGTGATAACAGTTTTCACCAATCTTTATCCATCGCTTAATCGCATCAGAAAAGGTAAGGGTTTGTGTACCTGTAACATCCATATGTTCTATGGAATAGCCAATCTTTTCAACTGGTAAAAGTGCGATAGGGAATTGCTCTTTTGTTTGTAAAGTGAGAGCTTTTGCAAATGCTTCAGCTATAATCCAGTCGGTTTCAAAGGGAAGGTGCTCTCCGTGATATTCATGTGCACCTAAAGGTAAAAGAGCGAGAAAAGGTGGGTTAGATACCATAAATTAATGCCCAAAAGAGAAGTCAACAGAGATAAAGTGATCAAAGGCTTTAGAGTTATTTTTTAGTCTATATATAAAAGAAATGCAAATATCATATTTTTACATTACAGAGGGATGTTATAAAAATGAGAGCTTTGTTAAAAACAGTGAAGCTTTTATTGAAAAAAGCCAATTCAATTGTTGATGTAATATGAGGTGACTCTTCTCAAGATAGATATCTCTTGTAAGATTTTTTGATATGTATTCTTGTTTTTGACAAGTAAATCTTCGGGCATATTAAATACTTCACATCATGTAATGAAAACTGATTTTTCTATTGTCTATTAAAGTGAAAGTTTTGATAAAGCTGCATATGCTTCTTTCTGCTATGGAGCAAGAATAGTCAAAGTATTTTTGTTGTTATGAGTACTACGATAGAACAGATTTTGGTTTCAATCAGCATTCCTAAATTCTTAAGTTAAGTGTACGTATCTATATTACAAAAGAATAGAAATTGATTGATTTTATTTTGGATAGTGTATTAACAGACTTTAGTGTTCATGAGAAAAAATGAATATAAAGGGAAGAATTCACTAAGATAGAATTTGCTCTCTCAGAGAGCAGTTTATAAGATGATTCAAAAAGAAACACCGTTGGATACAAGAAACACCGTTGGATACATGATAAACAGACGCCATTGTGTTGCACATCGACACGCTTGTTTTAAAGAAACATTTAGTACACCAAAGCCTATTTCACGACGCAGCTTGTGAATGGTATAAGGGTAAAACCTTATAATATAAAATCTATTGTGTTCCACCATCTTTACACTTTAAAAGTAAAAAGGGGCACCATCATTCACTTTGCCAGTTTTCAATACTATGTTAACAGCGCTTGATAGTTAAGATACCTCATAAGTAATATTTTCCTTTCTTCAAGTGTATTTATACACACATCGATCTCGTTTGTGATTTGCAAGTGAAGAAATTTGATTGATTCAATATAAACAGAGTTAAAATATAAGAGAGTTTTATAATCGTTAGCTTTCTCATTCAACAGGCAAAACAATAAATTTATTATTCAATATCAGTTTTATGGCGTTATTTTTTCAATGCGCTACTTAAGTTAGTATTTCAAAAATGTAATTTTTTAGTAATTTTCTCTATCACTTTTCCTTCAAGCATTTGATCAATATTGACGAAAAATATGGAATAACTTTTATAAAAATTAATAAAGAAAGTTGTTTTTCAGTATTTTGTGGGATCAACTTATTTTTCATGACTCTCTTTTTATTTAATTTTAGGTAGTTTGTTGGAGATCAAGTATTGCTTATAATGTTTTTGTAAATCTGATAGATTTACTTATTTTATGCGTTTGTTTTGTTAGGTTTGAAAGTCAATATTTTGTTACAATTTATACCTATTTTATAGAAAAATAGTATACTATTTAAAGATTTATTTATTATGATATATTTGTTTTAGATCAAGTTTTTTATTCTCTACCAATTTTATTTTTTAATATTACTGATGAGTGATATAATAAAAATCCATTAAGTGCTATTTATTTTTATTGAAATAATAGACAAGCACTATCATTATATTGAAAGTTTTTAATGTTATAATTCTTTAAAATTAATTACATTTTAAATTATTTATAAAAGCTCTATTATATAATTTTTAAATGAATTTGTTTCGTAATATTTCTTATAATAATAAATTTAACAAATTATTATTATTTTTATCATTTATTGTTTTTTTATCTTTACACGCAATACATAATGTATTATATGTTAATAACAAAATTACATATAATATTTTATTTATGTGTAATTATATAAATGATTAAATATAAGTTTTGGTTTTTATATATGTGAATATTCTTTCATTTTTTCAGTGAAGAAAAAGAGGAGCAAAGAAAGCTATGTTTAAAATATTTAAAAATCGTGTATGTTCATTTACTTTTACACTATTTATTCTTTTTTTTGTACAAACTATAGAGGGAAATGCAAGTTTTGTAAAAAATAAAGTTCAAGAGAGAATGGCAATTACTATTCCTACACTAGAAAAAAATGTAGCTATTAAAGCTGTGGATAGAGTTGTTATTCAAGGCGTTGAGGAACAAGATGTTATTGCTTTAGGGAAAACTGAAAAAGCTGCTGCCTTTTCAGGTTCAGCCTTTTGGGGGGGGATAGGTATTTTATCACTTCTTGCTTCTTTATGTATTGGGGATGTATTAGGTGCTGTTGTATCTCTTTTTGGAATATTCAGTACACTTTAGTAGAAAACTCATCGACAGAGTCGAGGATTTTTTTGTTCACTTTATTATTTAAAAAAATAAATATTTTATTATTTATACTATACTAGATAATAAAATCACTACTCTTAATATTAAATGTAGCTTTTATTAACATTATTAAAGTTCAAGATCCTACATTTATGTTTTTTTTACAAATTAGTGTAACCTGATTTTTTTACAGTTTATGGTTATTTTCTAGTAATAAGGATAGTATACTTACTATCTTTATCAGTCTTTTAATATTGTCTACCTTTTTTCATATGAAGATTATTCATCAAAGGTATATTTTATCCTTTTTAAATTTTTTTATCTTTCATAAGGGGATAAAATAAAAAAGTATCCCTGTATTCATGGCTCTCACGCAATAAGAAAAATGAGAAATTATTATTTATCATTTCAAATTTGTTGATGTTAAATCCATAAAAAATATTTTTTATGTATAACAAGTTGTGTTCGTGTATGGACAAAATTATTAAAGAAAAAAAGAGTAAAAATTCTTCTCATGAATTATCTCTAAGGTTCAAGGGCTGTTGTAATATTGGCAAATAAATGATGATGCTGGTTTGTATCTTCATAGAGTAAAGATAGTGATACACAATGAATCTTATGCCATCTCATGGGGTGGTTTATATTGTCGCATTTACAGGACATATTGTGAGAGGGAAGTGGTGATGTGCATCGTTGGAAAATGCTTTTATTAAAATATAAACCTGTATTTGCGATAGAGGTGTATTCTGGGTTATTCTGTTGCTTAAGGGAAGGATACTGTTAAGTAAGGTAATTCAGGAGCATTTATAGCTTAGTGGAAGAAGGGTAATGAAGTAAAAGGTCTTGTTTAGCACGAAGACGTGCAATCCATTGATCTTCACGAATGGCTGTATTATGTACTGTAATGAGTTCGTTTTTTTTAATTGCAGCTGTTACTGTTGCTTTTTCCAAAAGACCACAAGGAATGGCGTGGTGAGCGCGTGCTTCTGCGATGTTCATTATCCAAGCACGATAAGTATAAAGACCGATAAAGTCTAGCTGATCACCTGGATGTAAATCTTTTTTAGCAACAGCACAGACTTCTACTACGGGATGGCTAAGAGGGACCATATCTGTTTTGCCATAAAGCATAATACGTGCGCAGGTGAGGGGAACTTCCATTGCTGTTAAATGATAGGGGCGATGAAAGGTGAAGTAAGGCCCCTGACCAATTTTTAAATCTTCCATACGCTCGCGTAAACGTGGGTGTGCTATTTCGGCAATGACAAAGACACCTGGTGAAACACCTTGACCTATTGAATAATCTACAACACCATATTGTTGTAAAATGCCCCCATCTTGTTTTGGAATAAGCACTTTGTTTAAATCTTGTAGCGCTGCTCGTGGTCCATGCATTCCTGGGCAATCGGGAAGAAGTCCGGTGGCATTGGCAATGGCTGCCATTTCAACCATCGTTTTGGAACCATCAATAAATTCAACCAACATGCGCACATTCATATTACGCCGGAATGCTTCTTCTTCGTAAGCGTCAGGTGTAGCATCAAAGCGCAGAGGATTATTTTTTCCTTTACCCGCTGCAACAATCTTATGTCCAAGTGCTGAAACAAATTCTATGAGTTCCATACAAGAAGTTGGTTCATCGCCGGCACCAAGTGTATAAATGAGCCCTCGTTTTTCTGCTTCATGTTTGAGATAAGCGCCAATTGTAACATCTGCTTCAACATTCATCATGACAAGATGTTTGTTATTCTCAAGCGCTTTGATACCAATTTCTGCTCCTGCTTCGGGATAGCCTGTTGCATCAATGATAATATCAATTTGTTCATGGCGCAAAACAAGGTCAATATCATCTGTCGCTGCAATCAAACCATTTTCAATGCTTTGCGTGAGAGCATGAGCATTTTCAACTTCACAGACATGTCCATCTTCGCCATAGGCTAGTGTAGCGGCATCAAAAATACGTGATGGTGTCCTCGTGGCTACAGCAGCGACTGTTATACCATCCATATGCGCAATACTTGATAATAAATCTGTCCCCATTTCACCGCAACCAATCAGTCCAATACGGATGGGGGGATGGTTTTCTGCACGTTGTTTCAAATCATGCGCTAAACCTGTTAGGTTCACATTGCTTGCCATTCTTTTTTCCTATTTGAAAACTATTCTGCTAAAGAACTTTTCTCATTCATAAGGTGCATTTGTTTTTAAGACAATTAATCTTTTATTCTTGATGCTCTAATCAATGGATTTTATAAAAGCAAGAGGGGGGCTTTTATCAAATAAAATAGGAATAGCGTTATGCAGCAAAAAATAGCAGTACAAGATATCACCAGTTTTATTGGGAAAGAAGTAGGATTATCGGAGTGGCGTCTTGTTACACAGGATATGATTAATCAGTTTGCATGCGCTACAGATGATCATCAATGGATACACGTTGATGAGGAAAAGGCTAAGCAAACACCGTTTGGTGGCACGATTGCTCATGGTTTTTTAACATTATCGCTTTTGTCTACGCTCGCTTATGAGACTCTTCCTGAGTTGGAAGGGACCACAATGGGGATTAATTATGGTTTCGATAAAGTACGCTTCATGAGTCCTGTGAAAACAGGGGTACGGATACGTGCGCGTTTTGTGTTAGACGACGCAGAAATTCGCCCTTCTGGTCGAGTGGTTTTCCATTATGGGGTTACGGTGGAAATTGAAAAGTTAAAAAAACCAGCTCTTACCGCTCAATGGCTTATCGTTGCTGTTGTGGAAGAAAAACCTTCCAATATCTAGATTATTTGAGTGCTTTATTTTACAAAATTTTTATACAACTCTATTAGAAGTTTCTTCAATGATGATATTGAGAATAATCTATAGGATAATAGATATGATCGAGCTATCATAGCGTTGATAGCCATAGCAGGTTACTATCTTTCCTAGATCGTTTTGAAGAGGAGCTTTCTAATGAAGATAGTGCATTGCTTCGCGCTTTTATTTATAGCGTTCTTTATGGGATCATACCCATCACGTAAAACAGAACGCTTCAAATGGAATATATTTGCGTTGCCAATTCACAGGCTTATTTTAAAGCAATGTCTCTCAACGCTCGTCACACCCATTTCGCAATGGCGCCTGTGAATAGTATAACGATAAAGCCATTGAGCACCCTCATATCTTTATGCTTGTGAAGAAGAAAACCGGTACGAATATCATATTATATGCTAGCCGCCAATGTTAAAACAGGTCTTGGCGCTGGAGATAATTCATAAGAGGCATGCCTTCTTTTCTTGTATGTTTTTACTCACACGGCTCTTCCCGCTTGTAACGTGCAAGAGAGAGGTTTGGGTTGATTCTATATGGAACAAATTGGGAATGAGAGGATCTTACGGTATTCAGAGTTCTCGTTCAATATGAATAACACCATATTATCATTATAAATTCAATGTGTTATCTACGGTTTGGAGAGGTTGTGGTCAATGTCTTAATTTAAAGAGAGTCTCACATACTATGAGATCTCTTATTTTATCCCCTTTTATATTAAAGCCATTAAAACTATTTTCTTTCATGTTACAAACGGATGGAGAGAGATAAAAACTGTTTAAGAAAAAAGTTCCTAATCTCTTATGAGCGTTTTCGATAGGCAAGGGTTGGTACACTTGGAAAGTGGCTAAGAGGATGATGGTATTGGCATGTGAAATTCTAAGTCTTTTAATGTTTTGTTTTATCAAGTTTTTGTACGATTTTATCAGAAGTCCATTGGGTTGTAATATTGAGCACGATCAAAAGGATGATGACGATGGTCATGATGAAGGTATTGTAGCGTTGGTAGCCATAGCGGATTGCCATATCCCCTAAACCGCCTCCACCAAGATATCCAGCAAGTGAGGTGGCTCCTATAAGAGAAATGACCATGACTGTAAAACCTGTAATCAGGCTAGGGAGAGCTTCAGGAATAAGAACATGTCTGATAATTTGAAGACGACTTGCACCCATCGAGCGGATCGCTTCAATGAGACCGTTTTCAACGGTTTTAAAAGAGAGTTCCGCCATGCGAGCATAAAAAGGGATAGCTGAAATGGTCAGTATAAAAATTACAGCAGGCATTCCTATCCCTCTTCCTACAACGATACGCGTTATGGGCAGAAGATAAAATGCAAGAATAATAAAGGGAATGGCACGAATACTGTCAATGATCATGCTTAAAGGGCGATTGATAAGAGATGAGGAAAAAATCCCTCCGCGTGCTGTTGTGTGAAGAAGAAGACCAAGGGGAAGCCCTATAATAAATGCCATAACAGAAGCACTAAGTGTCATCAATATTGTATCAATAACAGCTTGGGGAAGTTCATGAGACAGAACATTAAACATAGCCTAAGACCTCACAATATCGTCCTTTTTTCGTTAACCATTGAACAGCTTTTTCTAAAGCTTCTTTATCTTCTCCAGGAAGAGCCAAGAAGAGTCGCCCGATGGTTTCATCTTGAACTGTATCAATGCCACCATGCAAAATACGTGCTTTTAAACCACTCTCATTTTCTAGAAGATGAAGAAAAGGCTGCTGGGCAATTTCACCGGCAATATTAATTTCAATGACAGCTTCTCGTCCGATTGGTTTGAGATTTTTCGCAAATTTTTCAGGAAGTTGCGGGGTTACAAGCTTGAGCATGGCTATGGTTGTATCGTCTTGCGGTGATGTAAAGATGTCTTTCACACGTCCTTCTTCTACAATGTTCCCCTGATTAAGAACAACAACGCGATGCGCTATGGTGCGCACAACTTCCATTTCATGGGTGATGAGCACAATCGTGAGATTGAGGTGTTTATTAATATCAGCAAGGAGCTCTAGAATAGATTGTGTTGTTTCAGGGTCAAGAGCAGAGGTGGCTTCATCTGATAACAATATTTTAGGATTAGCAGCAAGAGCACGAGCAATGCCAACGCGTTGTTTTTGTCCCCCGGACAATTGTGCTGGATAGCAATATTCTTTCCCAGATAACCCAACCAATTCAATCAGTTCAAGGGCACGTTTGTGGCGTTGTTTTTTACTTACACCACTTAATTTAAGCGGCAATGCAATGTTATCAAGAATATTTTGCGATGAGAGAAGATTGAAATGTTGAAAAATCATCCCAATTCGTTGACGGTAAGGCGCCCATTCTATCTCTGATAGATTGGAAATATCAACACCTTCAAAAAAAATGGCCCCTGCATCAATCTTCTCTAACCCATTTAAACAGCGGATAAGTGTTGATTTTCCTGCTCCACTGCGCCCAATAATGCCAAGGATTTCACCAGCATGGATATTTAAAGAGAGATTATTAATTACCCGAACACCAGCCGTTTTGTTAAAACAACGGCTGATGTTTTTTAAGGAGATAAGAATAGGTTTTTCCATTCACAATTACTCGGACATTTGGCACAATTACTCGGACATTTGGCACAATTACTCAGATATTTGGCACAATTACCAAGATGTTTGGGCGGTTTTGCCAAAAATCTCTTTGATTTTTGTACGGATAAGATCGTTGTTGTAAGCGGCAACTAATTTTTTAACCCATGGTTCATCTTTTTCGCTCGTGCGTACAACGATGATATTATCATAAGGATTATTTTTTGCGCTCTCCCATGCGACCACATCGTTTTCGAAGCTTAATCCGGAAACAATAGCCCAATTTGTGTTTATAATTGCAAGGTCAAAATCGTCGATTGCACGCCCTAACATACCAGCATCGAGCTCACGAATTTGCAGGTTTTTAGGATTTTCGATAATATCAAGTGGAGATGCAAGAATATTATGAGGATCTTTTAACTTAATGAGACCTAAAGAATTGAGAAGAAGTAAGGCTCTTCCACCATTAGATGGGTCGTTTGGAATACCGACATGTGCACCATCACGGAGATCTTTTAAGTCTTTTATTTTGTGTGAATAAACACCAATTGGAGCAATAAATGTATAGCCGACAATTGAAAGTTTATAGCCACGTTGTTTCATTTGTTCATTAAGATAAGGGGCGTGCTGAAAAGCATTCGCATCGATCTCTCCTGCGTTAACAGCATCATTAGGCAAAGCGTAATCAGAAAAATAAACGAGTTCAATATCTAAACCGGCTTTTTTAGCCTGTTCAGCAGCTGTTTTCCAAATAATCGCATCCCGTCCTTCCATAATACCAAGTTTGATTTTTGTTTTGTCTGCGGCCATGGAAAAAGCAGTAGACAAAAAAAGTGCAAAGAGAGAGAGGAATAATCCTATAATCCGACTACGAGAAAAAAATTTTAATGTCATATGCTTTTAACTTTCTTTTTCGAGAAATTTTTTGAGGGAAGTTTCAATATACTCTGTATTTTTTTAGGCAGATTTAAAGTTATACAAGCTTTAGAGAATATTCAATCACTTTTATTTTTAAAAGAGTATTATTTTTCCTTCTATTTTAGTTGTTTTGGGGGCTGATCATCTTTTGTTCATAGAAATTCTCTGAAATTCAAATAATTAATTCTTTTATTGCAATCATTTGTTGAGGGAACCAATGCCCCTTTAAAAACTTCTGTAAGGGACAATTGGTTGAAGAACTGGACAATCAGATGATGTTTTAGCCGTAAATTCATGAAGAACATACTGCGCAATCAAGATCAAAAGGCCGTGTTCGTGTAGGCGATCAAGAGAGATTTTGTTGCAATGTTGTGGGGTCTTTAGGGGGAATAAAGGTTGCTGATCATTGGATTTAAACGCGGCAAATTTTTGCAAAGGCGAAAATTTGTCCTTCACATGTTTTAAGAGAGGAAGAAAAATAATGTTAAGAAAGAAATTTTTATCAACAATGATGACTTTATGGGCTTTGGGAGCGTCAGGGGTGGCTGTGACTGCTTTTCACGCGGAAGCTGGAACCATTACAGGAACAGTTGCTCGTGTTGCATCAGGTCAGGTATCTTTACGCACAGGCCCTGCGACAGCTTATAAAGTTATCGCAATGGTTCCAATGGGAGCAAAAGTGCAAATTTATGGCTGCCTATCCAATAAAGCTTGGTGTTCTCTTGGTTATCATGGAAAAATTGGTTGGGCATCTGCACGTTACGTCAATGTTAACAATGTTCCTACCATTGCTTTTAAAAAGATGCCAGCAAAATCAAAATCCATGGTAAAATCACCAAAAGAAAAAGTGAAACAGGCTGTTTCTGATTTTAAAGCTCTTCCGGCGATTCAAAAAACACGCAAAAACATGCAAAAATTCTATAGAACAGATATGATTATCGATTCCACCGGGGTAAAAAAAAGAGATGAGCGGACAATTTTAAATCCGTCGCCAAAAGCGCAAGGAGTTTCTGTAAAGCGCGTGAATGCTTATAATCCCTCCTTTCCGGATGATGTCAATTACAAAAACTTTGAACGCAATGAAACGCGTTACCGTGTCGTGACTTATCCTGCTCGATAAGGGTAAAGTTAATTTTACAACCGGAATGACAAAAAGGATCAGCAGCATGAAGCAAACAATGCTTATGCTGCTGCTCTTGCTGTTTCGTAAAGCGGCATTAAGGTGGATATTAGTGCAAGCTCCTTCAAAAGTGCGATTGTGTTCAGATTGGTGCAGGGAAAGAGCTTCATTCTTTAAGGCAGAGAGAGCTAAGAATATTCAGGGTGGAATTTGCCAGTGCTTTGAAATAATAACCTTTTAAGATGGTGTTAGAGGGAAGCTGTTAAAAAAGCCGGACTTTTTAACAGACCGGCTTTGTATAAGGTTCCTTGTCTTGTCGGACAGGAAGATGATTAATTTATCGACTTTGGCTTGATCAAATTACGAGAAATGAGCAATTCAGCAATTTGAACGGCATTCAATGCCGCTCCTTTTCTTAAATTATCGGCGACAACCCAGAAAGCTAAACCATTTTCAACGGTGATATCTTCACGAACACGGCTAATAAAGGTATCATCTTCTCCGGTACCTTCATAAGGTGTGGTATAACCACCATCTTCGTGTTTATCGATAAGCTGACAGCCTGGTGCATCGCGGAGGAGCGCTTGTGCTTCAGATGCGCTTAGTGGTTTTTCAAATTCAACATGGACAGCTTCGGCATGACCGATAAAGACAGGAACCCGAACAGCAGTGGCTGTTAATTTAATTTTCGGATCGAGAATTTTTTTTGTTTCCACGGTCATTTTCCATTCTTCTTTTGTATAACCATCTTCCATGAAAACATCGATATGAGGAATGACATTAAAGGCAATGCGTTTAGTGAATTTTTTTGATGTAATTGGATCTGCAACAAAAACTGCACGTGATTGTTCGAAAAGTTCGTCCATTCCTTCTTTACCAGCTCCAGAAACAGACTGATATGTAGAGACAACAACACGTTTAATGATTGCAGCATCATGGAGAGGTTTTAAAGCTAAGACCAGTTGAATTGTTGAACAATTAGGATTTGCTATAATATTACGCTTAGAAAAGGCATTTATAGCTTCGCCATTGACTTCAGGGACTATCAACGGAACATTGGTATCATAGCGCCACGTGGAGGAATTATCGATGACGACACAGCCGGTAGCAGCGATTTTAGGGGCGTATTCTTTGGAAATGCTCCCTCCTGCAGACATAAGACAAAAATCTGTGTCTGAAAAATCGTAAGTATCCAGTGCTTTTACTTTTAAAGTTTTATCTCCATAAGAAACTTCTTGTCCTAATGAGCGTCGTGATGCGAGAGGGACAATTTCATGCGCAGGAAAACCACGCTCTTCTAAAATTGTAAGCATTTCACGACCAACATTGCCGGTTGCGCCAACAATTGCAACTTTAAAACTCATTTTCTATACTCCTCATGTCTCTCCACGTTTATTCCCCGTGCTATACTCAGGAGAGAGTGAGTTGGTCAAGGAACATCGTTAAATTATATTTTTGATTTTCAACAACTCAATTTTGTGCACACCAATCATTATCGTTAGCACAATAAATTGTTTTATTTCAAATGATACGTCTCTTTTAATCTTTCAGAATTGAAAAAATTGAATATTTTACGCTAAACTATTACCTCTTTAGAGAGCACTTTAATTAAGTGAATTCCTTATCTTCTGTCAATGTTTACCTTCATACTTTTGAATTTTTTAAAGATGGTATTACGTATCGCGTTGGTTGAATCTTTTAATACTTTATTTGTTAATTGTTGAATTATTTGATTTTCTCCCTATGCCTTTAAAAGCGAAACTTCCTATTACAGTCTGTAAACAGCTAGATTCTAGCGGCTTCCCATTTTTCACTTAAACTAAAGGCTCAACAAGCAGGCCTAAAAATATTTCAAAAGATATTGGGTATCTAAAAAACATTTGAATGTTTCAAGGAGGTATGCGTGCTTCATATCCTCATACCTTAAATGATAGAATTCATAGCACAACAGAATAAACTTAAGTATTCATATATATAAATTCTTATGAAATTTATACATATATTTTTCGTGTCTATTTTTTACTTTATATTTCTTATTTTTACTTTAATAATATTATGATATAAAATATCATTATTTGGAGTATGATGGTATAAGATCTTTAAGCTTTCTCGATATATTTAAGTGTTTTTTAGTGTGTGGGAATATTCTTAGGCTTGTTTGGCAAGCCTTTTTTAAGTGACTTATATGAGTGGAAAGCCAGCCGTTGAACACTCCCATATTTATGTTTAATAAAAGAGCAAGTTAGCACCATCATCCATTTTTCCAGCACCCAATGTCGTTACAGCTCTTGGTATATGAGACTTTTCAATAAGAGGTAAGCCTTTTTGTACATTTTTACTCACACGCCAACTTTGCTTGTAATGTGCAAACAAGAGATTTTGATTGATTCAATATAGAACACGTTTGAAATGAAAGAATTTTACGATATTCGGAACACTTATTCAATATCAATAACGTTAGATATATGATTATAAATCAAAGTGCTATTTCTAAGTTAAACTCGTTAGAATTCAGATTATTTACAAATCAGATTAGATTAAGCATTTTCATTCTCATGAGGTGTGGGGAGATAGGCAAAATTCTTGTCAAGATTATTAAGGACTTTGATTATCCTTGCGGTGAATTTATGAAAATAAGGGGTTATTTTTTTCATCAGAAATCAACTGCAAAATTGCTCTTTGTTTTTTGCGGGTCAGTATTCTGAAATTTTTTAAAAGTAAATATTCTGCTTTGCTTGCTATTCTGTCATCACAATGATAGAGGTTCTCTTCTTTTTTTGCGCCATCAGCATAAAAGAAGGAAACGGGAACATCTAATATATGAGCAATTTCCTGTAAACGTCTTGCACTTACGCGATTTAAGCCTTTTTCATATTTTTGGATTTGTTGAAATGTTACGCCTAAATGACTTCCTAATTGTTTTTGAGAAAACCCCCATGACGTTTCTTCTGAAGCGAATTTTTTTGCCTAAAGAAATATCGTAAAAATGTAGATTTTTAGCTTTCACTTGATGTCCCCACCGGTTGCGAGCGCCCTCGCATTAGTATTCCGGGGTCTGGAAGTGCTGACTCAAAACAGCCTCTTGCTTTTAGTGCTGAAAGCACTTGGACATAACAAGAGCCCCCGGAAATTCCGGGATATCCGCAAAAGCGGTTTTATTTCTAGTTTGAGTTTTTCGGGCTTCCAGACCCTATTTGATTGTTGCGTATACAACCAAAAACACAAGCCTCCTTCATAAGGCAATTACTTTCAATCGTCAATTGAAATTACAACAGTGTTTCTTGTTTATTTTTTCAAGTTTTCACGTAATTAATGCGTGTATTATACATAAAAATATTGCTTGAGATACTTTAGATACTTTTAAAAATTGTAAAGCGGAATTAAAGGGTGATGGCAAGGTAATGGGGTGATTTTCTCCTTTACGATTTTATGTTTTCTCTCCCAAATTAGGTTGCGTCTTCGTTTCAAAGATTATGCAAACAGATAAATATTCTTGTCTTCTATATGGTATACAGAAGATGATACAGCTTATCGTTTTTATTCATCTTAAATTGAGGTATCTCAAACATGTTGCTCGTAAATAGTATAAATTAAAGTCCATGAAATATAACAATCTTTATGTTTAATATAATAAACTTCATTCACTTGGGTTGATTCAAAATGTTATTATGGCCTTTGTATTTAAAAGGTTCATAAGAGCCATTTTTATTCCCTTTTTAATTATTTTTATTCAGATGCTTGTGTTGTGCAAGCGAATGGTTTTGATTGCTTTAGTATGAACAGGCTGGAATGAGAGAATCTGGTGATATTTTTGGCTTTTGTTACAAGGTGTAAAGCGATATAAATATCTTTATTGTAAAACGCTTTTTTTCAGAATTCGTCAATACTTGAGATATCATATTGATAGAGGCTTGATAACAGTGGGCTTGTAGAGGGAAATTGCATGAGGATTTTTTATTTTTTATGCGTTATTTCTTCATTGTTTTGTAAAGGGCGCGCTTCTGAGGCAAGCATAATGGGAACGCCATCACGAATAGGGTAGGCAAGTTTGGCTTTGAGAGAAATGAGCTCTTGTGTTTTTCGGTTGAAAGAGAGCGTGCCTTTCGTCATTGGGCAGACGAGCAATTCGAGCATTTTGGGATCTGTGGTCATTTTTTTCATGTTTGGATATTCATTAGTTTAAGCGGTAATCTGTTCCTGTTTGTTTCATGAGCGAGCGTTCTGTTAATGCAAGAAGAGTTTGGGCACGGCTTTCGATATCTGGAGCTTCAAGGAGAGCTTGTTTTTCTGCTGGTGTAAAGGGGATAAGGGCAGAAAAAGCATTAACCAATATAGGTGTAGGGGCTTCTATGATGCTGCTCCAATTATATTCCATTTCATGGATGGTTAGATATTTTTCTACAACGTCGAGTAAGTTCTCTCGGTTAATGCTTTCTTCAATATCAAATTCTTGCAAGTCTTTTATGTTTGATTGGATGAGAGCTGTTCGATAGGATTTTGTGTTTTTCAATTCTTGTTCTAAAGTGAAGCGGCAAACACCTTGTAAGATAATGAACAGTTGTCCATTTCCTGTTTCACTGTAGTTTGTAATGCGCCCTATACAGCCTGTTTTATAAAGTTGTGTAGAGAAGCGATCTGTATCCGATGAAAGTGGTTGAATAATGCCCAATAGACGATCAGTTACCATAACATTTTCAATCATTTCAAGTGATTCTGGTTCAAAAATGTTAAGTGATAAAAAACCACCGGGTAGTAAGAGTGCACCTTCTAAAGGAAAA
Organism: Bartonella sp. AP40SXNS; assembly: GCF_042195825.1. NCBI lineage: Bacteria > Pseudomonadati > Pseudomonadota > Alphaproteobacteria > Hyphomicrobiales > Bartonellaceae > Bartonella > Bartonella sp. AP40SXNS. The sequence goes on from NZ_JBHIPB010000013.1 coordinate 18,093, forward strand.
AGAGCAATTTGCTTTGGAAGATCATTTTCGCAATTGTAAGAGATATTACCAGCTTTCATGAGTATTTTGTCACCTTTGTTCGGTAGTTTTAGTATGTAAATAGTCGCTATTTATGACACTATTGAGAAAGCAGAAAACCTACTTCTTGTGCATTAAAATCATACTTATAAAATATTTGAAGTCCTTATTCTCAAAAAGAATATGAAACCCTATCTTTAAGGTTGAACTGTGCGCGAAAGAATATTGCTTGCGATCTTTTTAGTGTGTGACGTTTTGCATGATTTTCAAGAGGTATTTTTGTTTATAGCTTTTGATTTTTGTCTTAAATTTCCTAAAATGTGTTCCTTGCAATTTTTGTAAGGTTCAAAAGGATAATATTATAAATCTTTTGAAGCAGCTTATGCAAGTTTTAAAATGAGAGTATTTTCATCACTTTACTAATGACAGTGTGATAAAGATAGGCTATAGGTTTAAATATGCTGGAAAGAGCGTTATCGTTTCTTTCATTCTTTTGCGGGAGAGTGCAGATTGCAAATTTTCGCATTGCCGCCGAAGGGGAAATAGCCCATAATCTCTCAGGCTTTAAGGACCGTAAAAGGAAGAAGGCAGATCTGGAAAGTCGGGAGAACCCGCGCCGAAGGTGTAAGCGGAAAATTTTTTCGCGAGTCTCTCAGGTTGATGACAGAGGGGGCAGAGACGACCATATTCTGTGGGCGTTAGCGCAGCTTTGGAGTTATTATGGGCACAGCACAAGAAACATCTTTTTTAAAAACACTTCCTTTATATGATTTGCATGAAAAAGCAGGAGCAAAATTTGGTGCTTTTGCGGGCTGGAACATGCCTTTAACTTATCCTCTTGGCGTTTTAAAAGAGCATCTTCATACGCGTGCACATGCAGGACTTTTTGATATTTCTCATATGAAATTGATTGCGGTTGAAGGGGCACAAGCCGTGGAATTTTTGTCCTATGCTTTTCCCATTGATGCAGCAGCTTTAAAGATTGGACACTCACGGTATAATTATTTGCTTAATGAGCAGGCTGGTATTCTTGATGATCTTATCATTACCCGTTTGGAAGAGGGCCGTTTTATGTTGGTCGCCAATGCTGGGAATGCACAGGCTGATTTTGTAGAATTGGAAAAGCGTGCGGTTGATTTTGAATGTCAAGTGATTGCCCTTGAAAGGGTATTGCTTGCGCTTCAAGGTCCTGAAGCGGCAGCTGTTCTTGCTGATGCGGATTTGCCAGGGAATGAATTGTTCTTTATGCAAGGATTCGAACCACAACAGGATTGGTTTATAACGCGTTCTGGTTATACGGGAGAGGATGGTTTTGAAATTGCTTTGCCTATAGGGCATGCGCATATGTTGGCTGAAAAATTGCTGAGTGATTCTCGTGTTGAGTGGATTGGACTTGCAGCACGCGATAGCTTGCGGTTGGAAGCGGGGCTGTGTTTGCATGGAAATGATATTACCCCTGATACGACACCTATTGATGCGGCTCTAACATGGGCTGTTCCTAAAAGTGTTCGAGAAAAAGCACAATTTTATGGTGCAAAGGCTTTTCTTGAAGCACTGCAAAAAGGACCTGCTCGTTGTCGTGTTGGATTAAAACCGCAAACGCGACAACCTATTCGTGCCGGTGCGGTGCTTCTTGATGATCAAGGTAATGAGATTGGCGTTGTAACATCAGGTGGTTTTGGTCCTTCTTTTGAGGGGCCTGTCGCGATGGGTTACGTTCCTGTTGATTTTAAAGTTGAAGGAACACAAGTCTTTACAGAACTGCGAGGCAAAAAGATTGCACTATCAGTTCATTCTCTTCCCTTTGTTGAACAACGTTATTTTAAAGGATGATTTTTTATGTCTAAAACTTATTTTACACAAGACCATGAATGGCTTAGAGTTGAAGGACAAGTAGTGACTGTTGGGGTTACGCATTATGCGCAAGAGCAATTAGGGGATTTGGTTTTTGTTGATTTACCACAAAGTGGAACAAAACTTTCCAAAGGAGAGGCGGCGGCTGTTGTGGAATCAGTGAAGGCGGCTTCAGATGTTTATGCTCCTCTTGATGGTGAAGTGGTCGAAAGAAATGAAACATTGGCGGATAATCCTGAATTGGTAAATCAAAAAGCCGAAACAGAAGGCTGGTTATGGAAGATGACATTGCAAGATGAAACTCAACTGGACGAGTTGTTAGATGAAGATGCTTATAAGGCTTTGATTGGATGAGTACCATGATCGAGCGTTCTTTTTCTTCTCGACATATTGGGCTTCGTCCTGATGAAACACAAAAAATGCTTGATGTTTTAGAGCTTGATAGTGTTGAGACACTCATTTCTCAAGCTGTTCCACACTCTATCCATTTGGGACGTTTATTGAATCTTCCAGAGGCCGCTAGTGAAGGACAAGCCTTAGAAGAACTCTCCAAGATGATGGAGCGTAACCATGTGCATAAAAGTTTTATTGGGCAAGGATATCATGGAACTTATGTGCCTCCGGTTATTTTACGAAATCTGTTTGAAAATCCTGCTTGGTATACTGCTTATACGCCTTATCAAGCAGAAATTAGCCAGGGTCGTTTAGAGCTTTTGTTTTATTTTCAGACATTGGTTAGTGAACTAACAGGTTTGCCTGTTTCTGCTGCTTCCCTTCTTGATGAAGCAACTGCTTTAGCTGAAGCCAATGCCCTTGCTTTTCGCTCTTTCCGTGAGAAAAAAACAAAAATTTCTCTTCAGAGTCTTTTACATCCTCAAACTTTGAGTGTTGCGCAAACGCGTGCTGAAACACAAGGGATTCAGATTAGCCAAAATGGCGAAATTGATTCCGATACAGCGGCAATTGTTTTATCTTGGCCAGATACAAAAGGTTCTTTTCATGATTACAGTGAGATCATAAAAGAGGCAAAGGAAAAGGGAGCTTTAGTTATCGTTGTAGCTGATCCTTTAGCGCTTACCCTTCAGGAGCCACCTGCTCAATGGGGGGCAGATATCGTTGTTGGCTCTATGCAGCGTTATGGCGTTCCGATGGGATTTGGTGGTCCACATGCTGGTTACCTTGCTGTGAGTGATGCGTTAACGCGTCTTATTCCAGGGCGTATTGTTGGTCAATCCGTGGATACCAAAGGACGCGTTGGTTTTCGTTTGGCTTTGCAAACACGTGAACAACATATTCGGCGCGATAAAGCGACGTCAAATATTTGTACAGCGCAGGCTTTGTTGGCTAATATGGCAACCGCTTATGCTGTTTGGCATGGGCCAAAAGGCTTACAAGAAATTGCGCAGCGAATTCATCATTTAACATGTCGTTTTGTTGCTGGTTTAGAAGCCGCAGGGGTTCATGTTGAAGGGAAAAGCTTTTTTGATTGTGTGAGTATTTCTGTTAAGGGAAAAGCACGAGAAATTGCGCATCAAGCCAAAATAGGTGGGCGCCTTATTCGTGTTCTCGATGATGACACTATTGCAATCAATTTTGATGAATTATCGACAGAAGAAGATGCTGGTGCTTTAGCGCAGCTTTTTGGGGCACAACTCGTTGATAAGGTTTCTCCACGACTCTTTGGAAAAAAACGGGATGCTGCTTTTCTTTCTCAGCCTTTTTTTCATGCGGTTCATTCAGAGACAGATATGATGCGCTTTTTGCGTCGTTTAGCGGATAAGGATTTGGCGCTGGATCGCGCTATGATCCCTCTTGGTTCTTGTACAATGAAGCTTAATGCCGCGGCTGAATTAATGCCTGTAAGTTGGGCTAGTATGGCCAATATACACCCCTTTGTTTCACAAGAGGATGCAGCGGGATATTTGGAGATGATCAACCAGTTAAATGCGTGGTTGTGTGAAATTACAGGATTTGCGCAAGTTTCTTTTCAGCCAAATTCTGGTGCTCAAGGGGAATATGCTGGGCTTTTGGCTATCCGACGATATTACCAATCACGGGGAGAGCATCAACGTACAGTTTGTCTTATTCCTGCATCTGCGCATGGTACCAATCCAGCCTCGGCCCATATGGCAGGGATGGAAGTCGTTGTGGTAAAATGTTTAAGCGATGGTGATGTTGATGTAGACGATCTCAAGATGAAAGCGCAATTGCATAAAGATAAATTGGCTGCTCTTATGATTACTTATCCTTCAACCCATGGTGTTTACGAGGAAAGCATTAAGGAAATTTGTTCTATTATTCATGAAAATGGCGGACAAGTTTATTTTGATGGTGCTAATCTCAATGCCCTTGTGGGTCTTGCTCGTCCTGCGGATATTGGCGCTGATGTTTGTCATATGAATCTTCATAAAACATTTGCCATTCCCCACGGGGGGGGTGGTCCTGGTATGGGACCAATTGGTGTTGCAAAGCATCTCAAACCATTTTTACCAGGTCATGAACAGGATGGGACAACACATGCGGTTTCGGCTACTCCTTATGGAAGTGCGTCTATCCTTGCGATTACATGGATGTATATTCGAATGATGGGGGCTGATGGCTTAAAATATGCAACACAAATAGCCATTTTAAATGCCAATTATATTGCTGCACGTCTTTCACCAGTTTATTCCATTCTTTATCGGGGCAAGCATGGGCGTGTTGCGCATGAATGTATTGTGGATACACGCGTGTTGAAAGAGCAGTATGGGGTGAGTGTTGATGATATTGCAAAACGTCTCATTGATTATGGATTCCATGCGCCCACGATGTCGTTTCCTGTTCCGGGAACTTTGATGATTGAGCCAACGGAATCAGAACCAAAAGCAGAGATTGATCGTTTTTGTGATGCTTTACTCTCTATTGCTGAAGAAGCCAAAAAAGTTGGGAATGGGGTTTGGCCAAAAGACAATAATCCATTGGTGAATGCCCCTCATACAGTGGCGGATACTTTAGATGATGCTTGGGTGCGACCCTATTCGCGACAAGAAGCTGCTTTTCCCAACAGTTCTCTTGATCCAGCCAATAAATATTGGCCTCCTGTATCGCGTATTGATAATGTCGCGGGAGACAGAATGCTCATTTGTTCGTGCCCGCCATTGGGAAACACCTATTAAATAAAAAATATATATTTAATTTGTTTATTTGCATGAACGAAAAAAGCCCACACATTTTGTGTGGGTTTTATGTTTATTGATCATGTTGCTATGGTGTTATTTGTCTATTTTCTAGAACTTTGCATTGTTTTTTTATAACATGAGAAAAATCGAAAAAGTCGACAAAAAAGCTGTGTTTTGTCGGCAATAGGCATGCTCTCCTTTGCCTTCTACCGTATGACATGGTTTTAGTGACTAGGCCATCGGTCTAGCCAGCTAATCATGTAAACGAGAGCGAAACCTATGAGGATAGGTCACGTCTGTTGCATGTGTTGTGACATACTACTTCTCACTAAGGTGACGACGACTGGTTGTAGAAAGAATAAAATCAATTTTAGTGTTTTTGATGATAAAGACACGCGAAATTCTGTTGTTGCATCTTTTCGAGTCAAAAATTGTCTAAATATTTCTCTTTAATCTGCTTTTTATAAATATGACGCAAAAATATATAAGAACATCTGTTAGAATGAGCAAACGCAAAGCCAAATGTATTATGGGTATTTTTTACAAGGTGTCTTATAAAAAGCCGGCACATCTTTCCACTTCATTGCAAGTCAGTTTGTGACTTTACGGCGCTGTTTTCCTAAGAGCTCGTGTGCTTTAGCTGTTTCCTGTAAATCAACATCCAAACTTAACGCAGCGAAATTTTTTGAGCCAGAGATTGAGAAAAAAGAGCTTTATGAGTAGTTTCTGCTTTTGTTTGTCAGATGAGGGCGAGGGAATTGCGTATTTTTGTTGACGTAACCTTTTAAACTGGAAGACAATCTAATTTTGGAAAAATGTAAAGCCGTAAAGATAAAAATCAATCCTCAGTTTATCATCTCCTTTTAATTCAGCTTTGCGGCTTTCAAAAGCATTTAAAGCAATGTTTTTTAATAATAGGGATTGCACATTGCTCCATGCTTTTATTTATTGTGTTCTTTAGTGGGGGCACGATCCTCATGTGAAACAGAACGCTCCAAAAAGAATATACTTGGGTTGTTAATTCAGATGTTTGTTTTAAAGACACATTTCGCTCCTAATCCCATTTCGCGACGGCGCTTGTGAATGGTGTAAGGGTAAATCTATTGATCCCCCAATCTTTACGCTTCATAACGGAGTAAGCCGGCACTATCATACATTTTGCCAGCGCCTAATGTTATAGCTCTTGGCACTATGGTTCATAAGAGGCATTATTCTTTTCTTAAATCATTTTTATCTACACATAATCCAGTTTGTGGTATGCAAGCGAATGATTTTAATTGGGAAATTAATTTTAAAAAATTTGTAGTAGATTCTTTTTTGTCAATTTATGGGGAAAGGTTAAGTTTTTGTATTTTAGATGAAAGCTACTTCCATAAAATAGTCCATCAACTTGTCTGTTTTGAGATTTCTGTGAATGTACGGTGTCTGTGACCATTCTGTGTGGTTGATTGTTGTAAAATCTTTTGTAAAAGCCCCTCAATTTTCTAAAATGATGATTTTTATCAATTTATTTCTTTATGGCTAAAGAGTTTTTATGTGTAAATGTATTTATAGCGTGGTCCAAGAGATGTTAGAATTTCATTGGGAAGGGTATCGGCATCTATAGATACTTTTTCAAGTGTTTGATGGGGACCAATGAGTTCTACCCAGTCACCAGTTTGAGGTTTTTGTTCAAGATCGGTCGTATCTACAATAATGGAATCCATAGAAACCCGCCCAACCATGGGAAGTTTGTGCCCGTTGAAATAAACAGTTCCTTTATTCGAAAGAGCACGGAGCCAGCCGTCTGCGTAGCCTATAGAAATGGTTGCAAGAGTGCTTGGTCTGTTGGTTATAAAGCTTTCTGCATAACCAACAGGTGTATCTACATCAACAACACGGTTTTGAATGACTTGGGCTTCAAGTTTTAAAACAGGTTTCAAAGGTGATGGGTGTTTTCCCCGCGGATCAACTCCGTAAAGTGCAATGCCTGGACGAACAAGATCAAAATAAAAATCTGATCCTAGAAAGATACCTCCAGAATTGGCAAAGGAAGCTCTACAGGTTGGTAGTTGCGCAAGGGCAGTTTTGAAAGAAGTTAATTGGGCATAATTTGATGGGTGGGTATCATCTTCTCCGTTAGCAAGATGACTGAGAATATATTTTATGTCTGCTTTTTCGAAAATTGTAGGGTGTTTGATGAGCTTTTGTAATTCTTTTTGATCAAGTCCTAATCGGTTCATATGGGTATCGATTTGAACAATTGCTGGAAATTTTTTATCTTTTTTTTGACAAATTTTTTGCCAATTTTCAATGGCATTCCAAGAGTTCAAAACCGGAACAATACCAGACTGTGCGACAAACTCTTCTGCTAAGTGTGGAAGTCCATTCAGAATGGCAATCATGACATTTGATGGTAAAATGCTTTTTAATTGGAGTGCTTCTCTGATTTGTGCGACAAAAAAAGTGCGACAACCAGCTTGATAAAGGGCAGGAGCAATTTTGTGAATGCCTAATCCATAAGCATTTGCTTTTACAACTGCTGAACATTCTGTTGGGGCTACACGTTTGGCTAAAGTGATATAATTGGCAACAATGGCACTGACATCAATGGTTGCGACAGCTGCATAGAGTGATGTATTTATTTCATCATTAACGGAATTTTTCATTTTAAAATCTTATCTGTATTCGTGAAATACGCAGTTTTCTTTGGTTATTTTATAGAGGTTGCTTATGAGAGATGAAAGATACTGTTTGCTACGGTCAAAATCATAAGAAGCCTATACTGCCATTAAAGTCGTTTTTTATGTAAAATGCTACTCTGGATATAAGAGATACTTTAGTTTTATTTGTGTTGTTATCAACATGGTGTTTTCTGATAATTTGTGAAGCATAGATTTTTATTTTTTTTATTTATTTTTAATTGAGGCTTCTTAAAAAAGAAAGCATAGTTTATTGTATTGTATCATTTTGAAGAGTGCAATGTTAGACTATTGTTGCTGGTATGATTGTTTTGATTAAATATTGCATTGGCTGCTTATTTAGAGAAGGTAAAATGATTAAATTAACCACGTTAAATCAATGCATTACAAGTTTTTACCATAAAGGGGAAGATCACTCATCTGTGTAATTTTGGATGTCATCTTATGCATTTAAAGTTACTTTTGTTAAATGGGAAAGAGTGTATAAACACTTTCTGATACATCAATAGCTGTTGATTTGGACATTATTTCTTTTCAAGATGAAGTGGGAATACGATATTTGCTTTTTATCGTTTGATTGGTTTTTAGTGAAATCAATTTATCGATCATAGAAGGTGTTCGACTCATTTATTTATGGAAAGGGCAGTGTAAAAAGGTCAGTAAAGAAAACAATGGATGTAATGCCGAAAACTTTGTTGTGGAGTCGTGCGTTTATCGTTCAATCCACAGATGTTTTTTCTCTCTTAATTTTAAGGTTTTCGGTTATAAATTTTGCAAAGAGAATAAAGTGTTGTAGCGGTACACTGTATACTATGCATTATGTGTTAAAGTGGAAAAGAGTACCGTGATTGCTTAACACTCGATGTTTTTGTTTCTCTTTGAATATGATTTGTATTCACATTTTTTTCATTCGATTAATTTTGACATAAAAGTGTTAATCTTAAGGCTTTTGGTTTAAGAAAATTGTTGGCAGATGATTATACAAGGATTATATCACGTCAGGGATTCGAAATTTAATAGTCAATAAAGATATGGGGAAGAGTATGAATACGTCTGCTACCAATGTTCCGTCAAACATCAGCAGCGTTGCAAATTTTCCGATTCCTGCGAATGTATTCGCTCTTACTGTCCAAGAGGTTTTTCACTATACAGATCGATTATTTAAATTTCGCCTGAATCGTCCGGAAAGTTTTCGTTTTCGTTCAGGTGAATTTGTTATGATCGGTTTGCCAAATGCAGAAAAGCCAATTTATCGTGCTTATTCGATTGCAAGTCCTTTTTGGGATGAACAGCTTGAGTTTTTTTCGATAAAAGTTCCAGGAGGGCCATTAACCGAGCATCTCCAAAAAATTAAAATTGGTGATACAGTTCTCATGCGTAAAAAATCTACAGGAACGTTGGTTCTTGATGCTCTTATTCCTGGAAAACGTCTTTATCTTCTTTCAACTGGGACGGGGATTGCTCCTTTTGCAAGCCTTATTCGTGATCCTGACACTTATGAAAAATTTTCAGAAGTTGTCCTTATTCAAACAACGCGCGAAAAGAATGAGTTAATTTATGCAAAAGATCTTGTTTCCTCTTTGCAACAAGATCCACTCATTGGAGAGTATGCACAACAGTTGAGATTTTATCCTATGACGACTCGTGAACCTTCTGAGCATATGGGCCGTATTACGACTGTTATGGAAAGTGGAGATTTTTTTGAAACAACAGGCCTTCCTAAAATTCATCCTGATGAAGATCGGGTGATGATTTGTGGTTCCATGGCAATGTTAAAAGATTGCGCAAGGATGTGTGAAGGTTTTGGTCTTGTTGAAGGGGCTAACAATGCCCCTGCTACTTATGTTGTAGAGCGCGCTTTTGTGGAGTAATGAGTGGGAAAATTGGTGCTTTATCTTCTTTCAAACCGGTACGGGGTTTTTCCTTTTGCAAGCTTTATTCGTGATCCTGACATTTATGAAAAATTTGCAGAAGTTGTTCTTATTTAAATAACGCGAGAAAAGAATGGATTAATTTGTGCAAAAGATCTTGTTTCCTCTTTGCAACAAGATCCACTCATTGGAGAGTATGCACAACAGTTGAGATTTTATCCTATGACGACTCGTGAACCTTCTGAGCATATGGGCCGTATTACGACTGTTATGGAAAGTGGAGATTTTTTTGAAATAAGTGGCTTTGAAACAACAGGCCTTCCTAAAATTCACCCTGATGAAGATCGGGTGATGATTTGTGGTTCGATGGCAATGTTAAAAGATTGCGCAAGGATGTGTGAAGGTTTTAGTCTTGTTGAAGGGGCTAACAATGCTCCCGCTACTTATGTTGTAGAGCGCGCTTTTTTCGATAGAGAGGAGAGTTGTGTTGCAGTATGCGCTAATGCAGTAATCGAATCCCAATCACTTATTGCGATGAGCGGTTGGGGTGCTATCCAAGAACCACCAACGCAGAAGACATTGGGTAGTTGGAGCCATTGTATTGCACTTTTTTGTGTAATACCGCCTGTTGGGCAAAACCGGATATCAGAGAAGGGAGATGCTAAAGCTTCGATGAATGAAATACCTCCAGCAGCTTCAGCTGGGAAAAATTTAAGATATGAATAGCCTTTGTTTAATGCTTGCATGAGTTCACTTGGGGTCATTGCAGCGGGAAGAAGGGGAATTTCACTATTTTTTGCACAATTGATTAATTCATTGGATAATCCGGGGCTTACAATAAACTTTGCGCCTGCTTGTTCGGCTTGCTCGTAGTGTATCGTGTTGAGAACTGTTCCGGCTCCAACAATTGCTTCAGGGACTTCTTGTGTGATTTTCTGAATTGCTTTGAGGGCATTTGGTGTTCGCAAGGTGATCTCAATTGTTTTTAATCCACCTTTGACAAGAGCGCGTGTTAAAGGTACAGCACTTTGTAGATTGTCAATGAGCAAAACAGGTATAACAGTTTGTCCTTGGAGATATAATAAAAGCTTTTCTCTTTTTTGGCACATGATATTTTTTCTTCTTGGAGATGATATTATTTGTATCGTTTGATTAAGCACAATATGTTAAAGAGTACATGAATAAATCTTGAAATTGAATGAAACGCGCGTTATGGCAAAACACATGGAAAAGAATTTTAAAGTTGCTGCACTTTATTGCTTTGCAGATTTGAAGCATTATCGTCAATTACAAAAACCTTTGCAGGATTTATGTCAAGCAAAGGATATCAAAGGAACCCTCCTTTTAGCACAAGAGGGAATTAATGGAACTGTTGCTGGTTCTTGTGCTGCGATTGAGGCATTGGTGGATTTTATTGTGGCGGAGCCAGCGTTTCAAACGCCGGAGATTAAATATTCATGGGCATCAAAGATGCCTTTTCATCGTATGAAAGTGCGGTTGAAAAAAGAGATTGTGACAATGGGGGTTGAAGGTGTTGATCCGCTAAAAGTTGTTGGTACTTACGTCGATCCTGAAGATTGGAATGCTCTTATTCAAGATGAAGAGACAATTTTGATTGATACACGGAATGACTATGAATATGCGATTGGGAGTTTTCAAGGAGCGATTGATCCGCAGATTAAAACATTTCGCGAATTTCCTGAATGGGTGCGTAAACATGAGGCTGATTTAAAAAAGAAAAAGAAAATTGCCATGTTTTGTACAGGTGGTATTCGGTGTGAAAAATCAACAGCTTATGTTCGTGATCTTGGTTATGAGCAAGTCTACCATTTAAAAGGTGGCATTTTAAAATATTTAGAAAAAATTCCAAAAGAAAAAAGTTTATGGTGGGGTGAGTGCTTTGTTTTTGATGAGCGTGTTTCTGTTCAACATGGTCTTGAAGAATGTGGACGCGAATTATGTCGCGCATGTCGTTCTCCTCTCAATACTGAAAGCAAGTTATCGCCTCATTATGAAGAAGGTGTTTCCTGTGACGCTTGTTATAACACACGCAGTGAAGCTGATAGAGAACGCTTTCGTGAGCGCCATAGGCAATTCCAATTGTTGAAGTTGCGGGCAATTGATTCTCATCAAGGGACATAACGATATCGTCGTGTAGGGATTTAAATTCTAGCTTTTTTCTCTTAAATTTAAGAGAGAAGCGTTTTTAATATTGGTAGAAAAGTTTTATAAGACCGGATGTTGTTCGGTCTTTTTTTTACGTTAATTTGTTGATTTACAAATAATGATTATAGATCGTTTGCTCTTCTTGATTTTATAGGAGTGAGTTCTCCAATATTGTTCATTTTAAAATAAAAAAGCTGTTTCCCAACAGCGCAGAGGAGCGGGATCTATAGTTTTAAGAGAAGAGTGTGTGAATGAATAAGATATGATTCACGAGAGAAGATAAAAGAGCAGCAGCAAAGTTAAGAGAAATAGAATGATAATAGGAGCTTATGATTTTAGAATTTCATATAGTACATTGATTTATAAATGATAATTTAGTTAAATTTGAATAAAAGAGTTCAATATTGTGAACTTTATTGCTTTCAGATTAGATGAGAACGAATCGCGTAAAACTCATTCACTTGTACGTTGCAAATGGGAGCAACGTGTGGACAAAAATCATTTTAGATAAGGTGTTATGAAACATTTCAATGGAGGAGTTTCTGCAATATTGGAAGTTGGCAGATAAAACGGGGACGTTAGTTATGTCACTTCATAAACATAAAGATGGTGATATGCCGTTGATCTATATCATATGAGCTATATTATACGGGGAATTCTTCATGATATTTTGCTTAAGCGATGTTGTGAAATAGATGTAGAAGCAGGGATGTTTTTAAGATGTAGATGAGAAAGATAATGGCGTTTTGTGGGGAGATATCATGTTTTTTAAAGATGATGGTGCTTTAGTCGATCCCCGCCCTGTTTTCCATGTTACTAGTCCTTGCATTTGAGGGGATATATTAAGGGGGAATTTTACTCTTTTTTTCAATTGTTTTTTATTCATATATTGTTTTCTGCTTGTGATGCGCAAGAGAATGATTTTTCTTGATTCATTACTAAGGGAGGGAAATGAGAGAATTTTATGATGGGATTTTTGTTTAAGAGCAAAATAATAAATTATCGTTATAAATTAATGTGTTGAGTAATTTATTTTGTGTTATTTTCTGCTGCAGATATTAGGAGATAGAATAGGGTAAAGAAACGAGGGGCTTTTAAAGCAAGATAGTGCTTGATGTCGTACGGATGGTGTAAGGGGGGAATCCTATGAAAGCAGAGGGATGGTTTTGTCTGTTAGAGGAGGAGAGTGTTGTTTTTTCGCATCATTTTATCTTTAAGAATTAAAAAATGTTTAAAATTAAAAAAATGATTGAAATGAGAAAGGATTCGTTTTATAGGATGCCTTGCCCAAAGTCGCACGTGCCTGTGGGTGTCCGCTGGTTCTCAAATGGTGAGATTAACCGGTACGGTACCTGGAACTAACCGCTCCAGTCATTCTTACAGCCAATTGCAAGAATGAGGACATCTTGAAGCAACGACGGTGCGGGCCTTTCTGGTGTCTTCCAGTTTTTAAATACTGGGATAACTATAGAGGCACACCTCATTGCCTTCAGTGCGGAAGTGGTTTTCTCAACTCCAATCAAAAAGGCAGATAAAATAGAATAACGCGGCTTCGCGCTGTTCTTTCGCTGCATGCAATGCTAATTTCTGATTTTTTGTAATCAGAATGGGGATAGTTGTTGTGTGTTTTTTGTCCTTTAGCTTTTGGCAGTTTTGGCTGTCTAAGCGTAGAGTGAGGAAGCTTTTCCTCAAGGAGAATTGCAGATGGCAACACAACGTATTCGCGATTTTCTTGCAACACATCGTTCTGAAGGTCCATGCTTAATTGTTGACCTTGATGTTGTTCGTGACAACTATTTAAATTTTGAAAAAGCTCTACCACAGTCTCGTATTTTTTACGCAATAAAGGCAAATCCAGCTCCTGAAATCTTGCGTTTGCTGAGTTCTTTAGGATCTTCTTTTGATGCAGCTTCTGTTGCAGAAATTGAAATGGCTTTAAAAGCAGGAGCAACGCCAGAGCGTATTTCTTTTGGAAATACGATTAAAAAAGAGCGTGATATTGCGCGAGCATATGCATTGGGTGTTTCACTTTATGCAGTTGATTGTGTTGAAGAAGTGGAAAAAATTGCGCGTGTTGCTCCAGGAGTGCGTGTTTTTTGCCGTGTTCTTACCGATGGAAAAGGTGCAGAGTGGCCATTGTCACGCAAATTCGGTTGTGTCCCTGCTATGGCGGTTGATGTGCTAAGACGGGCACACCAATTAGGTTTGCAAGCTTATGGTGTTTCTTTTCATGTTGGGTCGCAGCAGGTTGATTTGAGTGCGTGGGATCGTGCTTTATCAGATGCTGCTACAGTATTTAAGCGTTTGGAACAAGAAGGCATTTCACTGAAATTGGTGAATATGGGAGGCGGTTTTCCAACCCGTTATTTGAAAGATGTTCCTACAGAGCAAGCTTATGGTACCGCTGTTTTTGATTCATTGAAAAAGCATTTTGGTAATCGTATCCCTGAGACGATTATTGAGCCAGGGCGTGCAATGGTTGGCAATGCTGGTGTTATTCGCACAGAAGTTGTTTTGATATCTAAAAAAGCTGACAATGATAATGTACGATGGGTTTATCTTGATATTGGGAAATTTAATGGCCTTGCTGAGACTATGGATGAGGCTATTCGTTATCCCATTGAGACACCTCATGATGATAAGGTGATGGAGCCTTGTATTTTGGCTGGACCAACATGCGATTCGGCAGATGTGCTTTACGAAAAAACACCTTATCCACTTCCTCTATCTCTAACGATAGGAGATGAGATATTGATTCATGGAACTGGTGCTTACACAACAACTTATGCATCTGTTGCTTTTAATGGTTTTGAGCCTTTACGATCATATGTGATCTGACGTTTCTTTTTGACGATAGGGTTATTAGACTTTTGCGATGCTTGTCATTACGCTATAAGAGGGCGGTTATAGAGATGAACATGATTAATTTTCGAACAAAAAATGGGGCATGTTTTACACTTTTATTGGAGCAAGAAGCCGATAAGCCTTATCGAGAAATTTTGCTTGATTCAACGATGGGGTATGGACGTAAACGTAAATCATCAGAGACTTTACGGCGTGGTCGGCTAGCTGCTCAAGGGCTTTCTTTTGTGGTTAAAAATGCTCTGGGAGAGCTTGTGGGAAGTGTACGTCTTTGGCATGTTTCTTTTTTTAAAGAAAAAAATGAAACACAACATGCTTTACTCTTGGGACCTTTGGCTGTTGCCGCTGAATGTGCTGGTATGGGAATAGGATCAATTTTAGTCCGCCATGCAATTGAAACAGCAAAAAAATTGGGATATGGCGCTATTTTATTGGTAGGGGATTTTGAATTTTATCAACGTTTTGGCTTTTCAAATCGCTTAACAGAAAATTTGGCAATGCCTGGTCCTTACGAAAAACATCGGTTTCAAGCGTTGGAACTGATACCAAACTATCTTGCTGGGTGTTATGGCACTTTGGCTCCTAGTGGAGAACGAGCCGTTACAAGTCGTTTTCAGCATCATAAAGTGGCTTGAAGATTGTATTTATTGCGTTTGCAACAGTGCTGGCATTGAGGTGGGTTATACTGTTTTGATTAGTGTCAAAATGTTGATGCGGTACAAATTTTGGGGGTCGTTGCATTACGATTGTGTTATAAAGCCTTTTCTTTATGTGACAGGTTTCTTATTTTTAATAATTTCAGTTAAGTGACTAGAAATATATTAAAAGCGCATTTTTTTTGAAATAGCGTCATATTTTACAGGATTAAAGGAAACATATTTTTGAGTGGTTTTGTATTCTTTTAAAGCCGGTATCATCATACAATTTTTTAGTTCTCAATATCGTTGGTAGATCTTGCATAGAAACGATTCGGTATTTTACTCTTTTTTAAACCGTTTTTATCTCTCTGCTTTTTGTGCGCAAGGGAATAGTTTTGATTGATTCATCATGAACAGGTTTTAAATAGGAAACTCTCACAATATTCAGATTGCTCATTATAATAGACAACATCATAAATTATGATTATAAATCAATGTCATGACTACGATAGCTTTTCGTTTATACCACTGAATTTTTCACATCAGAAATGATTATTTGCCTATCGGGAAGAGAATCTTAGAAGCCTTTCTAAAGTATTTGGAGGTGGATTCAATAGCGACGAATGTGCGTTTTTGAGAGGTTAAACAAGTGTCTAGACGTTTACTATTGAAGATGTGAGGGAATTTCTGTCATTAACAGTTGTGGAGCCACCATGGTAAGATTAGGGCATAGAAGGGGATCATTCATTGATCAATTTTATTCAAAAAGAGAGATATTTTAAGAAATTTTATACAATTTTAGTGCATATCGAAAGAGAAGAGGCTTTAAGAAAGAAAAATACGCGGCAGTAGAATCAAAACTGTAAGTATTAGCTTCTTTAAAAGGGCGTAAAAAATAAAATTACATGTTTAAAAGCTGCTTTTTTGAAAAAACTCTCCATTACTTTTTTGCTATCAAGACAACTTGTTTTGCAATTGGCATGAGAGTGTCGAGTAGAGGATGATTTTCTCATTTCAATTTTTTGCATTCAGAAACAACAAAACGTTATCCTGTACATTGTAAGGAAAATGGATACATGAGAAAAAATCACAAGAATCTCTTTTATAAATGACCTCAAAAAGGAGGGCTCCCATGGGGGAGAAAGGAAAAGGGAAGGGTGATGTGAATATTCTCGTAAGCATCACAAGAGTGAAGCATAAAGAATCGTACAGGATCGTTTTTGTGAGGGGAGTAGCGTAAAGCGGGATTGACGGATAGAGTAGAGATTTAATGATAAGCACACATATTCTTTTAATCTTTTGTGCCCTATGGTGATAAATCAAAAATCTGATAGAAATAGCTGCTTTATCTTTATAGTGTGGAGCATGTTAGGTAAGCTCTTTGTTTATTATCATCTAAAACAATTTTTATATGCGAGACGTTATTTTAAAAGTGCGTAAAGAGCTCGCATTGAAAAGAATTTTTATCAGAAGAATCATTTAGAATCACATGTTAGTTTATATTGTCTCTTGAGAAGAGATAAAGTGAAAAAATCGAGGAAAGTGATAAAGATCAAAAATATTCTTCAATTTTAATGAATCTTAGTGTCTTGGTGGTGAATCCATGAGGGATGGTATTTTTTTGAGAAACATGGTCATAAATGTCAAAACACCAAAGATAATGGTTATGATAAAGAAAATATCACTAAAAGCCATAATCATTGCTTGTATGCGTACTATATTAAACAATTGAGAAAGAGCAAGAGTGTAGGAATCAAAGGTTTCTGTTTTGAATAATAAAATAAGCTTTGAAAGCATTTCAGTTGCTTGTCTGTTTGCGTGGTTAAGTGTTTCGGCTATTCGTTCATAATGAAAGTCTGTGCGTTTTGTCATGAGAGTGCTGATAATGGCAAGCCCTACAGCACCACCTAGATTCCGTGTGAGATTAAAGAGTCCAGAAGCATTTTGCATTCGTTCTGGTGGAAGTGTTCCCAAGGCAATATTATTGATAGGAACCATACATAACATTACAGAAGCACCACGGAAAACTTGCGGCCAAAAAAGCTGCCAAAAATCCCACTTATCTGTGATAGCGCTAGCCATCCAAGTGCCTATTGCAAAACCAAAAAGTCCTATTGCCATCATTAAACGTGCATCTATTCGTGCTGAAAGGAATCCTGCAAGGGGAGCAGTTAATAACATGACGAATCCTGAAAGAAACAATGTTTCTCCAATCATCAGGGCATCATAATGGCGGATTTGGCTTAAATAGACAGGATAAAGGTACGTGAGTCCATAAAGACCTATTCCCAAAGAAAAGGAAAAAATGGATGCAGCTGAAAAATTAAAATTAGAAAAAGTAGAGAGATCTACAATGGGTTCTTTTGCTGTAAAAGCGCGCCAGAAGAATAAGGTTGCAGCAAGAATCATGATAATAAATAAATTCCGAACCAGCTCATCATTCAGCCAATCATGACGTGCGCCTTCTTCTAGTACATACTCTAAAGTTCCTAGAAAAACAGCCATAGAAATGAGCCCCAACCAGTCAAATTTAGCCATGAGAGATGGATCTGCTTTATCAAAATCAATCAATTTCCAAGCGAGAATTGAAATAATAATCCCAAAAGGCACATTAATGAGAAAAAGCCAGTGCCATGATAAGATATGACAGAGATAACCTCCGACCGTTGGACCAATAGTGGGGGCTAATGTTGCGACTAGTCCAACAATAGGGGTAACAATTGGGCGTTTGGAAGGAGGAAAAAGAACATAAGAGGCGACAAAAACACTTGGGATAATTCCTCCACCAATAAAACCTTGCAATGCACGGTAGATAATCATCTCTCCAATAGATGTTGCTGTTGCACAAAGAACAGAAGTAATCGTAAACCCGATCGCTGATATGGTGAAGAAAACACGTGTTGAAAGCAATCGTCCTAAGAATCCAGAAAGGGGCAACATGATGACTTCAGCGATGAGATAGGAGGTTTGAACCCATGAAATTTCTTCAGAGCTCGCAGAAAGACCAGCTTGAACTTCGGCTAAAGAGGAGGCAACGATTTGTATATCCAAAATGGCCATGAACATGCCAAAGGCCATAACTATAAAAATCACAATGCTACGGATTTCTATACGCTCTTGAGACTGTATGGGCTTTGGTATTGAAGATGTCATAATAATGAGGTCATTTGCTTGTTATTATAAGAGACTTTTATCTTGTGGTTTTGTACGTGTATCAACTTCTACTGAAACACTCATTCCTGCTCGGATATGTCCGGTCTTTAAGACTTCTTCTGGAATAGAAATACGTACGGGAATGCGTTGGACAATCTTTGTAAAGTTACCGGTAGCGTTTTGTGGAGGAAGAAGAGAAAAAACAGCACCTGTTGCCGGTGAAATAGAAAGCACTGTTCCTGTAAAGACCTCCTTTTTGAAGGCATCAACAGAAATATAAGCCTTTTGTCCCGCATGAATATTTTGCAACTGTGTTTCTTTATAGTTTGCTTCAATATAAAGTGCATGTATGGGGACTAACGCTGCAAGACGTTGGCCATTTACAACAAAATCTCCCGTTTTTGCTGTTAAATTTCCTATGATTCCATCAAATGGCGCGCGTATAATAGTTGAATCAAGATCACGTTGTGCTTTTTCACGTGTGAGCTCTAAACTCTTTGTTTGGCTTTCTGTTTCACTTCGTTGTGCTTCTAGCACTTGGATATTGGCGCGTGCTGCAGCGATTTGTGCATCTGCACGGTTAACATTTGCGATAGCTTGTTCATAAGCTGATTTGGCATCATCAACATCAGATTGAGGGGCATAACGATTGGCTTTCAGTTCTGTTACACGTTTTAAGGTGAGTTGTGCATTGGTTGCTATGGCTGAAGCGGCTGCTTTTTGCGCTTTTGCATCATCTAAAGCACTATGAGCGGCTGTGATTTGTGCATCAATGCGTAGAAGTGTTTTTTTCTGTGTGTCAAGATGCGCTTCTGTTTGATCCAAGGCTATTTGATAATCACCATTGTCTAAGTAAAATAAAACATCGTCCTTTTTTACAACTTGGTTGGCTTTAATGGCAATTTTTTCAATATATCCATTTAATTTAGTCGCAATAGCGGCTATATCTCCTTGCACATAGGCATCTTCAGTAGATAACATATAACGCCATTGCGTTACCCATTTGTAGCTAAACCAAAGCACAAAAAGTGCAAAGACAATAAGAAGGGCTTTGATTACTTTTTTTTGTTTCGTTTTATCGAGATTTTTTGTTGAAAAAATTGTCTCAGATACGGACATGATTTATACTTTCAATATTTATGTTCCAACGAGTATAATAAGTCTATCACTACAGGGTAGGGTGATATACATGCAAGAGCGATAAGAGCTTTTCAAACAAAGGCGATCCCTGGTACATAATGCTAAATATATAAACTTGCAAGTTAGAGATCTTGTTTTCAAGTTAGCGGTCTTATTTTATTGCGCATTTTTTACAAAGACCTCGTACTTCTAGGGTGCTTTTATGTGCTTGGAAGTCAACAGCTTGAACCATCTGTTTTAAACTCGTTACAATCGTTTGATTTTGTATTTCGTTGACTGTGCCACAGTTTTCGCAAATTATAAACGTTGTAAGTTCATGTTGACAGTTTTCAGGGTGTAAACAGACCACAAAGGCATTTACACTTTCAAGACGATGAATACACTTTAACTGTACGAGTTTTTCTAACGCACGATAAACTTGGAGAGGTGCACGAAAACCTTCTTCGCGTAAGTGATTGAGAATCGCATAAGCACTTAAAGGCCCTTTTGCATTTTTTAAAGTGTTTAAAACCAATGTTTGGTTACGCGTCAGTTTAGATGACATTGATACCTTCCTTTTGCTCTTAAGGGAAAGCATAAAGCGTGTAGGCCGTTTATGCAATGGTGATTATAGAATAGGCCCTTTAACATGATACGCGTCGTGATATATAAGAAGAGTTGTAACTGTTGTGAGAGAAGGGAGACTTTGGGATCTGGAAGCCGCCGTGAACATACAATATACTGATTTATAATGATAATTAATCGTTGTTCATATTGAATGAGAATCCCGAATATCGTAAGATTGTCTCATTTCAAATCTGTTTATCTTGAAT
>NZ_JBHIPB010000014.1:0-31816 GCF_042195825.1 Bartonella sp. AP40SXNS
CCCTTGTGAATTTAGCATGCCTATCATGTGAACATGCTTTATAAGTTATTCAGTTTCTCTTAGTTCTAATTTTGGTAAGTTCTTAACGATTTTCATTGTTTCTAAACTTACGGTAATAACCCTTTGAAATAACTCTAGAGGGTAGGCAGGGTTACCAATGGTTTCAACAGCATAGCGATTGGCATCATTCACAATACCACTCTTTTTATCAGTCTTAACACATTGACGCTCCATAACCCATTCAAGAGCGGGTTTACCATTAACGATATACTCATAAGCTTCAAGAGGGATGTCTGTTATTGTGATATTGCTGTTGTAAATAACTGTAGATTTATCCTTTTCCTTACTATTCTTAATTTTTGCGAATTTCATTTCTGTAACGTAATAAAATTTTTCGGGATTAGAGATCTCTGTTTGTTTTGGATTACCCTTTTTAAAGGTCACTGGATAAGGCTCTACAGTCTCATAATTCACGTGCAAATGCCCTAGTTCACGTCCAGCATTAACAAACTTCCAAAAATCTTCAGCGCTTTTTACACAAGGGATGCGAGGCAACTCTTTAGAGAGGTTATCAGCATAACGGGCACGATAATCTTCTGAGTGAAGTAGACCGTATACGTAATAAAAGATATCTTCTTTTATTATAGTCTCATTAGGATAAGCAGCTTTAAAATGCGCTAGTCCCTCATCTGTAATGGCATCACGCCTCTGTAAACCAGCTGTTTTGTTTTCCTCTATAGAGTTTGTAAATAAATGGGATTGTTCCTTGTTTTTATCTTTTGATACCATGCTATCTTCGTAAATATAGAGTGGAAAGCATTGACCTGTATCTATTGCGTGAAGGTTAGGTAAATCCTTACTCATCAAAACAGAAAAACCACTTCTTGCTCCTATGCCTGTAACTTGTATTACTCTATTATCAACCGCTTTTCTCATAGGGAATATACGCGGCATTTGTAAAACCATTTCATTGAAAGTACGATTATAATAGAGCCATTGTTGTGTAAATGGACGGTAAAGACTTTGAATAAGGCGAGTTTCTTCAAATTCAAAAACCTTTCCTTTTACCAACTCTTGTTTAAGTGCACGACTCCAACTGATCTTTTCAGCATTTGTATTAACAAAATCATTTACAATATTGTTACGTGTTTTACGGTCAGCATGTGGATGCGTATCATTAAAACGTTTTACTTCGCTGTTATAGAAAGCAATCATATCACTCATATTTTTTGCTAAATCTTTACGGCTTGAGTTGTATGCCCAAGCATCACGACTGGTTACGACACCACAAGAAAAAATTTCAAACAGCTTTTTATCGTGTTCTTTTTTATACCCTAAGACTATAAATGTCTCAAAACTCTCATCACGTTGATTTATCCAATCACCATGTTTATCTGGTATAATTATTTTCCAACTTGATTTATTTGTGACACCATTAATGCTACCCAAATAATTAAGTGCAGAAGGTTTATCTTTTGTCGTAAGATTATCACCAATGTCATGATAATAAATTTTACAATCTCCAGAAACATTGGGATTTTTGATAAATAATGTCACGGCAATACCAGTCATACTACCACTACCAAAAATATTCTGTCCTTCTTGAGCCTTCCCATTGCTTAACATATTTTTACGAATATCACCCCTCAGATTGAGAACATAAATACTTGTAAATTCTTTGGCTAAAGATTTTCGTAAACTGTCCATTGCTGGTTTTTCTATGTAACCAGAACCAGAAACAAAACCAATAACACCACGTTTTTTTATACGGTCACTAGCCCATCGAATTGCTCGTATATAGCTATCATAAAGTGCTTGCATATTGATTGATTCAGATTGAGCAGCATAAGTTTCACTGATACGATTATCTAATATGGGATAAGGGGTATTCTTCGCATTATCATTAGCACTTTTTTGACCAGTTGAATAAGGCGGGTTGCCGAAGATAACTTCGATAGTCAAATTTTTCTGATGTTCCAAATATTCACTGTTTTCTTTGAGCATACCGTCCATAAGGTTTTTTTTAAGCGTTTGAAACGTATCAGCCAGACCAATATGCTTAAAGGGAATCTACTCACCTTTCATAAGACTATGATACGTCGATTCAATGTTAATCGCTGCTATGTAATAGGCAAGTAAGACAATCTCATTAGCATGGATATCGTAACGGTATTTATATTCCATATCCTCTGGTTTGATCAGTTTTGATTGTAAAAGCCTTGTGATAAAGGTACCCGTTCCCGTGAAAGGGTCAAGAATAGACACACCACGTGATCCCAAGCTTTTTCCAAATTCATTACGCAATACATCATCAACAGAATGAATGATAAAATCAACAACCTCAACGGGCGTATAAACAATCCCAAGCTTATCCGTGGTTTTCTTAAATGCCTTGGCAAAAAAACTTTCATAAAGTTTGATAATAAGATTCTGTTTGGCATGAGTTTCGGTGATGCCTGCTGTACAGAACGTGACACTTTTGTAAAATTTATCAAGATCTTTCGTTTTCTCTTCGATATTGGTTTTATCCAGTTCCGTTAAGATCTTGTCCATTGCTTGCGAAATGGCATTGTTTTGCACAAATTCATTGCCCTCAAACAAAGCTTCAAACACGGGACGCGTGACAAGATGTTGTGCTAACATCTCAATCGCTTCCTCTTGCTTTATTTCACTGTTTAAATTGTTCTTTAATTCCTTATGAAAAGCATCAAAGGCGTGAAAGGCTTCACTCTTTTCAATTGCCATAAACTCGTTAAAAACTAACTGGGTATAGAAACGGTTACGTCCTCATATAAGAGGTCATCTAAAATAATTGATTGCAAATATGCATCCAACAAAACAACGGTTATCACAGATTGACAAAGATAATAGCAGTTACAAATAAACGTCATCCCTTTAAACGCAAATATATTCCCAACGTACCTAAAAACACATCGCGTCCTGTCATATTCAACTAAAAAATAATCATTTATATCAAAAGTGCACGCCGAGATGGCGCATAATGCCTTATACAAGCTCTCCATGCAGCTAAATATTGTGGTGCATAGCCGATTATCCAGCACCTGCCCTGCTGGAAAGTCCGCGCATTTTTCACAGTAATCTAGCATAAATGGTCTCGGTAGTTTTTTTTCCTCAATAAATTCGATATCAACCCCGACAGACTGAATCCGCGGATCATTATTAAGCAACATAATACTTTTACTCCGTCCATGGCTCACAGAACTGTGTGACATCTTTACATCTGGCAAAATCCGTTTAAATATATCGACAAAAAGCACCTTCGCCATTTCACGTTGCAATATCATTCTCGATGTACGTCTCGTCGATACAGGCAAATAACGATGAAGCCTATCAATAGCTAAAAAATAGGTATAAAAAGAATGGCTCACAATGCACAGATAATTGTTTGCACGACGATTAACATACACTCTGCTTATATCATGAGCTTTATCTACATGGTACATTTTATTTTCCCTGTATTTGTCGTGGCAACTTTTCTGATATTTACTTTAAATGCATACTGATACCATTTATCAGTCAATAGTTTAGTAATGGCTTTAACCTGCTCACTATTTGCCGACATATCAAGGTTGAGATAAAGATCTCCGTTCTGTGCTTTTGAAAAGTAATGTCTTAAACATCCAGCACACTTAATAATGTCATTTGAAATCAGTTGAACTGAGATAAACTTACCATTGTGTTTAAACTCATTAACGGCTCTGGCTATCCAGTAATAGCATTCGGATTCATCTTTAACAAACAGGTCGCCGGAATCAAACCATTCATCACGCGGCTTTAATTTCAAGGAACTATCAACATAACCATCACACGCGAAAGGCGTTTTATAAAACATACGGCGCACTGAATCAGAAGAATCCGCCCGATCAATGGGGCGCAAATCAATTTTTATATCACTCACCAAAGCCTTACCCGGCGCTACAACGCCATATTTACTGGTTCTTTCAATATCGCGTAGCGAGCAGATCTTATTATTAAACAAGCGCGGTCCGGATTCGGTCTGACCGAAGTTATTCCATAACGTCGTACATGATGAGAGGATACCCGATGCTTGTACGGTGAGCAAACGGTCGGATGCATTCAAGATATTTTGCACATGGATTCGGCTTTTGGTAAAAATGTCGCTTACTGCCAGCATCCAGTCACCGATTAAAGGCAAGTTGGTAATGTTATAGTGCGAAACGAGTTCACCAATATTACTTATTTGAAATTACTTATTTGAAATTTTTCAAATACCAGTTTGCTATCCAATAAGAAGGCACATAGCATAGTAGAGAGACCATACATATACTGCACGGGGAAATAACACAATGAGCAATCTTCATTACTTAGTCCAAGAGATTGGCTCACCGCGAGGGCATTCTCAATCAGAATATTTTCATGATATTGAATCAACTTGGGCTTACTGGTTGTTCTGGAGGTACAAAAATAGAAATGCGCGCACGGATATGCTGTAAAATCAGCCAGATTTTCGTTCACAGTTGAAAAACAGTGATCAAACGCGATATTAATCCGGTGACTGATGATACTAATATTCCTAACTTCATGGCTTATTACAACAGCCGCAATGCAATTGGCATCAACCAGCATATCAACAATGTCTAAATCATGAATACTGACGATCCAAGCTTTCAATTTTAGCACAGACGCAACAAAATAGCTGATTAGACCTTCGAAATTATTTCTAATCACAAAAACAAACAACTTATTTTTCTCCTTTTGCGGGCGATCACGAAAATATCTAACTACGGTATCTGCACACCCTTTTGTCATCATGGTGACACCCTCTGCCGAATAATGACTGTGATGACAAATCACTTGCCAGTTTCTTTCTAATAAAGAATATATTGTTAGCATGAGGTGTCCCTTACAGATATTGTGGATTCCCTAAAACCAAGCTGCTTGCGCCACCACCCATGCCAAAAGAGTTTTTCAATGCGTATTTAAGCGGTCGGTACTGATGCTCCCTCACAAGCGCAATGCCAGCAGGCAATTGAGGATCGATTTCATCACAATTCAAAATTTTGGGCAAAACATTGTTCCGAAAAGAAACCAGTACACCCAAAATTTCCATCGCACCGGCAGCAGCAATCAGATGCCCGTGCCAAGATTTTGTCGCCACAATCGCCGGGTTGTGCGCGCCAAAAACCGTTCTGATTGCACTGGCTTCGTGCTGATCATTTTGTACTGTCGATGTCCCATGTGTATTCACAAAATCAATAGTGGTACGGTCAACATCCGCATATTCGATGTCCCGCTCCATCGACAGTTGCATTTCGAGATCATCTTTATGCGGCGCTACAATATGCTGTGCGCAAAGTGCACCGCCGTAACCCAATAAATAGGCCAATGGCTCACGCTGCCGCGCCAGTACGTTAGATAATTTTTCAATAACGAACAGACCTACGCCCTCCGCTAAAACAAATCCGCTGCGATGCCGGTCAAAAGGCCGCGAACGCCGTGGTCCACAGTAGTTTTGATCAGTCGATATCACTCCCATTTCTTCTAATCGCGCAAGGTATAAATCCATTATTGCACCACCATCTTTACGCTTAATAAAAATGCAAGACAGTTTCTATCAACCTATTTACAACAGCAATATTATCATGACAGCTATCACTCGAAGTTTATGATTATATTGTGAATAGTCACTCTGCTTTTGAATGAGGTATGAGACACTAATGCGTTAAGATTAATAAAAAGAGTAGCATTATTAATGATACCAATTACTACTCTGTTGAGATTATTAGCACTCGTTATTTATCTATTGGAACTTTTTCAACGAGTTATTACTATAAGCTTAGAAACCATGAAAGTCGTTAGAAACTTAGAGAAACTGGATAGATTTATGAAGTTAACTTACCTCATAAGGGTTTCTTGAGTACTCATTTAAAACTACAATCTATAAGTTAATCATTTTGTGTTGATGATATACAATCTTAAAAGGAATAATATATCATACGACCTCCTGAAAAGAGAGGATTTAAAATTTTGAAAATTCTTATTTAAATTGCTTTAAGACTTTTAAGAAATTCTCTATTAAACGAGATTAGATTTTTCTAGATTACCTTTAAGAGATTATATCACAATTTAAAATGAAGACTCTATACTATTCAAAAGTTTTTTAAGATTAGTTTGACATATTCATTTTATTGAAATGAAATAATAGAGATTGAGCTTCCTTTTAAACACATTTTATTTGTTGTATTTATATTAGGTTGTAATGTCTATATGGGCTATTTTTTGAAAAATTAACAATACCTAACATATGTAAAAATAAGATTTTTCTCTAAAATACCAACGTGCAAAATTCAAAGTCTCACTAAAATCATAAGAAGTATTTATTCAGTGAGTTGAAAAAATTGATACAATCTATGTCATAGGTTTATCATTTATATTTTCAAAATTATAATCAACTGAATTGTAGTTTTGTTATTTTTGAGTAAATTTTTTATAGGGTGCAAATTGAAATGATAAATCGATATAATTGAAAAAACTTCATTAAAGGGAATTCAAATAATGTGTATATGTTATTCTTATAGGAAGATTTTTGAAAAAACGTGGGATAAAATTACGTTTCTTTTTTCTTTGTGTATTGAGTTTTCTCATGGCGGAAGCGTTTTTTATCCAAGATATGTATGGTATTTAAAATAATTGATGCACCCAATAGTGTTGATGAGTTTTTTAACAAAATAAGTATATAGATATCTTAAAATAGCTGGATGAGGTGATTTTAAATGGTAGAATTAAAGGCACATGCGGCTCTTTTAACCTATCGAATAATTGGTTTTTGCTTATGTCCTGTTATTCCTTTTTATTTATTTTTTCGTTCTATCCGTGGAAAAGAAGAGTGGTGTCGCAAAAAAGAGCGTTTAGGCAAAAGTTCTCATGCCCGTCCCCAAGGTTCGTTAGTTTGGTTGCATGCAGCAAGTGTTGGAGAAACACTTGCGCTTGTTCCACTTATTGATTATATTTTATCATTAGGAATCAATGTATTAATGACAACTGGGACGGTGACATCTTCCACTCTTGTAAAAAAACATTTTGGTCATCGGTTGATTCATCAATATGCTCCTTTGGATTTAGATTTTGCAGTGCGCCGTTTTATTCGTCATTGGAAGCCTGATCTCGTCTTAATTTGTGAATCAGAAATTTGGCCTCTTCGTATTAAAGAACTTGCAAAAATGCGTATTCCGCAGATTTTGGTTAATGCCCATATGTCTGAACGTTCTTTTAAAGCTTGGCAAAAACGACGTGTTCTTGCCAAACATATTTTTAAGGATATTGATTTGGCGATTGGTCAAAATGAAAGAGATGTAGCTTATTACCATACACTTGGCGTAAAATCTGTTACGTTTTCTGGTAATCTCAAGGCTGATGTTTTTCTGGTTGAAAATCAAGAATTGCTTGCACGTTATCGTAATGCTATCGGCAATCGCCCAGTTTGGGCTGCTGTTTCAACGCATGAAGGGGAAGAGGAGATTGCTTTTGAGGTCCATAAAATTGTTAAAAATTATTTGCCAGATTTATTAACAATTATTGTGCCTCGTCATCCTGAACGTTCAGAAGATCTTATCAGAAAATGCGATAATAAGGGGTTAAGTTTTATTCGTAGGAGTAGAGATGCTGTTCCAAACATGAATACCGATATTTTATGGGGAGATACCATTGGAGAAATGGGACTTTTTCTTCGCTTATCGAAAGTTTCTTTCGTTGGTAAATCCTTATGTGGAAATGGTGGACACAATCCATTGGAATTGGCTTTGCTTGGTTCCGCTATTTTGACAGGACCCCATGTTTCAAATTTTCAAGAGATGTTCAAACAATTTCTAACACATGATGCAGCATATATGGTTCAAGATACAAAACAGCTTGCTATTCAGGTGTATAAGCTTTTAACAAATGAAACATTGCGGCAAGAAATGGTTGATAAGGCTCATGAAGTGGCGACAGGTATGGCAGGTGCATTTGAGCGCACATTAAAGATTTTAGATCCATTTTTACAACCCCTTGTAATACAAACAGGTTTACGTCAGCGTCAGGGTAGATATGCATATTAGCGCCCCTCGTTTTTGGTGGAAAAATAAAAGCTTTTTGCGTTTTGTGTTAGCTCCAGTTTCATGGGGGTATGGTTATTTTTCAAGTCGTTTTATGACAAGACAGCCTCCCGTGATTGATCTGCCAGTTTTGTGTATTGGAAATTTTACATGTGGCGGTGCGGGTAAAACGCCGGTTGTTATTGCTTTTACAAAAGTGGCTAAAGAACTTGGTTTCGTACCTGGTATTGTATCTCGTGGTTATGGTGGATCAGTTAAAGGGGTACATCTTGTAAATGAGAAATATGATACTCCACATAAGGTCGGAGATGAAGCACTTTTACTTGCACGGCATGCTTTTGTAGCTGTATCACCTAATCGTTATGCAGCAGCACAACGGCTTAAGCAAGAGGGATGTAATCTTATTTTAATGGATGACGGATTTCAAAGTCGCCGTCTTTATATGGATTATTCGTTACTCGTTGTTGATGCGATGCGCGGTTTCGGTAATGGAGCTGTCTTTCCAGCTGGACCTTTGCGCGTGCCATTAAAAACGCAGTTTTCTTTTATGGATAGTGTTTTATTGATTGGTCACTCAGATGTGCTTGATAATGTTGTTTTTCTTGTTTCTCGTACTGGAAAGCCTTTATATCGTGCTCATCTTAAAGCAAGTGCCTCTGATGAAGTTGCAGGAAAATCATTTTTGGCATTTGCCGGTATTGGCAATCCAGATAAATTTTTTAAATCTATTAAAGAACTGTCTGGTCATGTAGTGCAAACTTACATGTATCCAGACCACTATTTTTTCACAGATGAAAATTTACATAGCCTTATACAAAAGGCTAAAATGCACAATTTATGGCTAGCAACAACAGCTAAAGATTATATTCGTATACAGACAATTCATACGAAAAAAGATTTGAAAAATCTTATTGTCTTTGATGTGAATGTTGATTTTGTTCAAAAAGATTTTTGTCGTATGGTCCTTGAGGAGGTTATGACCCGCTTTAGAAAACGTTCCCTTGAATTTTCTTATTTAAAAAGCAAAGGCTAAATTTATAGCTTTCGAGGATTTATTTTTCTGTTGTTTTTAACAATTGCTTAAGATATGGGTTGCACTCAAGTTCGCGCTGATAGGAGATTTCACAACTAGCATATGCTTCTTGGCGGTGATGATTCCAATATTTTAAATCATCTATAAGGATTTTTTGCCCGCTAACAGCACAAATGGTATAGGTACCATATTCTATAATGTCATATCCGTTATTAGAATAATGAATTTTTGCTTCGCGTTCACCATTGGAAAACATTATAATTCCTTTTTACTTGATACAAGAGATTCAAAAAAGTGCCATAAAATATATTATAAAGTCGAGAGTAAATTTAAAGATATTTTTCTTGTCAAAATGGTTAAGAGTTTATTTTCTACCAAAAAGCCGTTCTATATCTGCCAATTTGAGTTCAATATAAGTAGGGCGTCCATGATTACATGTACTTGTATTAGGTGTTGCTTCCATTTGTCGTAATAGTGTGTTCATTTCTTCGGGGTGTAAAAGACGCCCTGACCGTATTGAGCCGTGACAAGCCATCGTTGCTGCAACATAATCAAGCATTGCTTTTAAATTGTTTGTTGTATCATACTCAGCGGCTTCATCTGCGAGATCTTTAATAAGAGCTTGGACGTTCATCTCTCCTAACATAGAAGGGGTTTCACGCACAACAATTGCTCCTGGTCCAAATGGTTCTATGCCTAATCCAAATTTTTGCAAAGCATCTTTATGCGTTAAAAGGCATGTTGCATCCTCTTCAGAGAGTTCTACAATTTCAGGAATAAGTAATAACTGTGAAGGAAGTGGTTTGGAATAAAGTGCATTTTTGAGTGTTTCATAAACTAATCGTTCATGAGCTGCATGCTGATCGACAATGATCAAACTATCTTGTGTTTGGGCGATAATATAGTTTTTATGGATTTGTGCTCTGGCCGCTCCTAGTGGATAAGATAACTCTTCTGATGAAGGTATAGTGCTTGGAATGTATGCATCTCCACTTGGTATATTTAAGCCCTCCATAATAGGAGTAGCATCTTCTTTTAAACCAAAAGAACTAGTAATATCTAAGGGTTTGTGAACCATTGAAGCGCTGGTAAAATGATGAGGCTGTGGGCTATAAGAAGAGAACTGGTGAGTGTTCTTAAAATTGCCTGATGGTTTTTGTGCCAATGGTTGTTGTATTTGAAATGCAGCTAGCGTTGCTTCAGAACGGGTTGAAGTCGGACGAATACCAGATTGCTGCAATGCTTCACGAATAGCTCCAACGATCAAACCACGAATTAATCCTGGGTCACGGAATCGTACATCAGCTTTGGCTGGATGGACATTAACATCTACCTCCGCAGGTGGGAGATCAATAAAAAGAATAGCGACAGGATAACGATCACGGGGCATGACATCAGCATAAGCACCTCGGAGTGCACTCCATAGAAATTTATCACGCACGGGACGCCCATTAACATAAGCAAATTGATGTAGGCTGTTATTTCGGTTAAAAGATGGCAAACAAGCAAAACCCGTTAAGCGCACTGCTTCGCGTTCAGCATTCAGCGCAATGCTATTAGGGGCGAATTCTTTTCCCATAATTTGCGTAATACGTTGTAATTGTCCTTGAGTATTATTTTCTGTAGCAGACAGTTCTATAGATGTTCTGTCTAGTCCTGAAAGAGAAAAGCGGATATGTGGAAATGCGATAGCAATTCGCTTAATCATATCGCTAATAGCATTTGTTTCAGCCCGATCAGTTTTCATAAATTTTAATCGTGCCGGTGTGACAAAGAAAAGATCACGAACTTCAACAATTGTTCCAGGATTTGCAGCAGCTGGCTTGGGGCCTACAATTTTTCCTGCAGTAACGGAAATTTCAGCAGCGCTCTCAGCATTTTTTGTTCGTGAAGTGAGTTTAAGTTTCGCAACGGAACCAATAGAGGGGAGAGCTTCTCCTCTAAACCCAAGGAAGCAGATATTGTGTACATCATCGGTAATCTTTGAGGTACAATGGCGAGAAACTGCTAGAGTTAACTGATCTGCAGGAATCCCACAACCATTATCACTAACTTTGATAAAATTTTTTCCACCATTTGCTGTAATGATCTCAATGCGCGTTGCACCAGCATCAATAGCGTTTTCAACAAGTTCTTTGACAACATTTGCTGGTCGTTCAATAACTTCACCAGCGGCGATTTGATTAATAATATTTTCGCTAAGATGGCGTATAATCATAATAAATTCTAACAGGAATCTTAAGGGTTCTATAAGAAATTATGATAACACCATTTGCGCGACATTCAAGAATAAGAGAGCATGAAAATATTATTTTTACAACACCTCTTGTTTACTTTTAAAGAGAGGCAAAATGTTTTTCATTATTCAAAGTATTTTATTTTATGTTAACAAATCAGTTTGAAAAAACAAAAAAATAGTTTTTATCACCTTAAAAATGGCTTGCACCAACGGATCATCTAGGTCAAAAAGAAATACAGTAAAAAGGGAAGGCAATATATGGCGCGTATAAGCGGTATTTTAGCAGATAGTGATATACAAGCTTTGATTGATAATAACTTTCTCAAGGCTCAGTATCCATTTGATAGATCTCAAATACAACCAGCAAGCCTTGATCTTCGTTTAGGGGAGAAAGCTTATCGTATACGTGCTTCTTTTATGCCGGGTTCTGATGCAAAAGTTTTGGATAAGCTTGAACGGTTAAAGTTGCATGAGTTTGATTTACAAGACGGAGCCGTTTTAGAAACGGGGTGTGTTTATATTGTTCCTCTTTTGGAAACTTTAGCTTTACCAGAATTTTTATCTGCTGTTGCCAATCCCAAAAGTTCTACGGGGCGGTTAGATGTTTTTACACGTGTCATTACGGATAATGCTCAGGAATTTGATAAAATTTGTGCTGGTTATCATGGTCCACTTTATTTGGAAGTTAGTCCACGAACATTTCCAATTTTGGTACGTACTGGCTCACATTTATCACAGCTTCGGTTTAGAAAAGGGCAAAGTTATTTAAATGAAATTGAGTTGCACACTTTGCAAAGGCAAGAAACACTGATATCGGAAGATCTTCCTAATATTAGTGCTGATGGTATTGGACTTTCCATTAATTTAAAGGGAGATGAAAACGGGCTTATAGGTTATCGTGGTAAACATCATACAAGCGTTATTGATATTGATAAACGCGCCGTTGCTCACGTTTTAGATTTTTGGGAACCTCTTTTTGCTCGAGATCACAGAGAGCTAGTTCTTGATCCTGATGAGTTTTACATTTTAGTTTCACGAGAGTCTGTTCATGTGCCTCCGCTTTATGCCGCAGAAATGACTCCTTTTGATCCTTTAGTTGGTGAGTTTAGGGTGCACTATGCAGGCTTTTTTGATCCAGGATTTGGGCATATGGAAGCGGGTGGAAAAGGAGCAAGAGCGGTTTTAGAAGTGCGAAGCCATGAAGTTCCTTTTATCTTAGAGCATGGCCAAATGATTGGTCGTTTGGTCTATGAACATATGCTTAATCGGCCCTCAACCCTTTATGGACATGATGTTGGATCACATTATCAAGCACAGGGTTTAAAGTTGTCTAAGCATTTTAAATGAGTTGGAAACCACAAATTTTGATAACATGTACGCAGGAAATATATTGTGAATAAAAGAAAAGTTTTTGTTCTTTAAAAAACCGGCGCCATGCATTTTCCAAGATTAGGGCTTTGTATTTGAGAGGATATGAGAGGCATTTTTATTTCTTTTTTCAAGAGATTCTATCTATACGAACTCCATTTATGATTGTGCAAAAGAATAGTTTTGATTATTTCATCATGACAAAATTTACAATGAAAGAAATTTACTATATTCAATATGTTATTCATATTTACTATTATAATAAATCAATAGGTTACTAAAATTCAATAGAGCTAATAAATAAATTTTTACTCCAGTTTAGTAACAATTATTTTCAATAAACATTGTTCTAATTTTAGTAACTCATTTATAGCCTCAATATATAATATTGCTAGAAAATTATTCAATTAAATATGAATATTTTCTATTGGTATGAACATTAAAAGTTTTTATGCTTTATGTGCATTAGGCACTATATATTTTTATAAACTTTTATGAATAAGTAAAATATCTCAATTTTGAATATTGATATACGAAGATTTCTGCATGTATGCGACAGCTTTATTTCCAGTATTAATAAAGGATTTTTTCATCTTTTTGGGGGGATGATTTATACTTAATGACACTCTATATTCTTAATAACTGATAATGTAAGGATCTTTGGGGAGAGACGCGACTTTAAATTATAACTAATTAAGCTACGGAGCAATCGCTTTCGAAGAGGGATTGCTTTAAAGAGAGTATAACATTTTAATTGCACATGAAGAATATATGAGTAGATACGTTATTAATGATACTTCATACTGTGAGACTTTAAATTTGGATAAGAGCAATAAAGACGTTGTTTTTATCAATTAGTTTTTTTAGAAAGTTGCAGTCTCTGTTGCTTCTATCTATTCAATAGAGTGCTTTGGGAGAATAGCGAATAGGTAGGTACATGGATTCGCTTTTATGCGTTTTAGGATGTTTTTTCTTTTCATTTAGGAATAATGGTGCCATCAATGATTATTTCTTCAACACTTGATTATCGTAAGGCAGCAAAGCGTCGTCTTCCTCCCTTTCTTTTTCACTATATTGATGGTGGGGCTTATGCTGAAGAAACGATGCGACGTAATTGTACAGATCTTCAAGCACTTGCACTGCGTCAAAGGATTCTATGCCACGTTGGTGAAGTTGATCTTTCAATCAAGCTTTTTGATCAGACACTTGGTCTACCGATTGTGCTCGCACCTGTTGGGCTAACGGGCATGTATGCACGTCGTGGAGAGGTAAAAGCAGCGCGTGCTGCAGTGGCAAAAGGGATTCCTTTTACACTATCCTCTGTTTCAGTTTGTCCTATTGCGGAAGTGCAAGAAGCGATTGGAGGTGCATTTTGGTTTCAACTTTATGTTCTCAAAGATCGCGGTTTCATGCGTGATGCACTAGAACGGGCTTGGTTGGCTGGTGTACGCACGTTGGTTTTTACAGTTGATATGCCAATTCCTGGTGCACGTTATCGTGATGCGCATTCGGGTATGTCTGGTCCTTATGCTGGTTTACGTCGTTTTTTACAAGCTTTGACTCATCCATATTGGGCTTGGAACGTTGGTGTTATGGGGCGCCCTCATGATCTTGGAAATGTTTCCATTTATCTCAAAAAGAAGATTGCATTGGATGATTATGTTGGTTGGCTTGGTGCAAATTTTGATCCCTCAATTGGTTGGCATGATCTACAATGGATTCGCGATTTTTGGAAAGGAAAAATGATTTTGAAAGGTATTCTTGATCCAGAAGATGCGCGAGAAGCCGTACGATTTGGTGCTGATGGTATTGTTGTTTCCAATCACGGTGGACGCCAGCTTGATGGTGTATTATCAACAGCACGAGCGTTGCCTGAAATTGCAGATGCTGTAAAGGATCATTTGACTATTTTAGCGGATTCTGGTGTTCGTTCTGGTCTTGATGTTGTACGCATGATAGCACAAGGTGCGGATGCTGTTATGATTGGCCGTGCTTTTGTTTATGCGCTTGCAGCAGCAGGTAAGAAAGGTGTTATGCATCTCCTTGATCTTTTTGCCAATGAAATGCGGGTAGCTATGACACTGACTGGTACTCAGACAATCAAAGATATTACACGCAAGAGTTTAGTAAATATAGATGTTTTTAAGCAATGAAAGAAATATGTTATACTTCTTTCAGAAAAAGAAAGTATTTTTATAGAGGAGCATAATTATATATTTTAAAAATATGTTGACAGTTAAAGTTAAATAGAAAATATCAATAAGCTCCTCTATAAAATCACAGAAAATACTCAGTAACTACAGTAATATTAAATATTAATAATAATAAACACGAAAAAAAACAATAATAACATTACATACATATTTTATTTACTTTATTAAAAGCTCATTCTACGGATAAAAAGGAACAAGCGCTGATATTAAAGGTAAAACAACTGTTGATATAGAAAAAGTAGCTATAAATAATGCTGTGAGCATTTTTCCCTCCTGTATATAAAAAAACATTAAAATATAATATATTAATTACTTCTTTTCCACATTGGCATAAAACGTAAATTTATAAAATCCATTTAGTTTTATTTTAATATAGAATAATATTAGTTATTGTATATAAATAAAACTACTAAAAATGTCAATATGTATTTATTATAATCTATAATTATAATAAAAATGTATCTAATAAATAATATTTCTATAATCTATATATTATTTATATTAAGTTCATTGGATAATATATTATATGGATATGATATTGTTTTTATGGAGTACGTTTTTAAGCAATGAAAAAATATCCGTACTATCTTTAAAAAAGCTCGTTTACTGAGAGAAAAACTGCGTGAATTAATGTGCTTTTCTTTCTTATTTTCTTGCATCCTCAATGATTTATGATGTTTTTGAACTGGCGAGCATATTAGGAAGCAGTTGAATATTTTTTGTATAGTATGTCATTTCTAACACTATTTATGCGTCCTCGATTGATTTTATAACTTGTTAAAATATCCAGTTCGTTTTTATTGCAGATGGGGATGGTGGGGGGGCCTAATGATACAAATTGGCATAGAATGTTTTGTTCCATAAGCGATTTAACAATTGCATCTCCAAGTTTCTCCTTTGATACTATGCTCTTCACAGACAACAACAGATTGGTGAGATTGGCATAACTCTAGCACTGATCTATTATCTCAAAGTTGAATTGTTGGCACACTTGTAAGCGTTGGGATAACTTCATGTTTTTTGAAGCTCTTCAGCAACATCAAGACAAATCTGAACAGTTTCTTCAGTAGCAGGTAAGAGAACATCTTTTCCTTTTTTAAACAGAAGTTTTGCTGATATCAATTTTTGAAGCATTTTTATGAATATTCATAACAGAACGCTTTCCTAAACCTATATAAATGGGTACAAGATTACTTAGAGTAGAAAGAATTACAGTTTCCATTTGATCGAATTACTACTCATAAGTAATTGGATAATATTTACTTTATCGCTGAATAAAAAAGAAAAGTTTTTCTCTCTTTAAATAGAGGATGGATTGTCATCTAGCCAATCGGGATAGTTTGCGAGAAATTTGTTCGATGCAAAACGACTTAACATTGCAGTTACTTTTTATCATTTGAAGCTGTGAAAAGAAGGCTAGATAGATGAAAGAATGTAAAAAATGATGGATACATTTTAAGATAAAAAATTATAATTTTGTTAATTCCACACAAGTTGCTGCTGATATTGGTGACAAAAGAAATTCGATCAAAAAAATATCAAAATTATTTGAGGACATTCCTCATGGCATGTAGACTAAACCTTTTTGTTGGTATGAGTGATATTTTCTTTGAACAGAAATTGATTCTATCCCCTGAAATCAGCAATAATCTCTCAGGTTATGTCGTAAACTTTTTAGGGATGTTACAACGCCACTATCGTCCTTTTGTAAAAATTTAGCATTTTAGATGAGCAGTTGTGAGGAATTTCAACGTTTAATACAGCAAGATCCAGAAACTCTCACGGATTTAGAACGGGCTTCAAGATTTTTATATTTACAGCGATTAAGTTTTAGAGGGAATGTAAATCGTACGATGAGAGTAGAAACCCATCGTAGCGCGCAGGGGCTTAAGCTCTTCCAATTTGAAGGCGTGCTAAAACTTATTTTCCACTGTTTAGCAGGTGTTAGCATTGAACATTTAGACTGGTCTTATTTTATTGTGCGTTATGATCGCCTAAAAATCTTGTTTTATCTTTCACCACTTTAATTGTGGTTTTGAGGGTTATTAAAGAAAAGATTTTTATAAGTGGAAGGATTATCAGCCGATGTCTAAGCTGCTTGTATAAATTAAAAGGGAGTTTTTTGTCTTTAAACAATATGCTAGAAATTCAAAAAACTTTAGTTAATTTCATAAAAGAGGTTACACCATCTTATACAGACTGCTCTGCAAATAACACAATTTCTGGTAAGGAATGGGGCATCACCAATTTTGATTTCTAGAAAAGAAACAATACGTATTAAATAGTCTTTAACTTGCAGACTTTTTGAGAATCCTTTCAGAATCTTTTGAAAAAAGTGAACTGATAGAAGATATTTCTATCAAAATATAAAAACTTTTCTAACAAGTTAGGAATAAATCTAGAAATATATATTAAATATAAAAACAGTGCGATATGCAGGATGTCTGGGCTTTAGAAATAAGAATCAAAGCGTATAAAGATGCATAGAGGTGAGATTGAGACATATCATTTTTATGATTCAATAAAAAATAAAAATTAAAGAAAAAATTCTATATCAAAAATTTAAGGTGGTTTAAAAGGTGGACGGGCAATGCATGGAAGGATGAGTGAGAAGGTGAATTAGGGGAGAGTGATTTATAGATTATCAGTATCTTTATAAAAGTATCTTCTCAAGATAAATATTGGGATGAAATAAGATTGTGGTTGAATGTTCGAAAAGATAATACGCGCTCTTAACTTTTCCGTTATACACATCACAATAAACGCCGTGAAAGAAACGGTCCTATTACAAACTTTCTCTAAAAGCAGTACATGAGTTTGCAAGATATTACAGTAATATTTTAAAAGAAGGATTTTATTTCAGGAAAAAATTATCTTAAAATAGTAAAGCAATATTTTTCAAGAAATTGCTAGGCAACTTTTGAAAGTAAAAAAGCTAAGTTAAAAAATAAAAGCAAAAATGGTTGTTGGTTTTCTCAATTGGAGTTGCATGTCATTTCCCATATAGGGAATTTACCTATAGAAAAATTAACAGCCAAGATCATTCACAATGTTTTCCCACCACTTTAGCATGAAAAAGCAGATACAGTGCGAAAGTATTTTCCTTATCGTCAACATCATTATTATAATTAGGAAGCTGAAGCAACGTCATTTACAAATCACATAAAAGCCTTACCATTATTCATTATATAGCTCCATAGATTGCTTTTCTTCAAGCATGCAAGTTTCTAGATGTTATTTTTGTTGAAAACAGAACCTTTGTGTATGATCAGTTCTTTGAACGACGATAGTAGTGCAATCCATAAAATCTTTTCTCATCTTCTTTTGATAGGATAACAAAGATGCCCATAGAATACATCAATAGACTCAATCATTTTACACAAACATAATCTGTTGAATCCTTTCGCTTCAACTCAGACATCTCCGTTACTCTAATAAAATCCAATCGATCACCAGAGTGTTTTAACCTTTTAAGTTCTTTTACTTTTAGTCTGAATATATCCACCTTTTTCAAATCGTTTCATTAATTAATATTTCAGAGGAGTTGTATCTTTATCACTTTATTTTCCGTTTATCTCTCCAACCACATAAACGTTCACCTTGTTCGTTATGTTTTAAAATATCTCTCGCCAAATTTGAACTAATGACATTGATATCTTGTCGATTCAAATAAATTGGCAGCCATCCAATACAAGAAGTTCGTTCATTCGTCGCGCAACCAGCTAGAAAGCTTAGTGCGCACATCAGCATCACTTTTCTTATTAATTTCATTTTCTACCTCAAGCCGTGTTGTCGCTATCTTGAAATCTTCTTTTGTTTGCTTTTGCTTCTCAATTTTTTTCCCAAGAAAAAAGGCTTTGACTAAAGCTATAAGAAAAGCTGCTATGAGCGCTGACGTCATTGTCAGATATTTTTTTATCCATAAAATCATAGGCGGTGTTCCTGAAAACGTTTAGCAATGTATATCATAGCTGTACAAGCAGCTAAAACCATAATGCCTGCTAGAACCCATTGAACAGGACCATTTCCTGCAAAAAGACCTCCAAGCCCTGAAAAAGAACCTATGATTGGTGCAAGAGCTTCTACTTTGCAAATACCTGTTACACCTTCTGGTTCTACTACATGATAATTGGGGGCAACATGAGCTCCTTTTGCCCACAATCCTGCTTCGGTTGCTCGGCGATTGACAAGACCTTGGATACGTTTTCCTCCCACTCTTGTCCATTTTTGCAATTCGGTTGGTATCGCTTCATATTCACCTTTATTAAGCTTTTTTAAAAGTGTAGAACTGCGAAATGCTGTGATTCCTACATTATAGCAAAATGATACTAATGCCGCGAATTGTTCATCGTTTAAAGGAACGGTAACGGCTTTTTCAACAACAGCTTCATACTCCCTCAAGTCCTGACGAAGGATTTTTTCAGCTTCTTTTTCCGTAATTTGCATATCTTTGTGAACGCTTGGAGCACCAGCAGCACTTGTATGTCCATAACCAATTGTCCAGACACCACCAGAATCTTCATAAGCTGATAAACGCAAGCCTTCCAATTGCTTAATCAATACAAGCCCTTCTTTTGATATTTTTCGCATTATTTTTACCTATAAAAAAC
Source organism: Bartonella sp. AP40SXNS (assembly GCF_042195825.1). Lineage (NCBI taxonomy): Bacteria > Pseudomonadati > Pseudomonadota > Alphaproteobacteria > Hyphomicrobiales > Bartonellaceae > Bartonella > Bartonella sp. AP40SXNS. Next base: position 19,539 of record NZ_JBHIPB010000014.1, read on the forward strand.
TACACAAAGCAGGATATGAATTAAAAACTTACATCTACTCATTTTTAAGAACAGAACAGCGAAAGGGCATAATAAATTCAAAACATCCATAGTGAATTATTTTAAGATCCATATCATTTTTTGAATAAAGATTATGCTAAATACTATTCATTTTTCAGTAATTGATCTCCATCTAAAGACAATAACTTTATAATAATTCCATTTATAATCAGATAGATTTCACTCATAAATTCTTACAGTTGATCTAGAATGATTTAGAAGAACTTTACTTGAAAAAACTTCAATAATTCCGATGACAAAAAGCACTTTTAATAAAAAATAAGAGACATAATAATTAATGAAATAATTAGGTGTTGATTTTTAAGTAATTTCAAAAGTCATAAATTGCACCACAGAATTTTTTTTATAAAAACAAAAAAACATTATAATTTAACATTATATATCTAAAAATTATCTTAGAATCAATAAAGCGTATACATAACGTGTTATACATATTTAATAAAAAAATCTATAGTTAAATTAACTATTCTTTGTTTTTTCCCCTAATTGCTTAATTCCATTAAAAAGTACCTTTACGAAGGATTTTAAATAAACTGTTACATAACAACATAATGGATATTTCTCCTCTCTTACAGTCTGTTTCCAACTGAAACAATATATTAGTGGAGCATATTCAATATATAGACCAATGGTATTTGATAGTTTTTTTAAGAATATTGTACTGTAATAATTTTGAACAAGTAGTTCGGTTTCATATATTTTCTTTTTCATATGAAGCATTTGGTGGGGCGTTTGGGTTTGGGTCCAATGGTGTCATCTTTGTCTGGTGTTGTATTGGCTACGTTTCCAGCAGCCTCTTAAACAAATCAATCAAGCTATTGAAATCTTTTTAGAGGCAATAGCACAAGAGACACAAAAGATTTTGACAAAAAGCTGCTTGAAAATATAGGAAGTTCTCTCCTCATAGCATCCCAGCCCATTTACATAACATAAAAAATAAAAAGGCAATGGATGATATTTGATGATGGCAATAGATATGTAACAATCCATGAGTGTGCACAGCTTTTTAGTATATCCACAACAACGATTCGCAATTAGATGCTTCAGAGGGGGCCGGAGCCATATAAGCTAGGGTGAGCAGTGAGGTGGAGAAAGAAAGAGGTTTTAGCATTTACTCCAGAGAAAAATACGGAGCAAATAACAACAGATTAGATAAAATTGTATAAATCCTAGAAGGTGGTCTTTAAACAGATAGTTAAATAAAAAATCTATATATTTCAACATCTTAAGAAAGGTGGTGCCGCATGCCGGATTCGAACCAGCGACCCCATCATTACGAATGATGTGCTCTACCAACTGAGCTAATGCGGCATAGGTTTGTAAGTCAATGAGACAAAACTAATTTGAGGGTAATAGCTAAAAGTACGTATAAAAGCAAGAATGCATTTTTTCAATAATTTATACATATGATAATAATTTGAAGGAGAAGTATGTAAAAGTCAGAGAAAAGTATTCTTTGACCTTAATGCTATAAAATGCTTTCCAATTTACGATAGCACTTAAATTAAGAAGCTGGGAATGTAGATCTTTAGAATGAAAAATGGTGTTAAGATAACTTAATCAAGATAAAAAACTTTTCTGATTTTTAAGAAAGAAATTTGTTGCATAGAGTGATTGGGAAAATAAAGATCATCATAAACCTTTTATAATGTGCAAATAGATGAGTAGAATTAGTTGAAAAGTTACTTCTCATTTTTATGGGAAGAAGAAGGGAGGAAGATTAATAACATTAATCACGTTTTTTTTTATTTAAGGGGAAGTAAAAATCATGTCGGATGAAGATCGGCTGATAGAACTAGAAATGAAGCTAGCTTACCAAGAAAAATTCATTGAGGAACTTTCTCGAGAGGTAACTAATCAATGAAAAAGTTTGGATGAGATATCTAAAAAGTTGATATTTTAGCGAGACGATTTTCAGCTTTAAAAGAACAGAGTGTTACTGAAGCTGTTATCTTACCATTTTCTCAATAGGGAGAAGGTGCGAAATATTTTTTATCACAATTGCAATTATTTACAGATGAGTTTTTATTTCACGCATTTTGTTAGACTTGTAGAATAATTTTTATAAGCTTCTTCATTAATTTTAATAAGTTCTAATCTTATAAGGAGTGCTGATATTAGAAGACGTTTTTTATATGGGGTTTCTAGTACGAAAATTAAGAAAAGTTTTTGTAGAGTATAAAGAAGCAGCCATAGAAGAATATATGAACTGCAATATTTTAAGTTTTTTCTGTACAGAGTTTTCTTATAGGTGGGAGGTAGATTTATTCGCTAATTTTTTAAAATTGATACAAATAAAGTGATGTTATCGTTATCTATAGAAATCATAAGTGAGCGCCTATATTTATAATAAAGCGTTTTAATTTGTTCTGATGATCAAGTGATTTTCAGTTGTTTTAATAGAGTGAGGGGGGGTAAGCGACATCGATTATGTTATAGTACACAGAGCTCTAGAAGTTTTTTTCAAGATCAAATGGACTCTTTATTATATGATATTTTGTGAAAAGGCTTTTGTTTTTCGTAATTTAAGATACAAAATACTATTGCTAAAGCCCCAAAGATAGACCATGCGGGTAAATAAGTAAGAGTAATGCAAATTGAGGACAGAAAATCAGGCATTACCTTGCATAGAGATTGATTAAGGTGATAGATATCTGTTTGCAGAAGGTTTGTTAAAATTTTATTAAAGGGGGTTGTTGTCCAATGTGATGTGATTAAAGAGTGTGCGTTATCAATGACCAATGCTATAATGGTTAGTGTAACGAAAATGAAGGACATTAATTTAAATAAAGGGTGGAGCATATTTTTTCTTAAAACTTCAACGGGACATACGTATAATGCACAAAAAAATAAGGAGTTGCATTATGATAAGAAAATAAGTTTACGTTTGTTTTGTGTTTTTTGAAAGAGGTGCCTAATTTTTCAATAAAAGTTGAGGTTAAGTTCAACAAAAGTAGTGAGGCATGATGTCTGAAAAAAAGCACGAGGAATTGAAGCGTAGCCTTCAAAATCGCCATATTCAAATGATTGCTTTGGGTGGCGTTATTGGGACAGGACTTTTTTATGGGTCAACCGAGGCAATTCAATTAGCTGGTCCCTCAGTTATTTTATCTTATCTTGTCGGCGGGCTTATTATGTATTTCATTATGCGAATGCTTGGTGAAATGTCAGTAGAAGAACCGTCTTCAGGAGCATTTAGTTTTTTTGCTTATAAATATTGGGGGAGATTAGCTGGTTTCATAACAGGTTGGAATTATTGGTTTCTTTATATTCTTGTGAGCATGGCTGAACTTACAGTGATAGGGTTTTACCTTGATCATTGGACTTTGATTGATCATTGGAAGACATCTTTCATTGTTCTTTTATTTGTTACATTTGTTAATTTGTTTAATGTTCGTTTTTATGGAGAATTTGAATTTGCTTGCGCTTTGATCAAAGTGGCTGCTGTTATTGGTATGATTATTTTTGGAATTTTTCTCATTGTCACTGGACTAGGGGAAAATCAAGCGAATATTCATTATCTTTGGGACCATGGCGGTTTTTTTCCTTATGGAGCAGTAGGGGTTGTTTTAGCAACTTCTGTAGTAATGTTTTCTTTTGGAGGAACGGAGCTTATTGGTATTGCTGCTGGAGAGGCATCTAATCCACAAAAAACAATTCCAGCGGCTATTCGTCAAGTTATGTGGAGGATTATAATTTTTTATATTGGTTCTATCAGTGTTATTATGATAATCAGCCCTTGGAATATGATTGGAAAAAAAGGTAGTCCTTTTGTCACAATTTTCGAGACTATAGGAATTCCTGCTGCTGGTCATATTTTGAATTTTGTGGTGATTATGGCTGCTATTTCTGTTTACAATAGTGGCATTTATTCTAATGGCCGTATGCTTTATAGTTTAGCTGTACAAAAAAATGCACCACATATTTTTAGTAAACTGAGTGCTGCTCGTGTTCCTTATATTGCTATCCTTTTTTCATCATTATGTACGGCGTTGATTGTCGTTGTTAATGCTCTTGTTCCTGATAATAGTTTCATGCGGATCATGGCTCTTGCAACTGCAGCAGCAGTGATTACTTGGGCTATTATTGTTATTGTTCATTTGAAATTTCGCAATGCCCATAAGAACAGAAAGGGCGATTTTATTTATGCGTTTGGTTTATATCCTTACGCTAACTATCTTTGCCTCTGCTTTCTTGCTTTATTATTTTGCATTATGTTTGTCAGTGGTTTTGGGAAAAATGGATTGATGACTCGACTTTTTGATATGATAGGAATAAGCTTGCCTTTTCTTGAAGCATATATTCCTGTACAGATGCCTGATATGAGTTTGGCAGTCATTATTATTCCTCTATGGTGCTTGTTATTACTTTTAGGTTATAAACTGAAACGATAGAGAAAGAAGAGCTAATAAAAGGGATTGATTGGAATAAGCCTTGGGGATTATAAAATTTGATGAGGTAACACAAGTTTTTGGTGATTTGTGTGTTTTAAGAAATATTACTGTACAGCTTACCGAAAGACGAATTGCTATTATAGGTGCGAATGGTTCTGGAAAAAGTACATTTGTTCGCCTTATTAATGGGCTCCAATTACCATCTTATGGCTGTGTAAGCGTTGATGGGCTTGATACAAAACGCGACGCAAAAGCAGTAAAGCGTAAAGTTGGATTTGTTTTTCAGAATCCCGATAATCAGATTGTTTTACCATTAGTTGAAGAGGACTTATCCTTTGGTCTCAAAAATTTAAAGCTTAATAAAGATGAAATTAAGGAGCGTGTAGATGAAATTTTACAGCGCTATGAACTTCAAGATTTCAGAAATCACGCTGTCCATTTATTAAGTGGTGGGCAAAAACAACTCGTTGCTATTTCCAGTGTAGTTGCAATGAAACCAGACTACATTATTTTTGATGAGCCGACGACATTACTTGATTTGCGAAATAAGCATCGCGTTACGCAAGTGATAGAAGAATTACCACAAACGGCAATAGTTGTATCGCATGATTTAGAGTTTTTGAAAAAATTTGATAGAGTGCTGGTTTTTGATAAGGGGGATATAGCAATTGATGATGTACCTTTTGTTGCTATAAAGGAGTATATAAGAAGAATGTCATGATCGGTTTATATATTCCGAGGGATACATTTATTCATAGGTTAAGTCCTGGAGTTAAGTTATTATTTCTTACGGCCTGTGGAACTTTTATAATAATGGTTTCTTCCATAGCGCTTCTTGGGTTATTTCTATTGTTGGTCATCTTATTCTATAGAGTCGCCAAGATCCCTTTCAAAACTGTGATAAAGCAATTTAAATCGATGGGATTGCTTTTAGTTCTTCTATTTGTATTTCAAACTATTTTTAGCGGTTGGCTTACGGGGGTTGAGGTCATATTACGTCTTGTTATCCTCTTTTCTTTATCATCAGTTATTTCATTCACAACAAAAGTTTCAGATATGGTAGATGCAATTGAAGCAGGCCTCCAGCCCTTTCGTTGTTTTGGTATAAATCCATCAAAAGTGAGTATGGTTATCTCTATGGCGATCAGGTTTATTCCTCTTTTGAGTGAAAAGTTTAATGAGGTACATGAAGCACAGCAAGCAAGGGGACTTAATACTAACATTGTCGCTCTTGCGATACCTTTAATTATACGGACTATAAGAATGGCTTCAGAAGTGGCTGAAGCATTGGAAGCGCGTTCTTATGATGCTGATACTATTGATACAGCATCTCATAATAATAAAAATTCTTATAATAAAAGAAGAATCAAATGAATACAAAAGATTTAGTTTATATTGCTTTATTTGCCGCTATTTATGCTATTTTGGGCCTTTTCCCTTATATTTATCTTCCTTTTCTTCTAGGGGTGCCTATTACAGCTCAATCGATGGGACCGATGCTAGCAGGGTCTATACTTGGGGCAAAAAGGGGTGCTTTAGCGTCACTCCTTTTTCTTGTTCTTGTTGCGATTGGATTACCTCTGTTGCCTGGTGGTCGTGGTGGAATAAGTGTCTTTTCAGGAATTGCAAGTGGTTATTTAATAGGTTTTCCATTTGCCGCATTTTTTATTGGTTTAATGGTAGAGTTGTTTTGGCAGCGGTTAAATTTTATAACATTATTTATAATAAATACTTTTGGTGGCATTGGGATAGTTTATTCTTTTGGTGTTCCATGGACAGCGTATATGACCAAAGTTTCTTTACTGAAGGTTTTAATGGCTTCATCAGTTTTTTTGATAGGCGATTGTTTAAAAGTGTTGATTGCATCCTTTATTGCACTCGCGATTAAAAGATCTGTTCCTCTAATTTATTCAAAGCATAATAACTAAAATAAATGCATTATATAATATTCATATATCACTATTATTGAATTTAACTATAGTAATTTATGATGTAATTAAAAATTGTAGAATCTAATATGATTCATATAAGTGATATTATTAAAATAAATTATTATATTATTTTTCTCTATATCTAATGTATTTAAATTGTACTTTTATAAATCTGATACTTTTTATTAATTGTACAACAATAACGAAATATTTTCCCTAGTGAAGGAATAATTCAGTGAATACAAAAGATTTGGTTTATATTGCTTTATTTGCCGCTATTTACGCTGTTTTGAGTCTTTTCCCTCCTATTTATCTTCCTTTTTTGCTGGGTGTCCCTATTACAGCTCAGTCTATGGCTCCGATGTTAGCAGGATCTATACTTGGAGCGAAAAGGGGAGCTTTAGCATCACTTCTTTTCCTTGTTCTTATTGCGATTGGGTTACCTCTATTGCCTAGTGGTCGTGGTGGAATTAGTGTTTTTTCAGGAGTTACGAGTGGTTATCTGATTAGTTTTCCATTTGCTGCATTTTTTATTGGCTTTATGGTAGAATTGCTTTGGCAGCGGTTAAATTTTATAATATTATTTATGATAAATATTGTGGGTGGCATTGGTATAGTTTATTCTTTTGGAATACCATGGGTAGCTTATATGACACAGGTCCCTTTGCTGACAGTTTTAATAAGTTCATTAGGTTTTTTGGTTAGTGGTTTCTTGAAAGTGCTGATTGCATCCTTTGTAGCGTTGACCATAAAAAAAACCGTTCCTCTCATTCATTCGAAAAAAGGGGCTGTTCTGTACTGAAGAACAAATTTTTCCAAATTTCTGTAGATTAAAAAGCACCACGGAATACCATTTTGTTTTGTCTACTTTTTTATTGGTATTTTTATCTGCATAGCTCTCAGAGGTAGCCATACGAAAATTGAATGTTTAGGCACCAAAATTCCTTTTTGCTTTCAGGAGCAGCTCCCAAATAGCCAATTAATATCGTTTTATTTAGCATGCTTGTAAGTTTTATTCGATTTGCATATTATATGCATAAAGCCATAGAATAATTTATTATTTTTTTATATTTTTAGTTAATTAATCACTAATTTTTAAAGTATTAAATTATATTAATTGTACCAAAACATGGATAATTAAGTGTTTATCTAGAACTCTTGATGTATATAATACCCTTATAAATGTATTAATATAAGGTATAAAAATGAGATTTGAATGGGATGATGCTAAAACAAAAAGTAATCTTAGAAAGAATCATGTAAAGTTTTGAAATATCTGCATATGTTTTTTCTGATCCATTCTCCATGGCTAACCAAGACCGTATTGAAAATAGAGAGTATGGTTAGCAAGTTTTAGTGCTTGTGGAGGTTTTTATTACTATTCGTAGCGCATACTGTCCATGACAATAAAGATGGTATAGAGGTAATGCGTATTATTTCAGCTCGACGAGCCAATTTGAAAGAGAGGAAACGTTATAAAGAAGAAAGTTCGTTATGAAATTGAGGTAGGTAACTTATCAGCTTTGACAGATAAACAGAGACTTGAAATTGATAAATTGGCTGTAATGTCGGATAGTGCAATTGATCATAGAGATATTCCGTCACTCAATGATGTGTTCTGGAAAAACGCCGTTTTCAATCCATTCTATAAACCACCCAAAACTGTCACAACAGTGCGAGTGGATTCAGATGTGCTAGCGTGACTTTAAAAGTCAAGGGAAAGGATATCAAATGCGGATTAACGCCATTTTACGTGATGGCATGCTTCGTTTAATGTTTTAATTTTTCCTCCACTTAAAAGCAGGGAAGGGGAGTCATACTCTGAAAATCTAAGCAGCTTTCACTGCAGAGTTCTCTAAAACTCGTATTGCTTCTGCAATTAAAATTTTATAGCTTTAATTCTCAGCTAAACGATTCTAAACAATGAAATATATTTTGGATACACTACCTTCTCATAACCACTAAGATAACTTTGGCAGCACCTACTATCTGATAAGATTATAGACATTGTAATTATGTTAACTTTATGAATACCCTTAACTTCCTTTCTTATAAATATAGAATAGATCCAGCCCCAGAATTAGTTAATAACAGTGGTGCTGATAAATTTTTAGAGGAAGGAACGTACTATTTTAACCGTGATAATCAATGTGCTACCTTAGTAATCGAAAAGTTTTCTGTGAACTCAAAGATCTGCTATTGGATTTATGTTTTAACGGGAGAAAATAGCCCTTATAATCCTGAAGTAATTGATTCTGAAAACGACTTTCAGAATATTCCTAACCCACGTCCTAGAAAATATATTGAACAAAATAAGCAATATTTTGGAATTTTGATTCCTATAGAGTTCACTCTTTTTTCTTCAAATAAAGAGTTAAACAAATTCTTGCAGTTACACTACAAAAAAACTTTCATAAAGGTTTATAATAAGATTCTGTTTTGCATGAGTTTCGGTAATCTCTGCTGTACAGAACGTGACGCTTTTGTAAAATTTATCAAGATCTTTCGTTTTCTCTTCGATATTGGTTTTATCAAGTTCTGTTAAGATTTTTTCCATTGCTTGCGAAATGGCATTGTTTTGGACAAATTCATTGCCCTCAAACAAAGCTTCAAACACGGGACGCGTGACAAGATGTTGTGCTAACATCTCAATCGCTTCCTCTTGCTTTATTTCACTGTTTAAATTGTTCTTTAATTCCTTATGAAAAGCATCAAAAGCATGAAAGGCTTCACTCTTTTCATCGGAAAGCATATCTTTAAGACGATTAATATGATTTTGAGCAATCTCAGCCACATTGCCCGCCCAATTTTCCCAATAATCCGCAATAGCAAATTTCTTCGCAAGAAGGGTTTTTAGAGCATTAGGAAACTCTTTATAAAAAGGTAATCTTCCTGTTACGCTATGAATAGTTTGTGGTTCATGAGCGGCTTTTCCAATCTCAAGACCCATATGTTCTGATTTTTCATGGATATGAAGTTTATCCTCAACCGCGGTCATGCTCTCTAAGGCTCTAATCTTCAAAACATCACTAACGTCTTGCCCTAAAATCATCTGGTTAAGGGTGATTTCAAAATTCTCATCATGAGCAAGCAAAGCATTGATCACTTGCCAGACCACCTCGTATCTTTTGTTGTATTTTAAAGCCTGTTCAGCAGAAACTCCAGCAGGGATCCCAACGGGTAAAATGATATAGCCTGTTTTCTTATTTGGAGCACGACGCATCACACGCCCTACCGCCTGTATCACATCCACATGACTTTTACGCGGGTGTAAAAACATGATGGCTCAAGAGCAGGAACATCAATCCCTTCAGACAGACACCGAACATTGCTTAAGATCCGACAAACATTTTGCCCCGCATCTTCTTTAAGCCAATCCAATTCCTCATTGCGTTTTTTGACGCTTTGCGTTCCGTCAATATGTCTTACTTCACAGTTTAGAAAGGGAACCGTTTGAAGGAAATCATCAATATGAGATTTGATAATTTTATTGAAAAGCTTTGTTATATATTGAGAGGTTTTGATATCTTTGCAAAAAGCTAAAGCACATTGCATGGGCTCTGTATCATCATCATCAACAGCGGCTTGCTTATCTATTTTGGTAAGTGCTCTATAACAGCCAATAATTTTTGCCGCATCATCTAAATCAATTTCACGGTTTTCATTGGCAATAATCTCCTGTATGGCTGGTGTGATATAGGTTTCATTAATACCCAAGACCACAATCTTGTAAGGAGTTAACAGTTCATTATCGACAGCTTCCGCGAAGGTATAATGATGAAGTTGTTTTCCAAAAAGCGTTTCATCGTCCATAGATGCGAGAACGGCATTAATCTCATCAGCGCGCCTTTTAGCAGTGTCACTAAAGATTTTAGGCGTTGCTGTCATATACAGACGTTTTTTGCCCCGAATGATGCTGTTATCGTGAACCTTGATAAAGTCAGATTCATTGTCTTCACTTCCCAATGAAGCCCCCGTCGTACGGTGTGCTTCATCACAAATGATTAAATCAAATTCGGGTAAACCATGCTCTTTTTGCGCATCCGAAATCACTTGGATAGAATGGTAAGTTGAAAAGACCACCGTCATTGCGTCTACTAGGTTTCCACGCGCTTCTTTAGCAAGGGCTTGTGCATCCGTGGTAGCAGGGAGAACAAGATCTGATGTTGCCATGCCAACAATATCATCTTGGTTTTTACGACGCTTGCCTACTTTTGTATCCGAACACACCGCAAAAGAACGCAAGGGCACTTGTGCATCGGCTGTCCATTCACGGATTGTTTGTGACATCAAAGCAAGGGAGGGTACCAGAAACAACACACGCTTGCCAGTTCCTGCTATGTGTTCTGCTATCTTAAGGCTAGTGAACGTTTTGCCTGTTCCACATGCCATAATCAGCTTGCCACGGTCTGCTTCTTGCAAACCTTCACAGACTTTCTCAAGAGCTTCTTTTTGATGATCTAAAAGCTTTTTTTTAGGTTGCTCTTTAAGGGTAGCTTCACCTTTTTCTTTATAAGCCCCCCAATCAATTTGACTGTTTTCTAAATCAAACAGATTAATCTGTTGAATATGAACCTCTTGACCATCACAAGTGTTGTTAGCATTATCACTCCAATTGCTTTCGGTGCTATCAACCAAAATACGGCGCGTAAAAATCTTTTTCCCAGAGGTAGCGATAAAGCTATCAATATCTTCTTTTTTTATTATGTGAGAAGCATCATAGCATTTACATTGAATAGCCGCATAGCCCCCTTCATCACGTATTGTAGCCACCAGATCAATGCCAATATCAGTTCCATCTTCATCATGCTCCTTAGCCTATTCCAAATAAGTCTGAATCTTTTCGTATTCTTGCTTTTGAAGCGGGTCGTTTGTCAAATGAGCCATGACAAGGTTTTCAAACATGGTTCCTAATTCACGGGGTGATTTTGCTCGTTGACGATAATATTCTAAGAGAGAGCGTAAAGTGACATGTTCATTATCATACTTATTAAAGTGATGCATATTACAACAGGGCTCCGTTTTCATATGAGGGGGTTAATTCTTATCAAAAGAATCAAAACGAAGCCTATTAAATCTATTTTGAACGAATTGAGAAAAAATGTAGAAAAATGCTAAAAAAGGGGATAATTTTTTCAAAAGGGTTTTTAAAGGTTGTTTATCCACAGCCCATGACATGGAATAAGATCAACAAAGTAGTGAAGTTTGCTGTTTATTTTATGGAAAAAAGACAAATGCACTATGTGCTTTAAGATATCAGAATGAGTGTTTTGATACATTTTACCACGCATTTTATAGATAGGTTTTGAAGGTTTCTCAAACCTTCAAAACCATTCGAAACTCATAGATTAGGCGTCCTTTGAAGGTTCACTCTATGAATGCAAGGGGATATGGTTGAGCAAATTTATCCTTTATATTTATGGGGATATTGATGTATTAACCATTGACGGGTTAAACAGTTTTGTTTAGAGGTTTCTTTATATAAATGTGGGGGAGAGATCTTCAGCAGTTAAAATAAAGCAGTTTTTTTAGTGTCACTTTTTGGGTTACAGAGGCATGTGCTTTTGTTAAAAGCGTCATAGGGCAGTGGCTGTTTTGAGTGGACTTGTTAGAGGTTCCATGAAGTTCTTTTAAAGAGTGCTTCATGAATAATGCAAAGCGGGGGCAATCTGTATTGTTTTGTGTATTTTTACGCCAAAGTTCTCTTTTGAGAATTTTTCGTGCCATTGTTGTTTTCTTTGGCTTGTTTACAGGTGTAAATGTTTATGCGCGCTCCTCAGCTATTTTTCATTCCCCAACAGATAATTTTTCTCGTAGGTATTCAGAAAAGCAGCAATTAGAAAGAATTGAGAAATTACAGTCTTTAACGCCTAAAAGGATCAAGACGCCTTCA
>NZ_JBHIPB010000015.1:0-29813 GCF_042195825.1 Bartonella sp. AP40SXNS
CAATCGAGCAAGATGCCGACATTGTTTTGTTCGTTTATCGTGAAGAATATTATCTCAAAAATGAAGAACCCAAAGAAAGCACTGCTGAGTATAACAAATGGCAAGAGGCAATGGAGCAAGCCAAGGGTAAAGCCGAGGTTATTATAGCAAAGCAACGCCATGGTCCGACAGGAATCGTCCCCCTTGCATTTCAATCCGACTTTACATGCTTTAGTGATTTGGAAAAATAGGAGCAGAAAAATGCGTTAAAGAGAGCTTTAAATATCCTTTGAAAGGCATTTGAAGACCCTTTAAAACTCTTTGAGAAAAAATAAATTGGTACAAAACCTAGTGGCAAAATATACAAAACCTGCTGGCAAGCTACAGCTACACACAAAACCCGCTGGCAAGCTACACTGGCTGGGGAACTTGGATTCGAACCAAGATTGACGGAGTCAGAGTCCGCTGTTCTACCATTAAACTATTCCCCAATAAGCCAATTTTACCATTTCTAGCAGATTCTATAGTGTAGGCAAGAGCAAAAAATCTTTAGATTATCAATAATAAAGAGCGATAGGATATCATTACAATCCCAGTAGTGGCGGCCTCGATATTTTAGCATATAGCAATAAGTGAGTAAAAACATATAAATAGAGCACACCGCGAATGGAAGCATCACAAACTCTTGTTGAAATATCCTCTATATAGGTATAGCCTGTCAGGCAGTTGCTACTAAATCATGGAGAATTAATGAGTAATATTTCCACTTATCCTGTTACCCCAAATCTACAGTTGGTATATGTCTCAAACATAGAGTATTCTACAGCTTTTTACAAATTCATCTTCAAGAAAGAACCTGTGTTTACCTCGCCACGCTATGTTGCATTTGCTTCTTCGGGGGATGCACTCTTTGCTCTCTGGTCAGGGGGCGATACGCCTGAGGAGAATGTGCCTCGTTTTTCAGAAATCGGCATTATGTTGCCAACAGGAGAGGACGTAGATAAGCTATATGTGGAATGGCAAGAGCAAACCACTGTTGAGATAAATGTTTTGAAGGAACCGTATACTGATGTATTTGGACGTACCTTCCTAATCAAAGATCTGGACGGACACATTATTCGTGTTTGTCCACTGGATTAAAAAGTTTGAGATCCGATCTTTAATCGCCTAAATTATAGTACCTCAATTATAATAATTATCTGTTTCCAAAACCTATAAGCTATGCACGCTAAGAGGCTTACTTGCGGCGCGTGGCTTATTCGTTCGGTGCTGTTCCACTATATTCAGCCCCACAACCTGCCTGTTTCCACAGGCGGTCTAATTGGCTTGGACATCAGTCGGCGTTATTGCATGGCCAGTGATCAGTACTTGTAAAATCATAGAAGCTATCCCTCATCGCACTTATATTGAGCCTTTTATTGGAATGGGAGGAATATTTTTTACAAGGAAATTGATATCTTTATGAAGTTAAAAAGGTTTTGTACATAAAAACTAATAAAATCAATATATTAAGTGTAGTTATTTTGTATGAATCCACTTAAGAATCCATACTTTTATGCATGTTTGAATTGATCATTTTTTATATAAAATTGCCATGGATGAATAGACCATAAAAAGCAAATCATGATGCAAATACTATAACGCATGGGTGCATTCAAATGAAATGAAAAGCGGTTATCATTCATAACGTATCATAAATTTTATGATACGTTTTTATCACAGCACAAATCACATTGTTTTAAATTTCAGTCGTTTGGAATTATCGATAACATAAATTGCATACGTTTAAGAATGGATGTGTTTTGCTCTTTATTTGAGTGTAACCTTAAAAGGAATAATCGTTTGAAACTATCATAAGCTTATAGATTTAGTTCATAAAGATTGCATAAAAGAATTTAAAGACAAGATCGTTTTTAAAAACGCTTACTAAAAAGTTAGTAAATGATAGGCAGGCATTATATAGATACTATCATCACAATATAGAATGAAAATCACAATGTTATGTCTTATGAAATTGAAAGCCTTTTAATGATATAACGCAAGCAAGCGAGAAAAAACGTTTTAAAAGTTACAGTTTAAAAATACGAAACCAAATGAGCTCTCTCAAAATTTGGGGGGCACCTATTGAAAAAAAGATGAGGCAGCAAAATTCAAAACCATTGTAACATCTAAGGTATGGGATTTTATTCAATTTTGAGTCAAAAGCTATAATGTTTAAAGATGGCTATTCTAAAGATAACGCCTCCAAAATTAGATTGGTTAATTTTGCCAACTCAAATTTGAGCTGGTTAATTTGCAAAGAAGGTACATTTGAGTGCAAAATGAAAAGATACTTATGAAAGCCTTATTGAGAAAACATTCATTTAAGATGCATTTTCTTTTGATTGGATTGATAAAGTTACCAAGCGTTTATAGATTCTATAATGCTAATGAATGATATCAAAATCATAGCTATCATTTACGTTTCTTTTGATAAGTTTTCATATTTCTAAATAGAGCACTTGCAATATGATACGTTTTGTATATATGAATTTATTGCTCCATTGTGGATGATTCATTTGAATCTTATAATCAATATCTGAAAGCCGCGTCATATCATTTGGCTCGGCTTTCTTTTTTGAATTCTCTCTTTAGATAGGTTTATAGCTATTAGATAAGGCTTTCCCATAAACAGAGACAGATATACGTGTATTATTATGGAAAGGATTTATTTGCGAGAGGATTACCAGACGATGTTTGCTTTGCTTGTGCAATTAAAGGGAAAGTTTCTTCTCTCTCAATTATGTGCTTCAGGTCCGAAAAATCTTTAGCCAATTTAAGATAAAAGGGGTTGGCACATCTTATACATGTGGTTCAAAGAATCCGCACCGGCTCAAGAGCTTATCATCTCAAATTGCAATTTTTAGAGGAAGAGAAAATATGCATTAAAGGGATTTTAAATAATCCTTGAAAGTTTTTGAAGATCCTTTGAAAAAAATAAATTGATGCAAAATCTACTTTCAAATTATACAAAACCCGATGATAAGCTACAATCATTAAATACGGGCTGAGGAACTTGGATTCGAACCAAGATTGACGAAGTCAAAGTCAGCTGTTATACCATTAAACTATTCCCCAATAAGCCAATTTTACTATCCCTAGCAGATTCTACGGTGCATGTAAGCGAAAAAAATTTTATGATTATCGATAATAAAGAGCGATAGGGATGTCATTAATTGTTTTGATTTGAATATCGACATCATAAATGTCTTTAAGAATTTTTGGTTGCATGATTTCTTTTGGAGTCCCACAATAGGCTGCTTTCCCATTTTTCAGTGCAACAATCATATCTGAGTAAGATGAGGCAAAATTAATATCGTGCATAACAATAAGAATGGTTTTTTTCAGTTCATCAGCTGTGCGGCGTAATTGCTTCATCATAGAAACGGCATGTTTCATATCCAGATTGTTTAATGGCTCATCTAAGAGAAGATAATCAGTGTCTTGGCAGATAACCATTGCTATAAAAGCGCGTTGACGCTGACCGCCAGAAAGTTCATCTAAAAAACGGTCTTGTAAATCTTGTAAGCCGAGATAGCGTAGTGCACTGTCGATAAATTGTTTATCTTCATGTGTATACCAGCCTTTTGAATAAGGATAGCGCCCAAAACTTACTAAATCATACACGGTTAAACGGAAGGATAAAGGATTATCTTGACGTAAAATTGAGAGTTTTTGAGCCAAAATATCGTGAGGAATTTTATCAATATCAAAGCCGTCAATGTTAATTGTCCCTTGATGGTGCGGTAAAAGACGTCTTATCAGCATTAAAAGAGTTGATTTTCCCGAACCATTGGGCCCAATGAGAGAAATAATCCCCCCTTTTGGAAGATGAAGGCATAAATTATCGATAATCAATCGTGCTCCGTACGCCTTGGAAAGATGATTGATCTCAATCATTTTAATTTTCCCTTCATCAATAACATTAAGAAGACGATACCTCCACAAAACTCAATGATAAAACTTAAACGCCCTGCCATATGAAAAATTTGCTCTAAAATAAATTGTCCCCCCACCAAACAAATAATCGCTAATAATATTGCAATAGGGACAACAACACTGTGTTTTGTTTGAGGAGAAAGTTCATAGGAAAGATTGGCAACTAACAGTCCAAAAAAAGTGACGGGGCCTACCAATGCGGTGGAAATGGATACAAGAATGGAAACAAAAATAAGGACAGCTGTCGCACTTTTGTGGTAATTAACGCCAAGATTGAGAGCATTTTCACGTCCCAAAGCCAAAATATCAAGAAGATGACGTGAACGCCATCCAATCAAACTTACAATGAAGACAATGATTGTGGCAAAGCTTATTAATGACGTATTGAATTTATTAAAATTTGCAAACATGATGTCCGTTAAATTCATCATTTGGTCTGGATTTAATTGCAATTGCATAAACATGCGTAAACTGAAAAAAAAGCCGCCTAAAACAACACCAATTAAAAGCGTCAAGTGAAGCCCTTTTAAGCTTCCTGAAAAGAGCCAGCGAAAAAGACTTGTTGAAAAGATAATGAGAATGAGGGCTTCGAGAATGAGCTGCCCTTCTTCATTCAAAAAGGGCAAAGAAAGAGAGCCTACAAAATACAGCAGGATAGTCTTTATTAAAATATAAAGCTGATCAAATCCCATAAGTGAAGGGGTAAGAAGACGATTGTTAACAATTGTTTGAAACAAAATCGTAGAAACGCTTATTGCATAGGCAATAAGGAGCAGAGAGATAAGTTTTGTAAGGCGAAATGTCCATGTATAAACATTGATATTCCACGCCATGTAAAGACTAATGACAGTACATGCCATGATGATAAGCGTCGTTAATACACATATTGTTGTTTTTTTTCTATCCAAGATGCTTTCTCCAGCGTAAAAGGAGTATTATAAAAATAAAACTACCGATCACGCCCATCATGGTACTGATGGGAATTTCAAAAGAAGGTTGAATGATTCGTCCTAAAAGATCACAAATCAAGACCAATCCTGCACCGCTGATGGCCACCCAAGGAGCGGTATAGCGCATATTATCTCCCATGAAACTTGAAACAATATTTGGAATAATCAATCCAACAAAAGGAATACGGCCAATGGTACACACAACAACAGCAGTGATTGAGGCGACAATAAAAAGACCAAAAAACATGACAACACGATAATTCAATCCAAGGTTATTGGTTAAATCTTCTCCCAAACTTGCAACCGTAAAGCGATCAGCAGTACAATAGGCCAGAATACAAAGGGGAAGAGATAGCCATAAAAGCTCATATTTTCCTTCAAGAACCATCGAAAAACTGCCAAATAAGTAAGCTTGAAGAGAAGGAAGTAACATTTCATAATCTGCAATGGCATTGGTTAAAGAGCCAATAATATAGCTTAGCATAATCCCTGTAAGGGGGACAATGAGAGCAGATTTTAGAGGAATGCGTTGCAATAAAAACATAAAAAGTAAAGTGCCTGCCATGGCAAAGATTGTCGCAACGACCATTTTTCCTAAAACAGGAATATCGGGCCAAAAAATCATAATAAAAAGAATGCCAAGGGAAGCAGATTCAACGGTTCCGACGGTTGATGGCTCGACAAAGCGATTGCGTGTTAATAGTTGCATAATCATACCTGAAAGTGCAAGTGCTGCGCCTACTAAAATGATTGCAATGGTACGAGGAAGACGCGTTTGCCAAAAAATAAGCCACGCATGGGGATCGGCTGCGAAAAGGTTAGAAGGTGAGACATCAGAATAACCAACAAAAATGCTGAGGATAGACAGGAAAATTAGAAGTGTTATGGTTATCCAGTAATTCTTCACGTTAAATCATTTTCTAACAAAATTTAATAAAAAAACAAAGGTTATTTTATAAACAACCTCTGCTTTTAAATTTTATTTATATAGCAAGCAAGCTCTTTCGTGCGCTTATTTGCTCTTTGTAAAGGCTTCATTGATCTGCTGTGCGGTTTCAATGAGTGCCGTTAAACCACCATTTGCACGATACCAGCTCCAAGAGTCCAAATAAATAATTTGGTTTTGTTTGCTTGCTGTTGTGCGGTGAACAAGCTCATTGTTGAGCAATTGTGCTGCGGATTGTCCTTCCCGCCCAATGGCTGCATCGCGATCAATC
This sequence comes from Bartonella sp. AP40SXNS, assembly GCF_042195825.1. NCBI lineage: Bacteria > Pseudomonadati > Pseudomonadota > Alphaproteobacteria > Hyphomicrobiales > Bartonellaceae > Bartonella > Bartonella sp. AP40SXNS. Next base: position 6,125 of record NZ_JBHIPB010000015.1, read on the forward strand.
ACTAACAACCAATCAGGATTGGTTTCAAGAATGAATTCAGGAGAAATGAGTTGTCCATGTTTTTGCACGGTAAGTTTATCGGTTGCAGGGGCAATTCCAAAAGCGGAGTGAAAAATATCGAAACGTGATTTTGGTCCGAAAGCACTGATTTTTCCACCAGAGGTCATGAGTATGAGCCCGGTGCCTTTTCCTTGGGTATTTTTATGGACTTCAGCAAAAGCTTCATTGAGTTTTGCAATTTCCTTTTCTGCTTCTTGTGTTTTGCCAAAAATTTTTCCAAGGATAGACACATTTCGTTTAATATCTTCAAGAGAATTTTCATTTTCTACTGTTAGATCAATTGTTGGAGCTATTTTGGATAAGTCTTTATATTTTGCTTGGGTTCTGGAGGAAATAATAATCAAATTGGGTTGAAGAGTGGCAATTTTTTCATAATCGGGCTCAAAAACGGTCCCTATTCTTTCATATTTTGCATCGTCAAATTGTTGCAGATAGGAAGGTTTTTTTCCTTCAGGAACGCCGATAACTGCTTGGATACCAAGGCGATTCATATTATCTAGCGAGGCAAGATCAAACACAACAACCTTTTGCGGAGAAGTGGGAACAGAAGTCGTGCCTGAAACATGATCAATTGTTATATTTGTCTGGGTACTCGTATTTGCAATACTCGTATGCGTCCACAAAATCGTTGCAAAACTAATTGCAACCAGTAAAACAGAAGTCATCCATTTCATATATTTTATCATCGTGATTTTATCCTTTTATCTAATATTACAAAGGTTTGCGCACTTAAAAACTTAACTTTGGTATTTTTATGCACAAAATGAAGCGTAAATAAATAACACTATGTTGTAAAGTTGACTGACATATGTTACAAATTGTTCACTTACCTCATTTTCACTTAATTCTAGTGTTTTTGCAACATTATTTAGAAAGTTTGACATATGATCAATGTATTTAAAAAGCGTACACGTTTGTACGCACTAACAACAAGTGCTTTCTTCTTTTTACAAGGTGTAGATGTTTCTATGGGGAATGGTTGGTTCTCATCATTCCTTCCTTCATTATCATCATTTACCTCTTTCATTGGAGGGTCGAGCACAGGGGCTATAACACCACCCGGAGGAGTGGAGGTTTCTGGAAGAGCAGAACCTAGAGTCGGTAATCCTGTTGGTAGTGGTTCTGCTCAGCCTCAGCCTCAGCCTCAGGCTCAGGCTCAGGCTCAGGCTCAGGCTCAGGCTCAGATTGTGCCTGTTTTAAATCATATTCGACCTATTAGTGCTTGTCATTCTAGAAAGAATAATATTTTTGTTCCTGGCATGATACGGAATGTTGCAGATAGTAGTGTTCGTGTTGCGAGTGGTGCAGGTGAAGTACCTGGTGTTGCGAGTGGTGCAGGTGCAGTACCTGGTGTTGCGAGTGGTACAGGTGCTGTGCCAGGGGTCCCAGGTTCAGGTGTCCTATCTACTCCTAGTTCAGGCGTCTTATCTACTAGGATGGAAACAGTAGTAAATGTGCCGCAAGCAGGTGTACCAGCTGGCTTTGATGGCTCATTAGCTCTTGTACAAGATACTTTATTATCAGGTAATATAGCAGGAGGAGGATTAAACACTGTAAGTCAACAAAGACCAAAGGCTATATCAGGTGTTGCGAGTGGGGCAGATACAACGAATCTGCCTGCTATTCCAGGTGTTGGTCCAGGTACTATATCAAATGGTGCTTTGAATAGTATGCCAGGTGTTCCAGGTACAGGCGGTGTATCCACTAGGAAGGCAAGAGCAACAAGAGCAGAAAATGTGGAGGCAAAAGAAGCAAAAACAGCAATAGCAAGTGGGAAGAGAGCACGTGAGGGGCATGCAGGTGTGCCAAGTGGAGTAGGTGGAGAGTTAGTTAGATTACTAGATGTTCCAAGAAATGTAGATGTTTGGACATTATTTAATATTCCGAAAAAAGATAGTTTAGCTGAAACATATTTTCCAGTGGGGGAAGAGGCGCTAAGAGTACAAAAAGCGAGTGCAGATGGTCTTATTGGTATGCCAGGTATATCAAGTTTTGTATTGAATTCTTTAACACCTGATAGAGCAGGTCTTTTTGTGCCTGGTGTGAGTGTATCTACACCGGTTGGTGATGGTGTTGGGGCTCTAGAATTTATAGATTCTGTGGAGGCAGGTAAAGGATTGGCTGATTTACTCAATGGTGATCAGCGAATATATGGATCTATTTCCTGTGATCAGTCGGGAGTATATGCTCTAATAGGGGGGACTATTATAGCGGATCAAGGTGAGAGCGCTGTAAATGTGGAATCTCCCCTTGATGATGGGAAAGTAGTTGTTAATTTGGACGAAGTATCCATTGAAAGTATGAATATTGGGAAAGAACTTTCTGAAAGTTTATCTGCAGTAGGTATACAGGATTATAAAGTAGGTATAGAGAACATAGGTAGTTTATATATTCATGATCCGCTTTATGTTGGTGTATATGTCGGAGATTCTGCTTCAAATATGGGTGCGGAGGTTAAATTGAAAAACTCAAATATTCAGGGTTTTTTTATTGGGCTTCGGGCTGAAGAGACTGGAAAGATCACAATGGTGGGGGGAGGAATCAGAGATGCGTATATAGGTGCTCTTGCTAGTGATAATGGGTGGATTGTTTTAGAGAATGTAGATATTAATGTTAAAAGAATCGGTTTAGTTAGTTTGGGCCCATCCGTTATCGAGATGAGGTCTGGAGCAATTACCGTGAAAGAGGGTGGAATAGGAGTTATCTCTACAAAAGAGGGGACTGTTCTACTAGACGGGACGGTTATCAATGTTGCTGAGGAACCAAAAACTACAGAAGTTGGTACTTCGGAGACGAATATAGGTTTATTGTCACTTGGAGGTACTATTTCCTTTAAAAATGGAAAACTTAGAGCTCCTAATACTATTGCATTTTTGGTAAGTGATAGCTTTAAGAATAATATCTCTGTAGCTTCTAATAGAGTCTCTGGAGCTTCTAATGGAGTAGAAGCGGAGAGTGAGGATGGCGATGATACGCAACAGGATTCTGAGGCTGATAGTGATTCTTTCATTGGTGAGGTCATCTCTATTGAAACTAGAGATGGCGCTGTCCTTAATAATATTAGTTCCACGTATTTTGAGGCTTTATTCCCTATAGAGAATTTTTTAGGAAGCGGTGCAGATTCTAGAAGTACTAGTGCACCATCTGGAGCTGGCGCTGGAGATTCTGCAGTGGTGGCGTCTAAACCAGATGCAAACTCTAGGGTTGTCAACTTAATAGTTTCTGATATTCAAAATTCAACCGTTAAAGTGGAAGGTAAGTCTTATGGTGTATTTTTTGGTGATATACCTTCGAATGTGAGGAGAAAAAATGATCAAACGAGTGTGAGACAAGAAAGTGATCAAAATGTAGGTCAAAATCTAGGAGAGGGTGGAATAAAAGATGATGGAGATAGTTTGTATGCAGTTCTTTTGAAAAATACGGTTTTCAGAGTTCCTAATGGTGTGGTCATTTATGGTAACAGTTTGGATGGGTACGTCGTTGTAAAAGATGACTCAACTCTTTCGGGTGATTTAGTGTTGAAAGCTGAAGAGGGGTCGCATTTGTCGGTTTTTGTTGAAGACTCTGTCGTCATGGGGGGAGCTCACGTTGATAAAAAATCTCAAGCTAGGCTTTTTCTATCTGGGGGATCAGAGTGGTATTTAACAAAGAATCTGCATAATAGTTTGGAAAATTCAAATACGGGTTGTGTAGATTCATGTCTTTCGTCTATGAATCTTGTAGATAGTAATGTTAGATTTTTTACTTCTTTGAAAAATGAAAATACATCTAATAAAGATATTGAGTATCGAACCCTTCGCATAGGAGATGGGGATGGAACAGTTTATAGTGCTGCTTCTGCCGCTTCTGGTGCTACAATTTACTTCAATGCAAATTTGATGCCTAGCAATACAGAAAATTCTCAAATATCTGACAGATTGTTGATTCATGGTGATGTTTCTGGAAAAACAATGGTAGTTGTGAATGATACTTCTGATGGTATATCACAAAGTCAGGATACACCTCATAGCATTTCAATTATTCAGGTTTTTGGAAATGCAGAGAGGGATTCTTTTAAGCTGAAAGGTGATTATATTACACGAGAAGGGTTACCTTATAAGTATGTTCTTCGTGCTTATGGTCCAACTACTCCTCCGAAAATGCAGTATTTTGATAAGACATTACTTAAAAATAGTAGAAGTGTTTGGGATTTTCGTTTAGAAAATGAATATTTTATACCTCTCGTTTCTGCTTATACTGCTACTGCTAATTTTCAACCTATTTTTAAGGCTAAGCCACTTGTTGCAGTTGATTCTACTGATGCTTCTACTGAAACTGCAATAAATACTAATGCTGACACTGGTGCTGGTGAAGTAAATAGTGAATCCATAACTCCTCCTGTATCTGGGGAATCTACATCTGTAGTCTCTGTTCAAGGCAATTCACTTTTGAGATCTGAAACATCTGACGAATTTTATGAAGATGATGATAACGAAGATTTTACGGAATCTGAAACATCTGAGGTTGTAGTGCATACCTTTTTACCTGTTACTCCATCTCCGTCATCTGTTACTCCTTCTTTATCCAGAAATTTGGCATCTTTAGTACCTCCAAGAGTTAATTTAAGTGGGAGATCTGATACAGGTAGAGGACCTGTAATATCTGCCGATGAAATTTTTGTAACACCTGGGGATCATATTGTATCTAAGAGGCCATCACCTATAAAATCAGCTGCTGCTATGAAGGCTGCTATGAATGCTTCTGTTCCTGTTGTTTCTGAGGTAGCTGTTATATCTTCTAATGGAGTTTCTTCTATGAAGTCTTCTACTTCTGAGATATCTGCTATATCTAATGGAGCTTCTGCTGTGCAGCCTTCTGCTCCTGAGATACCTGCTATATCTAATGGAGCTTCTGCTATGAAGCCTTCTGCTCCTGAGATACCTGCTATATCTAATGGAGCTTCTGCTATGCAGCCTTCTACTTCTGTGGTTTCTGAGATAGCTGTTATATCTTCTAATCGGGCTTCTGCTATGAATGCTTCTTCTCCTGTGGTTTCTGAGACATCTGCTGTATCTTCTAGAGCTGTTGGGCGTGTTCTTATGCTTAGTCGTACTGGTAATGGAGATGTTTCTTCTAAGGAAACGGTTTCTTCTACATGTGATGATATGAATAATGGTGAGAAGGGATCACAGACTACTTATTTGTGTAGAGATGGTAAATCGCGGACAATAACAGGGAAGACACTGAAGGTAAGTGATAAAACTCAACATCCTATGCATGCAAAAAATCAGGATACGGTTATTAAGTTAGAGGGAGCCACAATTAGTGGTGCGGATTTTTCTGATAGCAAAAATAATGTTGATTTTAATGAAATATATGCCGTGAGTGCTGTGCTTGCAGAAGAGGGGGCAGAAGTTGTTTTGGATAATAAATCAACAATTACCTCTTCTGTGATTGGGCTTGAAGCGCAAAGTGGCGGGAAGGTTAAGATGATTGGTGGAACAGTAGATGCGCTTTATGTGGGCGCTTTGGCGGGTTCTGGATCATCTGTTAATTTAAAGGATACGGAAATTAACGTAACGGGGGATTTAGCTGTGGCTGGTTTGGCGAGTCAGGCTGGTGAGGTAACTATGGATTCTGGAAAGGTTATGCTGACAAATGGAGTGGCTGTGAGATCAGAAGCTGGGGGACGTGTAAGATTAAACAAAGTTAATATTACTGCGAAAAAAGAAGCAGGAAAGTCGAATTCTACAGAGAAATTTGGACGTGCAGCTTTTTTGGTGAGTGATAATGCTTCTGTTGATTTTAAGAACGGAAATGTTGTTACTGATGCTCATGCTTTGTGGATTATAAAGTCTGATGATAATGTGGTTGAGACCGGCTCTTCTAGGAGAAGGAGATCTTCTGACGTTCGTCCTACTATGAATTACGTAAATATCGAGTTTTCTACTGTTAAAGTGGAAGGCGACGGAGTCTACGGCATATATTTTGATGGGGGAACACAGAAGGAAGCGAGTCAACAAAATCGAAGTCAGAATCTAGAAATTGCGCAAACAGGCGTTGTTAAGCGGAGCGTTGTATCCAAACAGGAGAATACACCTATAGGCGTAACGGGGACAGTTTCGTTGAAAAAAACTGATTTTCAAGTTGCAAATGGTATAGCTATCTATGGTAATAATTCTGGTGGTCATGTTTCATTAGAAAATAAAACAACTCTTGCTGGTGACTTGTTATTAAAAGCCGAGAATGATTCGAACATATTGGTTTCAGTTGATAGTTCTATTGTTACAGGCGGTGTTCGCGTTGATAAAAATTCTTATGCAAAATTAGACTTGGCTAATAATTCACAGTGGATTCTAAAAAGAAGTGCACAGAGGAATTTGGGAACTCTAGATTCAGGATGTGTGGATTCATGCATTGCTTCTGTAAGTCTTGTAAATAGTGCTATTGATTTTGCACCTTCGGAATCTGAAGGCAAATATCAGACTCTCCATATTGGAAATGGGAAAGGAACTGTTTATGCGGCACAGGGTAATGCTGTAATTCATCTCAATGCACGTTTAAATCCTCGTGATCGGAGTGATCAGCAAGTCACTGATCGGCTTGTCATTCATGGTGATGTTTCTGGAAAAACAAAAATACATGTACGAGGTGATGCGGGCAATGTAGGAGATGGTAAAGCGAATGCCAAGATTGCTCATACTGTTTCAATTATTCAGGTCTATGGTCAAGCGAAGAAAGACTCTTTCCAACTCGATGGCAATTATGTTGCACTGAGAAACTCACCTTACAAATACACCCTTCGTGCTTATGCTCCAGAAGCGACTTCGAAACAGGAGCATGTTCAGCAGAAATTTGTTAAGGATGGTGGAGAATTTTGGAACTTCCGTCTAGAAAATCAGTATGTTAAGTCTGTTGGATCTGCTGCCCTTCCTGCACAATTTGTAAGGTCTGTTGTTCCACAGGTTCCAACTTATCTCAGCTTGCCTAATAGCGTATTCCACGCTGGTTTGATGGATATTAGCAATCAAAATAAGCAATTGGAGACGTTGCGGATGACTTCTACAGGAATGGTAGAGGTTCGTGAAAATCCTGCTTTATACTTGCGCGGCTATGGTGGAAGTTACCGTTATGCTTCAGATCTGTCCGCACTTGAATATGGTTACGGAGGTGATCTTAGTTATAATGGTGTAGAGGCAGGTGTTTTGCTGCAAACTATTGAAAATGCTGATAGTGCTATATCCTTTGGCGTTATGGGAACTTATGGAAAACTTTCTCTGCAGCCTGTGAATGTTGAGCACAGTCAGAAGAGTGCATTTGATAAATGGACTGCTACGGTATATGGTAGCATGCAGCATAATGTTGGCTTCTATGTTGACGGTCTTTTATCCTATGGTCTGTTCAAAGGTGATGTTCTCACCCTTGCACGGGGTAAAACGGCAACATTAAAAGGTAATCCTTTGAGTGTTTCTTTAGCTGGTGGTCAGACAATTATGACAGGATATAAGGGCTTTGTCTTTGATCCGCAGGTTCAGGTTGTGTATCAACATCTCCAGTTTAATAAGGCCCGTGATATCGACAATTTTAATATTGAAATGGGTAACCTTAATCAGTGGGTAGCACGTGTTGGTGGACGTTTAACCAAGATTCCTACAGGTTCTGAAGGCGTGAATGCTGTTGCTTTCTATGGTAAGCTTTATCTTGCTCATGGTTTTGAAGGAAAACAGTCTGTGCATTTCAATGATGCTTTCAAGTTAGGAGCTTTTGGTTCTTCTCTAGAGGCTGGATTAGGTTTTAATGCCAAATTGTTGCCACAGTTCTCTCTGCATGCTGATATTCTCTATCAACATAAGCTTAATAAGGCTGGTTTTTCGGGAACAAGTTTTTCCGGAGGAATACGTTATCAGTTTTAATATAAGGTACACTATGTACCTTTTTAGAAAAGGCAGCACATTGTGCTGCCTTTTTTCTTTGTAACAACTTGTGTTATCTTTAAAAGATTTTCGTCTTCTTGATTGAGCAAAAAAACATAGTTTTTTTGTGTATGAGAGCACTTTTCTCCGCTAAAGCGAATTTTCTTAAAATTTATGCTGCTACTGATGCGATAGAGTGCTTCGCTTTTATCGGCTTTTTAAGCGTTCAGCAGACTGGTATGCGTTACGTTATCCTTTTTAGTACTGTATTGATATTATCTAATATAATATTTGATGTTTTCTAAAGCTCGTTTTTGAGAGTTTGTTTTTTACGGATTTAAATCATTGTTTCATTCATCTCCTTGTGGATTAATTTTTAAAGTTCACAAGGCTGGATTGTGTTTTTAATTAATTGCACGCACTGGTTTCATTTTTTCTTTACACGAAATACAGAATGCATTATACACTTATAAATTGTGTTTTGTTGTTATTCTCTTATAGATGGTTTTTAGCGTAGAGCTTTTGCCAAATTTATTGGGATAATTCATTGCACAGTTCAAATAAGCATGAGGCATGTTCTTTTGTTACACTTTTCGTATTTTTGAGGTGTGCAAGGGGGTGTTTTGTAAGTGCTTTTGTTTTTAATGAGAGGGGAAGGAAAGTTTCGAGGGAACTATGATTAAAGTTTTTAGAAATCATGTATGTTTATGTGCTTGTACAACAGCTATCCTCTCTTTGCTTCAAAATGGAAGAGAAGTGTATGCGGCTGCAGAGGGGAAGGATAGTAAACCTTATGTTATAAAGGTTATCCCAGTTGTCTCTGCTAATTCTTCTCCTTATCTTAGCGGGAATAATAAGCATAAGCTTCCTCTTAGTGGAGAGAGTGGGGATAATTATTACCCTTCTAATATGATTAATGTTGGCAATAACGATGAGGGTATTCGTGGAGGAAGTGACTATCGTAAGCTGAGTGGATTGGCTGGGGACACCAAACATCAGGATAATGTAGATAACTCTGCTAAAGATGGAGATTCTGATGGAAGAGGTGTGAAGCCTGCGTTCTATTTTTATAGTGGATTATATTATATATGCGATAATTGCGGGGAATCTAAAATTGATAATAAATCTTATACAATTACGAACGAAAATGTTTCCAACTATCCTGATGATCCTACTGCTATAACGGTGAAGCGGATAGGGTCCAGAGTTGATGGAGAGAATGTAACTGTTAGCAGTGAAGTTTCTGATAAATCTTTTTTGCGTGGTGTGGCTGTATCCGATGATGGAAAGATTGTTTTGAAAAAAACGACGCTTAAAAATACAAAGTTAGCTCTTTTTGCTCATAATGGAATCATTGAGGTAAAGCAGGGGATTATAGAGGACAGTGATAGGGCTGTTGAAGCTGTGGGGAATTCATTGGTTATTCTAGAGGGTGCAAAAGTTAATACGCGTGATGGGAAGGCAAGTCTTTCCAGTTATAGCGGGGCAGATATTTGGGTGGAAGGTGGGGAGGTTAACTTTACCAACAGTCATGGGATTTCTGCGATGTTGGGAGGGAAGGTTATTCTCGATGGTGTTACTGTTACTGGAAAAGGCCACAGAGACAAAAGTGATGCGGCTATTTTAATGGATGAAGGGGGACGTGTTGAGTTTACAGGGGGGACTATTAAGGTTGAGGATGCACATGGTATATTATTAGAAAATCCTATCAAGCCTCTTCATGTTGTACCAGAACGATCTGAAACAGAAGCTGAAACTGAAGATGAAGATTTATCGAATAACTTTTATGTGACCGAGGCTAATTTTAAGTCTTCTTCTGTTACCGTAAAGGGTGAGGGATCTTATGGTATCTATTTTCAGGGAGAAAAGCCATGGAGCGAAGATGGGGATAAAAAAGAGGAGATTTCATTAGAGGAAGAAAAAGCTCCACCACGATTGGAAGTTGTTAATTTTGATACCACAGAGTTTTCTGTTTCAGACGATACGGCTCTTTATGGTGAAAACCTTATTTCTGGTGCGGTGAGTTTGATGAAAAGTACTCTTCGTTCAGGGAATTTTTTATTAAGAGCTGAGAAAGGGGCTTCTATAACGGTTTTGGCTGATGGTTCTACCCTTGAAGGTCGTACTCACGTTGATAAAGATTCTCATGCCGAACTTTATCTGGGAGGTCATTCTACATGGATTTTACCACAACAGGTGCAAAAAGATCAATATGAGGCTGCAAATATCTCTTCTATTTCACTCGTTAGTCTTATGGATGAGAGTGCTATTCATTTTAAAAGACCAGAATCTCCTTCTATTGATGATTATCAGACCCTTCGTATTGGAAATGGACGGGGTGAAGTTTATAGAGTACGGGATGGTGCCTCTATTTTTCTTAATAGCTATCTGAATAGTGGTGGTGCTCTTAATCATCAAAAGACGGATCGTGTTTTAATTCATGGGGATGTTTCGGGAAAAACAATGCTTCATGTGCATGGAGTTGCAGGAAGTCCAGGAGGATATACGGGAAAGGGGGGAAATAATGAAGGTATTTCAGTCATTCAGGTTTCAGGAGAAGCAAAGCAAGATTCTTTTCAGTTGAAAGGTAGTTATGTAGCGTTAAACGAATTACCTTATCAATATAAGCTTTATGGTTATGGTCCAGGGTCTGAGTTTGGAAAAGCAAGCATGGATCAAAGATTAGTGGAAGGGAGCGGAGAATTTTGGGATTTCCGCCTTGAAAGTAGGTCTATAGATTCTGATGTTCAACCTAAACCAGATCCTTTTCCTAAGCCAATTCCGGGACCAGAACCTTCTCCAGAACCAGCTCCGGAGCCCCATCCTCGTCCTAAGCCGGGCGTTAAGGCTGTTGTTCCGCAGGTTCCGACTTATCTCCTTTTGCCTAATGCTTTACGTCATATTGGTTTGATGAATGTTAACAATCAAAATAAGCGGTTAGAAGCTTTGCGAATTACTTCTGGGGGCTTATTAGAAAGTCGTGAAAATCCTCTCTTTTTTGTGAGCGGTTATGGCGGCAATCATCGTTATACTTCAAATCTTTCCGCGCTTGAATATGGTTATGGCGGCGAGTTTAATTATAATGCACTAGAAGCAGGTGTTTTGCTAAAAGCAATCGAAAATATGTATGGTTCCACTTCTTTTGGAATTATCGGGGCTTACGAGAGATTTTCTTTGCAACCTTTGAATGTTGAGCAGAGTCAAAAAAGTACATTTGATAAATGGTCAGTTACGGCATACGGTGGTATGCAGCATGATGCAGGTTTTTACGTTGATGGTCTTGTGTCTTACGGTTTGTTTAAAGGTGATGTTCTAACAACTGCACGGGGCAAGACGGCAACATTAAAGGGAAATCCTTTAAGTGCTTCATTGTCTGCTGGTAAAACATTTATGGTAGGAGAGGACGGTTTTGTTTTTGATCCGCAAGTTCAGGTTGTTTATCAATATCTTCAATTTAATAAGGTACGTGATGTGGACGGCTTTGATATTGATTTAGGAAAACTTCATCAGTGGGTAGGGCGTGTTGGAGGGCGTTTAACAAAGAGGCTGGTTGCTACTGATGAGGCTCAGGTTGTTTCTTTCTATGGCAAGCTTCATCTTGCTCATGGTTTTGAAGGAAAACAATTTGTGCATTTTAAAGATGCTTTTCAGTTAGGTGCTTTTGGTTCTTCATTAGAAACTGGATTAGGTTTTAATGCCCAATTATCTCAAAAATTTGCGCTTTACGGTGATTTGGTTTATCAGCACAAACTAACGAAAGCTGGTTTTTCTGGAACGAGTTTTTCAGGTGGATTGCGGTATCATTTCTAGTTTTGTTGCTGTTTTTGATTAATCTTTCAAAAAGCTACAAGTTATACTTGTGGCTTTTTCTCATTATCTATTCATTTTGTGTTATAGCATTTTTACGAGAGTGTGACTTTGCATATCTTTAATATGCTTTTGGGTTGGACTTCTTTCGTTTTTTTTGAAAAGTCTGAAGAGTTTGTACGTTATCGTTTCAAAATGCGTATTTCAGAGTGATTATTATATTATTTATAATATTTTGATTTATAAAGATATTTTTTAATTTAGGGCGCTGAAATATTTTCAATGCTCTTATGATGAATCCATAAAAAGCATTCCTTTGTCTATTATATGTAAGATTAGCAAGTGGATAATCGTTTAAGAAAGGAGTCAATATAATTTGGGGGATTATGTTAAGAGGAGAGGATTTACAATATTAGAAATTGGCAAAGACAAAGATGCTACTCAGGCGCAATGAGGGCTGTATCCGATAAACTTGATATTATATCTGCTGTCGTTATGAAATGGGGATGGAAATAATGAGATATATCTGAGAAAATTGGTGGATTAGAAACATAAATAACGTATTATTTTTTTGAAAGTGCGTTTTCTTTAAAGAATGTGATAAATAAAAAGATAAAATTATATGTCATTTTCACCTTTTAGATACAGCTCTGAATATTTTTAAATGTTGAAAAGAGATGGTAAAAATCGGAACAGATTTTAATTTTTACACTTTCCTCCTCTTTCTAAATTAGTTCGTATTTCCATAAACACTGTCTAAAACAGCTGTATGTGATAGCTTTGCTTCCCAATTTTGGCATATATTCAGTTTTGTCTGCTTACGAGTACCTATTGTTTCAATATAATATTTATCTCGAATATTAATTATACACGCTTTGGGTATTGATTAAACAACAGTTAAAATAGGCATTCTTAATGTACAAAAATCTCTTAAAGCTGCTTTTAAATAACAACTTTAAAGATGATTTTTCTCTCATTTTTCAGTTATATTTTTGCAAATTCCTTATAAAAAAATAGATTTAGTCTGTATTTTTAGTAACTTTTAAATTCCATATTTACATAAAACACAAAAAGAATTAATAAGGTCTGCACAGTTAATCCAAAACGTACTAATTTTTCTCTTTGTTAAGTTTTCTTTGATACATTACGTGTTACTTTTATGGGCAAAATTATGGTGTAATTATGGTCAATCTATTTAAAAATCGTTTTTCCTTATGTACTTTTACAACAGCATTTCTTTTTTTTGCACACAATGTTGATGCTACGGTTCAAGATGGTGCTGTTGTTAATACTGGGGTACAAGATCGTTCTGGCGTTAATGGTAAGACACAAAATAATCAGGATCAATTTTCATGTAGTATGAATAGTGAATTTTATCGGTGTAATGATGGTAAAAGCCACTACTTTTACAATAAAAATTATCAAAAAACTGATGAAAATACGAATGAAACTGTTGCTATACAAGCATCTGGAAGAAAAACGCTTCTCTTAGGGAAAAATATAACTGTTAAGGATGCTTCAAGTGCTGTTATTTCAAAAGAAAGTTTTTGGAAGTATGGGGTCGTGGCGAGTGAATATGGACAAGTGATTATAGAAAGAGGAGAGATTAACTTTACAAAGGGTATCGGAGTTGAAGTAAGAAATTGGGGACAGGTCGCTTTAAAGAGTAGTTCTATTACCGAACAAGGTAGTCAGGGGATGGGTATAGATGACCATAATGAAAATTCAGCTTTTCATGCGTCTAATGGGTTTATCCATTTTGAGAAAGGTAAAGTTAATCTAGCCAATGCTCATGGTTTTTCAATGCATGGGAATAATATCGATGGGAAGGGTAGGTTTATAACTATCGTGGATTCTACGGTTTTGGTAGAAAGTAATACGTCTTATGGGTTGCGTTTTTGGGAGGGACTAGGAGACAGAAATGAGGAAATGAAAGATCACGAGTATCCCTATTCTTTTTATATTTTTGCGGGTGAGGAAGAGATGTTCGGAAGTCTTCCAAAAACGAACTTACCCGTACGAGGGATTGTTGACTTGACAAGAACTTCTTTTACAGTTCCAAAGAGTGCAGCTATTTATAGCAGAGGATCTGGTGGTGTTGTTAGGCTGTTGGATAATTCCAAACTTTCTGGAGATTTATTACTGAAGGTTGAGGATGGCTCTTTTGTGAAGGTTTCAGTGGATGCTTCTACACTTGTAGGGGGGACACATGTTGATGAAAGTTCTTCTGCTGAATTTCGGTTGAGAGGTGATTCAAAATGGATTTTATCACGACCGAAAAATAAAAATTTGCAAGTTCCTAGTTCTATAGGTGTTTCATCAATTTCATTAATACATCTTATTGATAGTTCTATTATTTTTGAACAACCAGAAACTAACATAGTTGATGGCTATCAAACCCTTCGTGTTGGGAGAGGAACAGGTGAAGTTTATAAAGCACAGGGTAATGCACATCTTTATCTCAACACTTATTTGAATAAGGGGGGGGCTCTTCAGAATCAAAAAACGGATCGTTTTTTAATCCATGGTGATATTAAAGGAAAAACGATAGTACATGTGCATGGTGTTTCAGGAAGTCCTGGAGGTGGTACGGAGCGTTATGGAAATGACAAAGGTATCTCGATTATTCAGGTTTCTGGAATAGCGGAGAAAGATTCTTTCTTGTTGGATGGTGATTATATTGCATTGGACGGTCTACCTTACCAATATAGGCTTCATGCTTATGGCCCAAACTCTGAATTAGGAAGAGCGAGTGCGTCTCAAAGATTAGTCGAAGGTGAAGGAGATTTTTGGGATTTCCGCCTCGAAAATGGATTTATTGATTCTGATACTACATTTAGATTAACTCAGAGTTCTAAACTTGGTTTAGGTGGGGAGCATCATTCTAGGCAAGGCGTTAAGGTTGTTGTGCCTCAGGTTCCAACTTATCTGCTTTTGCCAAATAGTTTATTCCATGCTGGTTTAATGGATATCAGCAATCAAAACAAGCAGTTAGAGACAGTACGGACTAATCCTAGTGGAATGTTGGAAATTCGTGAAAATCCTGCTTCATTTTTGCGTGGCTATGGTGGAAGTTATCGTTATGCCTCAGATTTATCTGCGCTTGAATATGGTTATGGGGGAGATCTAGGGTACTATGCACTAGAGACAGGTGTTTTGCTACAAACTGTTGAAAATGTTGACAGTGTTATATCCTTTGGGGTGATGGGGTCTTATGGAAAGCTTTCTCTACAACCTCGAGATGTTGCACAAAGCCAAAAAAGTACATTTGATAAATGGACTGCTACAGTTTATGGCAGTATGCAGCATGATGTAGGATTCTATGTTGATGGTTTGTTATCTTATGGTCTGTTTAAGGGAGATGTTCTGACAACTGCGCGGGGTAAAACGGCAACATTGAAGGGTAACCCTTTAAGTGTTTCCTTGATGAGTGGTCAGAAAATTGCCACAGGATATGAAGGTGTTGTTTTTGATCCACAGGTTCAGGTTGTTTATCAGCATCTTCAATTTAATGAGGTCCGCGATATTGATAATTTTAATATTGAGATGGATAAACTTGATCAATTGATGGTGCGTATGGGTGGTCGCTTGATAAAGACTCTTACTGCGTTTGAAAAAGATCGTGATGTTTCTTTTTATGGAAAGATTCATTTTGCCCATGATTTTGGAAAAGAAAGGTCTGTGCGCTTTAAAGATTCTTTCCAGTTAGGGGCTTTTGGTTCTTCTCTAGAGGCTGGATTAGGTCTTAATGCTCGCTTGTCTCAAAAATTTGCGCTTCATGGTGATTTGGTTTATCAGCATAAGTTGAGTAAAGGTGGTTTTTCTGGAATCAGTTTTTCTGGTGGATTGCGCTATCGTTTTTAGGATGATCATCTTGAGGTAAGTTGTTTAAAAAACCACAAGCATAGCTTGTGGTTTTTTATTATTTGTTTGCAACTTTTTAAATAAGTTTTTTAAAAAGTTGTTTTTTTTGAATGAGCAAGTTTGTTTCTTTTTAGAAACGAGATAAGACTTTCTGGTTTGCAGTTTTTGCTTCTTATGCTGTTTTTCTTCCTTTAGTGTATTTTTATTAAATTCTCTTGAAATCACCGCTTTGGGGTGGAATTTTTATTTCTATCTATATTTTTACGCGTTTTTATAAATAATACAATTTTAAATTGTGATATTTTGGGATTCTGGCTTTACATAAAACATAGGGTGGATATATAAAATACAAAACGTATTTTAAATTATCACGCGTAACCAAAGTTATTAAACAGAACGCGTGTTTTTTGTTTTTAGAGAAGGGGAAGAAAGTTTGTAGAAAATTATGTTTAAAAATCATCTCTCTTTATATCATTTTACAACGGTTATTTTTTTCTTTGTATACAATACTGATGCAGGTGAGATTTCTTCTGAGAAGAAGCCATATTCATGTAACGAAAGTGCCTCATTTTATCGCTGTAATGATGGTAAAACGCATGAAATTACCAAGAAAACTTATCAACTTACGGGTGAAAGTTCTGATGCTGCCATAGAGGCATCAGGGAAAAATACAGTCATTGAGGGAGAGGCTATAATCATTAACGGTGTTTCGAATGCACATGGACATTCAGAAACAAACGCTTGGACAACAGCTGTAAAGTCCTCAAATGGGGGAGGCGTTGCTCTATTTGATTCCATGTTAAATAACGTGTCGATAGGGGCCGATATTAATGATGAGGGAGCTTTTGAAATGCAGGATGGGGTGATTAAAGCAACCAGAATGGGGATCAGTGTTGGGGGTAAAGGGTCGTTTGTTTCTTTGACCAAGACAGAGATTAAGACATCTTCTGATGCGATAGGTCTTTTGAGTCATAATGGTGCAAAAATTTATATGAAAGGAGGAAAAATTGATTTTGCTGATGGTATTGGTGTTCAAACAGGAGGAGATGGAGAAATTAATTTAGAGGGCGTTTCTATTACTGGGAGGGGGAAACAGGGAACAAATACAGATAATCATCGTGAAGGTTCTGCTTTTAGTATGCTTCAGGGGAAAGGCTCTCTTAATTTCCAGAAGGGAAACGTTAATGTCGACAATGTTCATGGCATTGTAGTGCAGGGGAATAACCATAATGCTGCTCATATAAAATATTCCAATGTTTTTGTGAGAGGGAATGGATTTAATGGTATGCACTTTTTTTGGGAAGCTGTCTTAAATGATAAAAAAACAATTATACCTGGAAAAGGGACTGTCCATGTGACAAAGACAACTTTTATGGCTCCAGAAAGTACGGCTATTTATAGTCGCGAATTCGAAAGTTCTGTTAAACTCTCACAACATTCAAAAATTTCTGGAGATTCACTCCTGAAAGCTGTTGAGCGTTCTAATGTAAAGATTGAGGCTGATGCTTCTACCCTTGTAGGAGGCGCACATGTTGATGAAAGTTCTACAGCTAAGATAGATTTAAAAAATGGTTCAAAGTGGATTTTATCGCGACCAAAATATGACAAATTGCAAAATTCTGATGCTTCTGGTTCTAGGTTAAAAGATTATTCTTCTATTTCATCGGTTAATCTTACGGATAGTTCTCTTGTTTTTGAAGAATTAAAATCTAAAAAAACAAATGGTTATCAGACACTTCTCATTGGAAAAGGATTTGGGACTGTCTATAAAGCGCACGGTGATGTGAATCTTTATCTTAATGCATATTTGGATAAAGGCGGAGCTCTGCAAGAGCAAAAAACTGACCGGCTTTTAATCAATGGTGATCTTGAAGGAAAAACAACAGTTCATGTTTATAAGATTCCTGGAAGTCCAGGGGCATTGACGGGAGAGGGCGGTAATAATCAGGGGATTTCCATTATTCAGGTTTATGGAAAAGCCATGGAAGATTCTTTTCAGTTAAAGGGGGGGTATGTCACACTTGAAGCCTCCCCCTATCAGTATCATCTTAAGAGTTATGGTCCAGGCTCTGCTTTAGGGGCGGCAGATTCCAATCAAAGAGTGCTTAAAAACTCTGGAACATTTTGGGATTTCCGACTTGAAAGTCAATTTGTTGATTCCACTAAAGTTTTTCCTGTTCTTGATTTGGTTGTCCCCCCTTCTTCTGATGATATTCCTTCTTTTCCTAAAATTCATCCTAATATTACTGGAGGTGAGGATGGTTCTATTGATTCTAACTCTCAGCAAAAGTCTCAGGAGCCAAGTCTTTCTTCTCCTGTAGATTCTCCTGATAGGGATTCCCATCTTACGACCACACCTAATGTATCTGATGTTTTTGTACTTGAGATCCCCAATCCTCTTTCCTCTCTTGCACCTGTTGTTCCCGCTATTGCTGAATCTAATCCAGTTTCTCCACCTGCATCTGGTTCACCTGTTCCGCCGCATGTTTCACCCACTCCTTCTGTTGTTTCCCCAGTTGCATCTGGTTCACTTGTTCCGTCATCTGTTTCATCCACTCCTTCTGTTGTTTCCCCAGTTGCATCTGGTTCACTTGTTCCGCCGCATGTTTCACCCACTCCTTCTGTTGTTTCCCCAGTTGCATCTGGTTCACTTGTTCCGTCATCTGTTTCATCCACTCCTTCTGTTGTTTCCCCAGTTGCATCTGGTTCACTTGTTCCGCCGCATGTTTCACCCACTCCTTCTGTTGTTTCCCCAGTTGCATCTGGTTCTTCTGTTCCGTCATCTGTTTCATCCATTCCTTCTGTTGTTTCCCCAGTTGCATCTGGTTCTTCTGTTCCGCCATCTGTTTCACCCACTCCTTTTGTTGTTACTCCACCTGCGTCTGGTTCTTCTGTTCCGGCATCTGTTTTTGAGCCTTCTTCTCATTTTGAGCCAAATGTGAGAGTCGTTGTTCCACAGGTTTTGACTTATATTCTTGTGCCAAATACCTTATTTTATGCTGGATTGATGGATATCAGTAATCAAAGCAAGCAGTTGCAAGCGCTGCGAACTGTTCCTGGTCGGTTGTTGAAAAATGATGAAAATCCCGCTTTGTTTTTGCGCGGTTACGGTGGACATCATCATTATACTTCAAATTTGTCTGCATTTAAATATGGTGATTATGGCGGTGAGCTTGATTATAATGCACTAGAGGCAGGTATTTTACTCAAGAAAATCGAAAGTGCATACAGTACGACATCTTTTGGGATTATGGGAAATTATGGCAAGCTTTCTTTGCAGCCTCGAAAGGTTAAACAAAGTCAAGAAAGTATATTTGATAAATGGACAATCACAGCATATGGAAGCATGCAGCATGATACGGGTCTCTATATGGATGGTCTCTTCTCTTATGGTTTGTTTAATGGAAATGTTCTCACACTTGAGCGAGGTAAAACGGCTGCATTGAGAGGGAAGCCCCTAAGTGTTTCTTTAATTGCTGGTAAAACGTTTATGATAGGCAGCCGATATTTTATTTTTGAACCACAGGTTCAGTTTGTTTATCAAAATCTCCAGTTTCATAAGACTCGTGATATTGATAATTTTAATATTGATATGCGAAGTCCAGATCATTGGGGGATGCGTATTGGTGGGTATTTAACGAAGACACTTACATTTACTAAAGATAAAGATGCACATGTTCTCTCATTCTATGGTAAGCTTCATTTCATTCGTAGTTTTGATGATAAACAATTTGTATATTTTAAAGATGCTTTCCAGCTTGGTTCCTTTGGGACTTCTTTAGAAGCTGGATTTGGTGTTTTTTCGCAATTATCTCCCAAAATTATTTTTCATAGCGATCTGATTTATCAGCATAAATTTACGAGTGACGGCTTTTCCGGAACGCATTTTTCTGGTGGATTAAGTTATCATTTTTAATTGTATTTTTCTTTAATACACCCTTTGTGAAAGACATAAGCACAAAACATGGTTTTGTTGTGTCGTTTTTCTGATTTTTGACTTTACATATAATACAAAACAAATTATATGTAACGGTGCATAATAAGTAGATGAACTAGGTGTGTCTTTTCAGTTTTTTATGAATAAAATAAAGGAAGTTTAGACTAAATTATGATTAAAGTACTAAAACGCTATATGTGTGTGTTCTCTTACGACCTCTATTTCTTTCTTCGTGCACAATATAGATGTGAGTGCAGAAGATTATAACCCCTCGTGTAATTCTCTTTTTAAGTCGCATTCGTGTGATACAGTTGATGCTTCTCGTACTTTTGGAAGTCGTAATAAGTTATATATGAGTGGATTGGATAGGAGGACTACAGGTGTTATTTTTACAATACGAACTCATAACATAGTTATTAAGCCGCAAAAAAGTAAAGGGGAAAAAGGCTTTCAGGAACTGATGGAATTTTAGAATTAAAGAGATCTGAGAAGATTACATCAGCAGTGGTTGTGTCAAAAGATAATAAAACTTCTTTTAAAAAGAGTTCTATTACAGGAAATGGCGAAAAGAAAAGTGGTAGAAATGCTACGTTATCTCAATCTGTGTTTGGTGTGAAGCAGGGTGGTTCTTTCCTTTGATGAAGGTAAGATTCAGGTTTCTGATGTTCATGGTATAGAGGCAAGTGTCTTGCTCAATGCGATTGAGGATACACATCACACTTTGAGCTCTGGAATAATGAAGAATAATGGAAAAAAACTCTCTACAACTTCAAGATGTTAAAGAAAGCAAAAAAGTACATTTGATAAATGGTCTATTACAGTATATGGCAGCATGCAGCATGATACAGGCTTTTATATAGATGTCCTTTTTTCCTATGGTTTATTTAAAGGGGATGTTCTCACGCAAGCAAGAGGCAAGACAGCAACATTGAAGGAAACACCTTTGAGTGCTTCATTGATTGCGGGCAAGTCATTTATGACAGGGCATAAAGGGGTTATTTTTGATCCGCAGGTTTAGGTTATTTATCAAAATGTGCGGTTTGATAAGGCGTCTGATATTGATGGTTTTGATATTGAGATGGGAAAACTTGATTTATGGGTGATGCGTGTTGGTGGTCTTTAAGAAAGATGCTTGCTGCTTCTGAAGAGGCTCTTGTTGTTTCTTTCAATTGCAAGCTTCAGCTTGCCATTAGTTTTAGAGGAAAACAACGTGTGCGGTTTGGAGATGAATTCCAATAAGCGCTTTTGGCTCTTCTCTAGAAACTGGAATGGGATTGAAGGCTCAGTTGTCTTCAAACTCTTCTTTGCATGGAGATGTAACTTATCAGCATTGCCTTAGAAAAGGTGGTTTTTCAGGGATTATTTTTTCAGGCGGTTTATACTATCGTTTTTAGGTGCCTATGAAATATAGAGTAATTTTTACATAAGTTATAGAGTGTTTTTGAAGTATAAAGTGATTATTTAAGTTTTATACTTGCTATTTTTAGTGTGTTTAACTTAATGTTATGGGGAATGTTTTTTATTTTTAACTAACAGGGGAGAAAGGCAAATTGGGAATAAAGTTATGGTTAATGTATTAAGCGGGTATAGATTTTTATTTATTACAACGGCTATTGTTTCTTTTTTGCCAATCGTGAGTGTTAATGCGAATCCTAATAATTTAGGAACTTCCTGTAATGTATCAGGGAGTTTTTTTACATATAGCGATAGTAAAAAACATACGATAAGTAATAAAAATTATACTCCTTCTGTCTCTTCTCTAGATGATTTTATTGCTGTCTTCTCTATAGAAAAAGAGGGAACTGTTTTAAATTTATTAGAGACAAATATTATCTCGCATAGGCCAAAGCAGTCATTTTTATATAGTGCATCTGTAAAAGATGATGGCAAGCTTGTTCTAACCAATTCAAATATTAAGGATATGTCCGGTTTTCGTGTTCAGAACGGGCAAGTTGTGATGAATAGAGGGAAGATTGAAGGTAGTTTGCAAGCTGTATGTGCAGAAGGAAAAAAAACCGATATTGCTTTAGTGAGCGTAAATATTGATATTGTATCAGATAATTTGAATGCAAAAGGGATTGGATTTGTTAGTAGTTCTGATGCATTCGTTAGGATATCAGGCAGTACTATTACTTTTAATGAGATTGGTGCGTTTTCAACACAATTTGGGGGAAAATATCTTATTGATACAACCAATATTCAGGGCAAAGGTAAGAAACACACGATTGTAGTTGATAATGAAACTATTGATGAATTTCCAAGAGCTTTTGACATATCACAGGGTGGTAATGTTCATTTGCGTGGTGATTCTATTCAGCTGACTGATATGCATGGCTTCTTGATTACGAATTTTGCAGGTTATGCAGATGCTGAAGGTAAATTGATTCAAGAATACGCTTCATCAAATGCGTTTAAAAATACAAGTATTAAGATAGAAAAAAACAATATTTCTGTTCAGGGTGAGGGAGTATACGGTCTGTATTTTTATGGATTAGGTCCAGATGTATGGGGTGATATGTTTAAGGTAGGGAGTGAAAAACTTTCAAAAGTAGAAAAAATTGTTTGGGGTGAAGCATCTTTGCATTTGTCACAGACAACTTTTTCAGTTCCTGATGGTATTGCCATTTATAGTACGGGGGATGATATTTATGGAGCTGAAGCTACCATTGAATTAACAGAAAGGACAAAGATCTCTGGTGATTTATTGTTAAAGGCTCAAAATAATTCTTCTCTATTGGTGAAAGCAAAGAATTCTACCCTTACAGGGGGTATTCGTGTTGAGGATATATCAACTGTTCACTTAGAATTAACAAATGGCTCTGCATGGTATCTCACCAAAAGGAAACATACAGATTTACAGGAATCTCTTCCTGTAGATTCATTACTTTCGTCTATAAGCATTTCTGATAGCACAATTTTTTTTGATAAATTTATATCTCAAGATTATCAAACGCTATATATTGGAAAAGTATATATTGAGAAAGGAAGTAATCTAAATGACATAAATCCAATAAATGGGATACAATATGATAAAGACGCTTATAATGCAAAGGGAAATGTGCAGATTAAGATGAGTGCGTTTGTGAATAATGACGGCTCGTTTAATCCGCAAAAAACTGATCGTATTTTGATCTACGGGAATGTTTTGGGAAGTACACTGCTCATGATGGAGAAATTTTCCAAAACCTTAGAAGGAGAAGCTGGCAATAAAGGGAGTCAAAGTATTTCACTTGTTCAAGTTGCTGGGACAGCAGAGGAAAGTTCTTTTAAGTTAGCCAATAGTTATACTACAGTGAATGGATTTCCTTATCAATATAAACTTCGTGTCTATGGTCCAAGTTCTTCTTCTGGAAATGCAGATCCAAAGAATAGATTGGTTGTTGGAGAAGGGGATTTTTGGGATTTTCGTCTCGAAAGTGTTTACATTGGTCCTGAATTAGATTCTTCTGAAACTGCTTCTAAGCCAACGTCTACAGTTTTACCTCCTCAATCTGAAGAAGAGACGGTTCCTTCTAAACGACCAACAGAGACTATTTCACCTGAACAAACCCCTTCTGTTGAGCCTCCACTTATACCATCTACACCTTCTTTGCCTGAGGGATCTGAACCGTCTGAAACATTTATCCCTACGGATTCGACGCTGACTCCTTCTGCACCAGTTCCGTCTCCCTCTGTACCAACAGTTCCAGAAAATCCTTCTGCTGTGCCTATGCCTGCACCATTTGTTCCAGTTGAGACTTCTACGGATGAGGTTATGCCATCTAAGCCCTCTGTTCCGGTATCTCCTTCATCTCCAGATTCTGTTCCTTCTGCTTCTTCCCCTGTTGAACCAAAGCCTTCTGAGTCCTCTGAGGCTTTAGATCCTTCGTCTAATCTCTCTATACCGCTTGATGTTCCGCCTGAGCTAGGTATTAGAGCTGTTGTTCCTCAATTGCCAACTTATCTCCTTTTACCAAATGCTTTGTTCTATGTTGGTTTGATGGATATGACCACGCAAAATAAGACGTTAGAGACAATGCGGAATGCTTTTCATTCCTTTGGGAAAGATGATAAAAAGACAGCCTTTTTTCTGCGTGCTTATGGGGGGAGCCATCATTATGCTTCCAATTTATCTGCTTTTGAATATGGC
>NZ_JBHIPB010000016.1:0-27905 GCF_042195825.1 Bartonella sp. AP40SXNS
AAGCCTTCGCTATCGACTTTGACCAACCGCCCTGTCACATCAATGGAATGTTCATGCTCACGCCCATCTTCTTCAGAGATCACATGTTTTTTGCCTGTGAATTTATGACGAAGACCAGGAGGACCACCAAAAATACCGATGACCTCAGGGGTATGGCTGCGGATTTTCATTTGCATGCTCAAAGCTTTGACACCAAGACCGCTCACATCAATTTGCATATCAGAGCCCCCTGGTTGATAGGTTTCAGTGATTTCTTCCAACGTAGGTAATTTGAGGGTTTCAAGATCAAGATGAAGATTCACATCATCATCAACAATCAGGGTAAAACCGCGAACAATTCTTAAAGTCATATGTCGCTCCTTGCTGCTTTGCGATAACCCTCTAGCGTATCGCCAAAGGCATAAATCATTTTATTTTGGATATCTTCAGCAAGCCGATTAAAGTAAGCTCCATTGCGCCGGCTGCCAAAGCTTAAATCTTCTAGAGGCGGCACTTCTTCTGCATCAAATTCCACCCGCAATTTCCCCAGTTGTAAATTGCTGTTGGAATTTAAATCGCGGTCAAACCAAACCCGACCACCCAAAAGCGCACCACGCGCAATCATATCATCAAGAAAGCTGGTCAAAGAGCGGGTAATGGCAATAACATGTTGACCGGTCAGGTTTTCATCATTCGCCCAAGGGCGCAAATTGTTAATGATGGTTTTTTCCAAAGCTGCACGGGTGCGCACCACATTGACAAAGCGCCAAAGTGGATCACTGGAGGTGGTATGATTTCCCCATAAAATGCGCCCATTGGCAGCCATTTGCCCATGCGCATTTTGACTAAGTCGTGCTGGAATAAAGGTTGCAATATCGGCTTGGTTAAGGCGATTTGCCTCATGATCAATTTCCCCATCAAAGTAGCTAATGGGGCGTGCTGTCCCTAAAATGCCATGCACATCTTGGTTGGAAGGAGACCAAAAAACACCGCCCCTTTGCTTATCACGTTTGATAAACATGGCTGCTGCAAAAGGACTTGCGGGTTTAACACTAACACCTCCATCAGAATTTGCCACCCGTACAAAGGGATCAATCAAATAACAAAAGCGTGAGGAAAAATCTGCACGATAGGCAAGGCTTTCTTCCGCATTTTTACCCCCCGTATCAAACACGGCAATGGCTTGCAACTTTTCTGCAACCTGTTCCAAAGCGTCTGCCACAGGGTTTTTGCCATTGTCAATCCGCCCTGCACTATAAGCCGGTGCTAAGAGAATTCCAGGCTCTACCCCCAAATGCCCTCTAGCATGCGCTAAGGCATGCACACCGGTCAAGTGAGTATTGGATCCCACCATTTCGGTTTGTGTCTCAGCTATGGTTGACTTTTCTTCCACCCGCACAAGGATAATTTGTGCCTCAATCCCTTGCGCGCACACGGCGTTAATCACATCAAGAGCTGTCCCCCTTCGCCCAAGCTTTTGGATTTTCTCACCCTCATGTGTAAAAACTAACACAGGCTCGTTGAGGGGAAAAACTTGGTTGTCAGCATCAGGAGCTGTAACAACCGCTCCAAGGGCGGTTTGATCAAATGTTGCTAAGGGTCGTGATTTTTTACATTAATTAACCCTATTGACCTTAAACTCTTTTCAAATACACAGAGTTATTCTTTATTTTGAGCTTTTCTTAATTCTGTAATGGGAACTCCACCGATACCCCAATTGTCTGTCTCCACTTCATCAATTACGACAACAGTCGTTTTCGGATTTTTATTCAGAATATTAACTAATAATTGAGTTGCCCCTTCTATTAGTTGCCGTTTCTGTTCAGAGGTAACCCCTTCATTAGTAATTTTAATATTTATGTAAGGCATAAGATCTCCATAATTTACAAATATTGAATAAAAAAACTCAAATAAATGAACGCAAAAAGATTAAACATTAATACATAATAGCTATGCATTTTAAAGCTCGTATCTACCGGTGAAATATGTAGGCTACTGGAAGCAAAAATAGCATTTATTGATACAGGAGAAAGGAGTTGAGCTGCAATAAAGAAGCAAATCCAAACCAAATAATCCGTAACCCCATAAGCCATCGATGACCCTAGTAAGGGAAATGCCAAACTAAATAGCACCATAGGGTGAATTCCTACTACACTGAAAATTGGCAATACAAAGAGAATACAGGCATAACGCTGCCAAACAGAGAGTGATGCCAATGAATGACTAAACGTCACCGGCAACAAAGGAATAAGCAAATCACAAGTAGATATTAGCAGACTACAACCTAGCAACAACATAATTTCACTGGATATACTGCGTATCACTGCCACCAAAGGAGTCAAAAAATCAACACTGAGTGAACTCACACGCTCAATGAGGTATAGAATGCTCGCCGTCAATGCAATGCTTTCTAGTGCATTCAACTTGATAACTGTCAATGCAACGATAAATGTTAGCCAGAAAAATATCAAAAAAATCCAAATTCTTACTCTCTCTCCTTCTTTATTCGCTCTCCTCTCATCGCAAATAATCGGGTTAGCTAGCGGTACAACAGGAGAAATGCACAACAACAACAGACTGAATAGAAAAAGTGGTATCCCCAAAGCAGCGGATGTGAATATTGGTGTTCTAGGCATAGCAGAGAAAACTGTTGCTGCACCGATGCTGGTCGGCATCAGTACCATTGTGATGCTCATCATTCGCATCACAATAGCGGCCAAATGGCGAGAGGGAAAAACACTTTGCTTCAAGGCATCAATCATTAGGGGGATAACCCCCAAACTCATCGGCCAAGCTAGAAACGCAGTCAGTATCGCGATGGACAGGGTAAGCGAACCCTTTCCATAGCGCATCAACCGTTCAGAGAGAAATTCTGAAATACGCCATATATTCATCACATGGCGCAACAATCCCATGGCGAGTAATAGCCAAAAGACATCAGTAAAACGCACAAGCACAGTACCAACATCAGGCAAGTACCAACGCCATATCAGCACTAAAGTACAAGCCAACAGGATGGCCACACCACTGCGTGCATTCCCCTTCAACCACCAGTATGGTATCGTCAAAAGCAAATAACCAAAAACAGTCACTCCAGCCAATGGAATAAGAAACCAAGTTCTCATTGAGATAGATATAAGAAAAATGAATAGCATCAGTATCGCCATTATAGCGGATACGGAGGACATGCGTATCAGGAAGCTTTTTACATCATCAATGTACATTAATTACTGAATCTTTGACTGAGTAGCGCTTAAGAAGCTGCTCGTACATGTCAATGACACAGTGCCCTGCATCCCGCAGTGCACGCGAATTAACTAAAGGTCTAGGCAAAATATATGTATAAAAATTTGGCCCCTCTACTGGATTACCGACCACCCATAATGTATTTTGTATTTGCCCTTTAGTGTCTATAGGATGCTGCTGACAGTCAATATCAATACCACCAGGATGATATCCTTGGTTGATAAATGGCCGGATAATACCCTGAGCAGCCAAATTTTTGATAAAAGGAGACTCATCACGCAACGGAGAAAAACTATCAATCTTGGCCTTGATCAGCACATCTCCATCAACTGAACTGTTTTCATCTTGGAAAACAGACTGAATTTCGAAACGGCTGGTACTAGCATTGAGAACAAGTTTAGGTGAAGGTCCACCAGCCAAAGTCACGATACCAGCCTCCATCAGAGCCTTCAACTCTTGGTTTCGCTGCATTGGTGGACCGACAGAAATACGGTTGAAGTTTGGATTAAAATATTCAATAAAGTACTTGTGAGATGAAGACGTTAACCCGCAAAAATCAATTGCTGAACGTAAGATATCACGGACATCTCGTAGCACATCTGTAGCAGCTTTCACTGGGCCATCAACATTACCTTCAGCGGAAGAATGAAGATCTTCCCTTAAATGCTCCATGAAGAATCTTGTATAATCCTTCAAAGAGGCAAATATTTTATTTCGATGAGGATACAGCAACGCTTGAATACACTGCTCGTCTTTGGAAGTAACAACATAGGTTTCAGGGTCTAGCCAGTGCCCCAGCTGCATACTTCGATAGACATAACACATTTCTTTAAGCAACAGAGGTAAAAGCTGCGTTTCGAAATCCAGCTTCGGAGAACCGTTAGCAATGCTGGATTGCTTACGCAGATGATGTATTGCATCGAGAGTAAGGAATGATGGTATGTATTGCCCACTACCACCCTTTTGATTAATCCCGCGACTACTAAAAGGCAATGTTTGACGGGAGAATAAAGCTATCTTCGGTTCTGTGCCGCTTGGCATGTAGTGCAATTGTCCAGCATTTTCAGTAAAAGTCCCACCGCGACCGTAAGTCAATTGCGACAAGACATCATAGCTAGTTAATCCAATTCCCTGCAGCAGCACACGAGACTGAGATTGTATAGAGTCCAACTTTTCAATTGGATAAGGATTCGAATAATAGTTCAAAAGCGCATTTTTCATTTGGTGAGCAGCGACAAACTGTTGCAGGCTTTCATCATGCGATGAATATATATTCTTACCGTGACCCGTGGTCATATAAACAAAATCTACACTATAACGACAGCCATCTTCCAAAAGAACATCCGTTTTATTATCTTGGTGGATATGGAGATTAATAACCTTTTGTCGGATCTCCTTAATACGAATACCGGAAGGTAAATCTTGCGTGAGTTCTTGGTAAGCCCAAGACAGGTATTCCCCTAACAAACGACGTGATAAATAATCATTTTCTTTGATTTCTCTCCCAACATCATGCTCTGTACGAGAAAAAACACCGTTAATATTACGATAACCTTGTTGAATAGCCCATTGATAGAAATTCGGTCCCTTCCGAATAGGCCCGACACCCTTAACTGTATCATCACCAAATAAAGTAATCTGGCAAGCGACAGTGTTAACCAATAAATGATCTGGCTGATGCACACTATGGGTACCGGTTCCCATCTCATTGGGATCAATCAATAAAATATCAATGTTCCCAGAAAATGGATAATGGGAATAAAGTGTGAGCAAGCGTTCGAGAATACTGATCCCACGAGGACCAACGCCCAAAATAGCGACTGTAGAGTGAAGCATTCTGTAATCTCTCCTATTAAAATAATTTGACTTTCACAAAATGTTTCAAAAAGAATGGAATAAATTCTCTCGACTTTTTAGTGAAGATTGCGGATTTATGAAACGCCAACGACCTTTTTACAAAGACAATATTGACAGATTCCAGCAGCAGCAAAAAGCGCTACAGCACCACAGATAACGGAAAGCGCAATGGCATGTGAACCAAACTGTAAAAAACTCGTCAAGAGAGGTCCTAATATTTGGCCAAAACCGTAAGTTAAGGTAGCCAAGCCTAGCAGATTTATGCCATACGGCGCATACAAACGCTTAGCTAACGGCATAACTAGAGAGGTCGTCCCCATAAAAGTAAATCCAAACCCTATACAACTGAGAACGATCAGTACAAGAGACTGGCTGAATAATGTCAGTAATACGCATCCTCCTTGGATAAGCAAATTGAGCATCAAACAACGTAATACCCCCCACCGATGGGCTCCCCATAACCAAATGAAACAACTAGGAACAATGGCTATTCCGACAAACGACCATAAGTGGTTAGCGAGTAGTGGGAAATTAAATGTTTTCGCCATCAGAGGAAGATATGTCGCGACAATAATATAACCGAACCCAGCGAGCCCATAAATCAGAGCGAGTTCCCACCAAACGATATTTTCGTGTGCCAATGACTCGTTAATAGCAAATTGAGATGCATCAACACGACGTGGAAATAAAATAAATAACACGAGCAACAATATAACAGATATTAAACCAGCTCCAAACCAAATACTTTGCGCGTTCAGTGATTTACTCAAACCAATAATAACATACTCATTACCCAGTAGAATACCAACTCCCACACCCGCATAGAGCGAAGCAATAACCCACACCTTGTGACTATGCTGCATAACCGTCATAGAACCAAAAATCATCATTGCCGCACTCGCGATACCGGCAGCAAAGCGGATAAAGAAGACCAAGTAAAAGTTTGGTGTCAACGCCATGGCAAAAATAAGTGCACTCGTCACTATAGCTGCACCAAATAGCATGTAGGGAGCACGGGATATATTCCCAACTCTGCAAAACGAAAAAAACATACTCCCAATTAAATAACCGCCATAATTAGCGCTAGCTATATAAGAAAGTTGCTTAAAGGTAAACAATCCTTCATCCAACATAACTGGAAATACCGGCGTATAGAAAAATCGCCCGATCCCCATCCCCAAAATCATAATAATCATACCGAATACAGCGACTTTGAAATAACTCAAATCTTGACGATTATTTTTTCCCCCCATTACTCTAATCCCTTAACTAATAATTCGCTCATCCGCATTCTATCTCATCGAGAGTAACACTTATCTCAGAGAATAAAAGCCAATCTAGCCATTTGTTTAGGTAGCCAGAGCAACATATTTAACGATTATTGTCAACATTACTGGATCAGTTATATGCATTTCATCGTTTTACGCCCTACTCCATGTATGATCTTCTCCCTACAAAGCTTCTTTTTCAGAAAAATAATGGCTGAAATTAAGCAGCAATAACAACGAGGAAATCAATCAGCACGCCCCCGTTCAAACAAGACAATATCCCCCAAAGCGACAGCTTCATCAGGTGCGACAAAAATATCCTCACAAGGTTGCGTTATGTTCACATGATGAACGCCCTCAACCATCAAGCGGCTTAGTATCCCACTTAAAGAGAGATCAAGGACAAGCTTTTGCGCACGCGCCCATTTTTCTCTTAAACTCTGCTCCGCTCTTTCCAAAACAAAGGAACCTTCATCCGGAAACAACCAAAAATCAATGGTATTGAAGGGTGTAAAGACTACTTTTAATATAGCTTTGTTTTTTATCAGCAGCAGTAAAAAAGTTTGTGTTTTTTATAAAAATTGAAATTTATTCATTTTTTATCGTATATTTTATGTTATCTTCTTTAAATTAATTAAAAGATCATCGAGTATTAAACTGATAGGATGCATTTTTCTCAAGTGGCATTTTTAGAGAAATGTTGATTTAATCAGTGAAGACAAGCAGTGAGCAAAGTTATAATTTGAAAAGACAGTATATAATGTTTATGATCAATGACCTAAATTAGAGACATGAATTGGGAGAGTTTAATCTTTCTTACAGCACAGTAGATCAAAAAAACAGTAGATGAAGTTTAAAATTCACCATTATCCATCATAAGATGAAAGCTTTCATTCCAAGTTTGATTTTTTTAAACTATTTTCTTGTTCTTTCTGTAATATCTAAAGAATATCTTCAAGCACTCATAAGAACTCTTTTAAGTTGTCATTTCCATGATCAAAGTAATGGTTATCGAGCTTCCATTCAGGATACTGTTTTGCAAAAGGAAATCATCATTTCAGGATATGGAGGGATTTATGTATTTAGTCACAATGTATCATGCCCCCTTCCTCTTATATCAGAAATTTAATTCTTAATTGTAATGACGTGATCAAAAAGCACCTTGCGAGACAATCTTTTTAATAAATAAAGTAAAGATGAATTCTGAAAAAAATTTTTAGACGTAAATTGATACGGAGAAACAGTCAGAAAGAAAGGGGGGGATTACAAATGTTGATGACTATAAAAAAAGATATCAAAAAATTACCAAAAACCGATTTATGGATCATTTGTGCTATTTCAGCTGATCAGCAAAGAGAATGGATCAGTGAATGGTGTATAAAAAATAAACACACCTCTATAAGTTCTAATTATGTCAATGATCTTGCCGTCCTAGGGTCATTTTACAGATCTAGACAAAATGATTACTATGGAAGAAACAGCCCCACAAGCAATTCCCCTCAAAAGATAACAATCTCATTTATGAGGCTTATGTTGCTTCTCATAATCACTTCAAAATTGCATCATTTTCTCTCATTAATACGCTTTAAAGTCCCATATAGACTAAGAGGCCTTTTAAATTTTGGGGTGGTTATGGAAGCCTTCTTTCCACTGATCCCTGAATGGGGATATGAAACCGCTATCTTTTCACAGAAAAATATTCTTTTTAGTGAAAATTCTTATTGTACAATCTATGAAACAACACAATGAACAGACCTCGCACCCTTGCTCTCACCTATGGATCCTATAACGCTATCCGCATGCTGATCGGCGTTTACCATGCGATTTTTTTAATGTCCATGGGAGTTAGTCTGGCGCAATTAGCTCTGCTTCAGGTTGTCTTTTCCACCACCATTCTGCTACTTGATTTTCCCTGCGCTGTTTTATCTGACAGATATCGGCGTAAATATTCCGTTATGGCTGGGGTCTTTATGACAGGAGTATTTTATCTTCTATGCCTTCAAGCTCCCAATATGACGGCACTTATTATTGCGCAAATTCTCTATGCAGCGGGCATTTGTATCATTGTCAGCGCCATTGACGGATGGATTTACCATTCTCTAGGCGATAAACAGGATCACTTTTCGCATTATGCTCATCTCTACCACCAAGTTAACTCTTTCGGAAGTATTCTCAGTGGGATTGTAGGCATTGGAACGATCTACTACTCTGGACGATATTTTATGGGATATATCATCTCATGCCTCATGATGGGATTTATTTTTTTGATATTCCTTATTGTTCCTGAAGAAAAGAAAACAACAATTGAAACGTCCAAAACAAAAACAATCTTGCACAATGCCAAGGAAACGCTCTGGATATTTCAAAATACAGTAGGAGGAGCATGGTTTATTTTCCTCATGTGCCTTTTTAGCGCTGGTATTCAGATTATTTATCATTTCTGGCAACCAATAATACTTTTAGGGGGAAAAATTCATCACCTCAACGGTTCGCAAATGCTCATCTTGATGTGCTGCCATATTGGAGCCTTTTCAGCACAATATTTTTCAAATTTACTGATGTCTAAGTATCATGTTCTTGATAAAAAATATAAGAATTCTATAAAACACTTTTCCTTCTTTTCTGCTCTGATGTGCATAGCGCTCTATTTTTCAGTTCATAGCCATCAAACTGCTGCATCAGTCATCACCTTCTCTTTAATCCATGGATTTATTTGCACTGTACCGATCGGTGCAAAAAGCTTATTTTTTTCAGAACTTAACCAAAAACAAACGCAGCATATTTCCGGTGTTGTTGGTGCTGTCTCTTTTAGCGGAAGAATATTTTCAATTACAGTATTGAGTATTATTTCTTTTCTTCCGGCAAAAGTTTCTCCATCTTACTACCTAATATTACCGACCATTACTTTTTTCATGTGTGGTTTGGTTGTCATGAGATGGATGAAACACTCTCAAAAGTCTCTATGATGAGAGGAAAATTTTTAAATTACCACCCACAATGTTTTTTTCTAAAAGCATTGACACATTCAACTTTCAATATACAATGCAAATATAAAGTAACACGTTGATTTATAATGATAATATGCCAAACGCGAATATTGTAAGATTCTTTCTTTTCAAATCTGCTTTATGGTTGAAACAATCAAAATCATTTGCTTGCACATCATAAGCAAAGAAAGCCGTATAAATAAAAACGATTTAGAAAAGAAAAATGCCTTTTATGAACTCTCATAGTCAAAATCTATAACAACAGGAAGGCAGATATATAATATGCCTCTTTGCATCTTCATAAGTATACAAATAGTGTGGCTTTATAAGGCTTTATACGCCTCACAGAAACTTTTGCGTTTTATACCATACGAGTTGGCGTCGCAAAATGGGCTTATACACATTGCAAAGATATCTCTTTAAAACAAGTGCATAAATTGGCAACACAAGTGTATTTGTGTTTAGAACATGCTTTTTATATGAGAAGCATAATCCCAACGGGATAAACAGAATTCCTACACACAATCGACTGCTTTTATAACAATAGATGGCGGAGAGGAAGAGATTCGAACTCTCGAGAGCCTTTTGAGCCCTACTCCCTTAGCAGGGGAGCGCCTTCGACCACTCGGCCACCTCTCCGACAGAGAGGCATAAATGGTATCAACAGAAAGTTCAAGACTTTTTCGATTTTTTTCCCAAATATCTGAAAATTTTTCTCCTATTGATCCCATAAGGAGCAAAAGTTAATAAAACAAAAATTGTGTCTTTTTTACCACAGCATCTCGAATAGTACATGTATATATTACAAAAAGGTAATTTCATATTTGAAACTCTAAAAAGATTAGTTATAGCTAAGATAACAAGTGCTGCGTATTTACTTATGTCTTTGTCCTTAATGCGTTAGGAAAATGGTACTCTTTAGAAGAAATTTAACCGGACCTCGGAGATCCTATATGAATATTAAATCCCTTTTTTTAAGCTCTACAACAGCTTTTTTAGCTGTTTCTGGAGCTCATGCTGCTTCAACAGTTATCCCCGAACCCGAACCTGTAGAATATATTCGCGTTTGTGATGCCTACGGAAAAGGATATTTTTATATCCCTGGAACAGAAACCTGCATGCGTTTATCAGGAAATGTTCGTACTGATTTTATAGGCGGTGATAATATCGATGCAACAACCGAAACTGAACTAAGAGACAAAAGAAAAACCTATGGCGCTGCATCACGGCTCACCCTTGTTTTTCAAGCAGCTTCGGAAACAGAAATGGGAACACTTCGTTCATATGCAAGAATTTATTCAAACTGGGGGGATGGTAGAGACAACGCTGCTGCAAAGCTTGCAGCGGCTTACATTGAACTGGGTGGTTTTCGCGTAGGTCTTGATGACACAATTTTCAACAGCTGGACTGGTGATTATGGAAATGTTCTCAACGATGACAGCATAGCGCCTGCCGGCACAACACGCACCAATTTTATTTCCTACACCTTTAGTGGTGACTCCGGCTTTTCTGCTATTATCGGCGCTGAATTAGGCAATAATGCAGATTCTCTTCCAGGAATAACAGGATACTACATTGATAAAGATGATAAGCTTGTTTCTATCACTGAGGGTACTCTTCCAAGTAAAGCAATTAAAAATTACACCCCGAATGTGGTTTTGGGTATAAAGTTCATGCAAAAATGGGGTGGTTTTTCAGCAGTTGCAGCATATGATGCTTACTACAAAAAGTGGGCTGGAAAAGTACGTGCAGATTTCAATGTCAACGATCGTTTCAATCTATGGGTAATGGCTGGCTATAAAAATGGCCTTGATTACTACACAGTAAATGAAAATGATGAGTTATCACGAAAAAGCACAACAATTTATGCAAACTGGGGTGGTAAATGGGCTGCTTGGGCGGGTGCCACTTACAAGCTTACTCCAAAAGCAAATTTGAATGCTCAAGTTTCTTATAGTGCTGTAAAAACCTTTGCAACTTCTGTAAATATTGCATACACGCTGGTTCCAGGGTTTGTGATTACACCTGAATTAACCTATGTTTCTTGGAACGATGATCGCGTTGTGACGGATAAAAATAATGATGAAAAACATTTATTCAATAAAAAAAGTGCTTTTCAAGGTATGATCCGTTTACAGCGTTCATTCTAATTCTATTTAAGCTACAGCTTTTAAAAACTGGCAAACCATGTTGCCAGTTTTTATTTTTGAAATCAAATATCATGATCTTTTCCTGATACGTATTGTCTTGTCTCTCGAAAAAAAACCGCCTTAGTTTCATAAAACTACTCTTAGAAAATTAACCTGATATGCTTGATAAGAACACCTCACACGGGCGTTTACACATCACTTCAAACACAATCTCTTCCTTGCCCTTTAAAGCATGAATAACCCCTTTGCTTTATGACTAAATTGGTCTTTCTTGGTAATTTACTTCTAACCTTTGTTAATTTAGGTCATGATCTTCTCAAATAAATTCTACACTGAACAGATAAAATATTGAAAAAACAAGACATCATTGTGTTTTTGATATGCCTGAATATGTCTTCTATCAACACTCTAAAACACAACGTTTTATAACACTGCTTCATTAAAAAACTTAATCATTAAGAAACATGCTGTCAAAACGATGCAAACATCCCCTAAAGCAATAAAAGAGAAAAGAGATATATCTTCAAAAAAATGAATTGACCTCTTCCCCTTCTAAAGAATAGCCCCCTATCAGTAGCAATCTGTAAATGCCCCTATTTTTCTTGAATCTGCATCACTTTGATTTATAATCATAATTTATAATTTATAATTTTGCATGTTTCAATCAACCAAAACCTTTCACTTGTACACGACAAGCGGAGAGAGCCGTGTGAATAAAAACGAGTAAAGAAAACCCTTTTATGTATCGTTTTCAGTTCCAAGGGTTGTCATAACATTGAGATCTAACAAAGTGTACGATAATGCTAGGCACTTTTATTAAGCATAAAAATGAGGATACACTTCATAGAGGATTTTAGATTATATTCTCTATGAACGTCGCTGTAAAATATATGTTGTGATACACACTAAAAAACATTTCTTTAAAACAAGCATGGAAATATACAATACAAGTCCATTTTATTTGAAGCGTTTTATCCTGCGTAGGGCACATGTCATCATATACGCAACATCTTGGCTTTATGCGTTTTTAAAGGAAGCGAAATATAAGACAAAGAAACAATAAAATTTAATCTCTGCAAATCATAGAGCTTTCAGAGTTATGTTTCCATAAAACGCCTTATACCGTACAGGGGATTTTTTACACGATTAATGCCCTTTTTACATAAAGCCAATTGGCAAAAAGCAGCCTTTCCTGATAATAAAAAGGCTTACACGTAATCATAAGCCATATTTTCAATTAAAACGCATTGAATTCACGGAAAATACTTATCAACCAATGCATAAAGAATTGCTGCTGTTTCAACATCTAGAATCCCATCATAATTTTCTTGACGAAAATGAAGTTGAAATGCTCGGATCAAATCTTTGTATCCTGTTTGGGTACACGCAGCAGAAATGTCATATCCATAACATTTTAGCTTCGCCAAAACATCTTCTTTGGGTGGCAAATTCTTAGAGAATTGCTCTTGATAATGACTTTTTAGTTCATCATCATACCATGCTCCTATACCTGCCCTATAAAGCTCTTTCCATGGAAAAGCTGCTCCTGGATCACTTTTTCTTCCAATGGCAATATCACTATGTCCCACCACATCTGTTGGCATAATATCGGGATACCGTTGAAGAATATTCAAGGCAAGTTCCTTAACAGCATCAATTTGTATTGGATTATAAGGAGGAAACATACCCGTCCCATCATGATAAGTCGCTAAATTAACGATTTCAATCCCGATAGATGCATCATTGAGATGACTATGCCCAGCCCATGAACTCACACCCGCGTGCCATGCACGCTCATTTTCATCAACCAGATTAAAAATACGCATATCCTTAAAGCCTGCCTCACGATATGTCTGCTCTGAAGGATCAGGAACAAGATAGTGTGCACTAACCTTTTCTCCTGTAAGTGCCATAATCGAGGCTTTAAAATCAAGAGCTGTATAATGCATGACGAGAAAACGAACGCGACGATTAAAACTCTTGACAGAACGATAACTATTGTAATCAATCTGATACATAAAAGCCCTTTCTTTTTTGCTTAAAAAGACCACTGCACATCACAACAGATAGGATACTAACTGTTAAAATCCGCTGAACTTCCTATCTAGATACTAAGAATTACGACTAAAATTTGTTCATCAAAAACATTGACACTCTTATCAACAATTAAGACACATTTTTATTTCTCTCCCACACACGCATAAAATGTTTTTAACCACATTAAATATTTTCCCCAAAAAAATTCACAAATGACCAATCAAAAAGAAAACAAAAGCGTAAAATGATCACTCCTTAAATCTTCACGTCTTACAGAAAAATAGTTCGTCCTGTTATCAAATTGAAAAATATCGCCCCTCGGAAGTGCCCCCCCAACGATCATGCAATCACACAAAAACTTAAAGGAAAAATTTTATGAGCTCTTTACAGCAATTTATTATCAGATAACAGAACGGCACATGTTCGCAATAAACTCTTCACGGACATATTGTTCAATAAAATTTGCAAAGCTTTCCTGTAAATAACATAACTTCTTGTTTTTTCACAACATCTCTGTTTGATTTACAAAGAATCTCAATTATTTACAACGCTTAAGGCACACAACTGGATTCCTTGTCATAGGCTCTATAAAATGTAACATATTGATTTATAATAATAATTAATCATTATAAATATTAAATGTAGCGAGCCTAATATCGTTAAGTTTTTCTTAATTTTGAATCAATCAAAGTCATTTAATGACACATCAAAAGAAAAATTACCCTATAGACAAAAACCACTGAAGAAAAAGATCAAAGTACTTCTTATAATAGAATGTTCAATAATTTAGGCAATATTTTACATCCCCATAGAGTTTCATTTTTTCTTCTCCATTTTCAAATATCTTTTTAAAACCAACCAAGCGGCATATTCTTGTAAGACGACACCTAAAAGTGGTCGCGTATAGGGAAAAGTTATACGATCATCACCATAACCTTTCATCCGTATAGTTATGGTGGCATGTCCAAGGCTTTCTGCTTGATTTTCTAATGTCTCCAAAGAAGGCTCTAGGCTCACTTCAACCTCAAGCAGTGGAATATCTTGTTTACCTTTTTCTATGGGCTGAAAATATTTTAAAAGCAGCGGATCATTGGCAGACCAACACACCTCTGCATGCATCGCTAATTGTTTACAAGCAGTAGTAACTTCTGCCCCAACCAAATAGGGGTGAAAATGATTTTCAAATTCTTCCACGAAATGTTGTTCCAAGAGCGCTTCTGATTGAGAAACCAGTTGCACCAAAACATAGGGGCTTTTCCATAAAAAATGCCGTTCAAAGGGTTCATTTTCAAGATGATCATCAACCCACTGCGCAATAGTACTTTCATCAATTCCAATCAAAGTCCATGCATACTCTGCACGCGATACAGAAGAATATTTCTTCTCATTGTGTTCTAAATAATTCTCTAAAAGCGCAAGAGCCTGTGATGGTGGACCAGGCAAAACAACAAGTGTACTTCCATCGCAAGAGAGATAAAACCCTGGTGCTGTGCCTGTAGGATTATCAAGCACAGTTGCTGTCTCAGGAAACAATGCTTGACGTGCATTACTCTTATCCGCCGTAATCCCTAATCGTTGTAATTGACCTTTTATTGTTTGCCAAACATCTTCATGATGTACCAAAGGCTGCTTTACAGCTTGAGCAACTCCATCGCGTGTTTTATCATCTGATGTTGGTCCCAATCCCCCACTGATAATGATAAGATCTTCTTGTCCAAGACAAGAAACAACAGTCTCACTGATTTGCTGTAATTGATCAGCACAAACAAAATGACGTGTAACTGGAATATTTCTCTTGTTCAAGCTTTGGCTTAAATCTTGTAAATTCGTATTCAAATATTGTCCTGAAAGGAGTTCATCACCAACGGTAATGATCGCCGCACGACAAACAAAGATAGGATTCACAAGAGAATTGCGAACAGCTTCAGCCATTTGACGGGTAGAGGCTACACCTCCAAGATCATAGGTAACGGTTTTTCCAGCACGAATAACCTGATCAACACTCTCAGACAGTTGTTTTGCTGCATCTTTAAAGCCTAAGTGCTCTAAGAGTAAAGCCGTGGTATAAAGCATCGCAGAAGGATTGGCTTTATTTTGTCCAGCAATACGTAGTGCGCTTCCATGAACAGGTTCAAAACAAGCAATCTCGTTCCCCACATTCACATGAGATGCAAGCTCCCCTCCTCCCATTATACCAGAGCCAAGAGTAGAGAGAATATTGCCAAACATATTTTCAGCAACAATCACACCAAACTGCTCTGGCTTGGTTGCAATCCACAAAGCAACCGCATCAACATTCTGAATATCTGCTTCAATTTCCGGATAGTTTTGCGCAATTTTCTCAAAAATTTCCTGAGCAAACTGACCACTTTCTCGCATAACATTGGGCTTATCAGCAAAAGTAACTCGCCCAAACCCATGTCTGCGTGCATACGAAAAAGCATATTCAAATAACCGTTCTAAACCAAAGCGTGTCTGCAAACGAACTGTCCACGCGGCCTCCTCAAGCCCATATTTTGTCAAATTTGGATGTTTTAGCCAAACGGCTGTTTCAGGAGGAATACCCCGAAAATCCAATCCAGCATAAAGGCCTTCACTATTTTCTCTGATAACACAAAAATGAAAAGGACGTTGGGGACCAAAGATGTATCTTACAGGACATATATTCGCAAACAAACCTAACTTTTGGCGAAGTTGAAGTGCGGGAGAAACATAGCCAAGGTTTTTCTCTTTTAAATGCGGAGCAAGTTCTTTTAAAGCCGCTTCTTTTCCTTTACTGGTTACAGCACCAAGTAAAATAGCATCACTCTGAGTAATTTTTTGCCAAGTCGCTTGAGGAATAGGATCTCCTTCCTGTTTCCAACATTCAAAACCAATATCACCATAAGTCAATTCAATCGGCAATTGGAATTGCTCTAAGACCATCAGCGCAGCATCACAAACCTCTGATCCTATCCCATCACCAGGTAATACAAGTACTTTCTTTTTCATAGTCCCTCCAGCCACTCATCAATAACTGCATCCATCATAGTAGGATTATCCTCCCATAAACGCGTACCAGCACCAGAAACAATCTTATATTCATGGTTCAGATTATGACTTTTCGTCTGATTATCTACCGTTGCAAGTTGCGACTTTTCTCCCACTAAAGCTAAAAATTTCCCCTTATACTTAACTATTTCATCTCTAGCATCTATTTCTAATAAGAGTTTAAACCCTCTTGTCATGCGTTCAATTGCCACGCTTTTTTTTTCATCAGGAATCTCCAATAAGGCTCTTTTTTTCATAATGCCAGAAGGATGCATAAAACCATTGAGTATTTCCAAAGCCCCCGATAAATCATTATTTTCTAAGGAGGCAAGAATATCTCCAAGGCGCCGTTGCAAAACCTTATCTGGATAGCCAGGCGCATTCACAGCAAGCACAGCTTGAACATTGGGAAGCTGTACTGCCAATATTTGTACCAATGTTCCAGCCATAGAAAATCCCACAAGAACTGCGGGCTCTTTAAAATAGCTTTTAAGTTTTTCTGCCATAAAAGATAAAATGTCTACAGCAGAATAATTGAGAACATGAGAACTCTTAGGAAAAAGAGAAAGCGTATCCAGCAGAGTGACAGGGAATCCTTTTGTTGAACATAGCTTTGTCAATGGAGAACAAAAAATACCACCATCCCAAATTGGCATTACAGGAGAAAGAATAATAATAGGAAGGCTCATTGATCAATTCCTCCCCTTATTTTTAAACATGCATTAGAGCCAGAACTCTTCCCACCCAATATAATGAAAATATGTTGAAACTCTAGGCTCATATTCTCCCCCCCATAATAATCGATTTGTTAAACTCAAACTAAGCTTGTAACAAATTTTAAACCCACTCAATCCAGCAACTTAATAAAAAAAATTGATCTAATGTACAGGTGCTCCATTTGTGTAAAACATCAAAAGCATTTCCGCATAATGCTTTCTTTTTATCATTTACTCAGCTTATTTCTGAAGTCATAAAATGACGCGCTTTTTGAATATAAATGATAAAACCAATGAGGCAACACCCTGCTAACAAAGTTGCCATAGCCCGTGGGCTATGACCAGAGATTTTTCCGATAACCGCTGCACTGAGTGCCGCACTTCCTAATTGCAAAGATCCCATAACACCAGAAGCCGCTCCCGCAGCTTTCGGATGCGATGAAATAGCCAACGCTGTTCCTAACGGCAATAAAAAACCATTGCCAAAAGTAAGAACAGCAATAGCCATAAAACTTGTCACAAGGGGCCATGGGCTTAGATACATTTGCAAAGCAAACAGCACACCACCTATCACGAAAATAATGTACCCTCTCCCCACAGTTTTTTCCATAGACTCGCGTTCAAAAAACCATCGAGCCAAAAGATTTCCCAGAATATAGGGAAACGAAACACCAATATAGCTATAACTAATGTGTATCGGCGATAACCCCAAAGTCGTGAGTAAAAAAGGCGACTCCACAATATAAGCAAAATAGGCAGCGTAAGAAAAACACGGAATAAGTGCATAAAAAATAAATTGTTTATTTCTGAAAACGCCTAAATATGCCTTCATCAATCCTACAGGAGAAAAATGCTGCCGTTTTTGAGGGGGTAGAGTTTCGCTTAGCACAAAACAACATAGCAAAATGGTCAAAAATATAAAAAAGCTTAAAAAGATAAAAGTTGCCTGCCAATGAAAAGCTTGTATCAAAAGTCCACCAATGAAAGGTGCAAGTGCTGGAGACATTCCAATAAAAGGGAAAACAATCAAATAAAGTTTTCCAGCCGCTTTTTTATCCAACAAATCATTGATAATTGCACGACTTAAGACAAGTCCCGCACAAGCACCAAGACCTTGCAAAAAACGTAACACAAGAAAAGCGTGAATATGAACCGTATAAATCACACCAAGTGTCGTAAATAACCACAAGAATAAGCCCAATAGAAGTGTTTTTTTACGCCCAAAATTATCACTCAGCGGCCCATAAATGAGCTGCCCAAGTGCCAATGCCAACAAAAAAACCGCCACTGCACTTTGAATTTGAGATTGTGTCACTTGATAATATTGACGCATATCGCCCAGTGCCGGTAAAAAAATATCGGTAGAAATCAGCCCTCCTGTTGATAAACATACGATAAGTATAATGAATGGTAATGTATATTTATGTTTCATCAGGAAAGTCACACTTTTTATTTAGGTATTAAATAGTATTTAATTAAATATAATTATATTTTATGCTTATATATGCAAATAATAATTATTAAAAGTGTTATTATTTTACTTTATAAAAATATTATTTTTTTATAGACAGCATTTTATTTTACAAACTTCACGAGCTAAAAAGTTATCCCCTAAATAAGCTCTCCTATACAAATACTTTGCCGTAATATTCCGTTGCTTTTTTCATTGATATTATAAGCAAAAGCATAATCTCTCTCTCCACGGCAACAGTCTCACTTTCTATACAATATCCATCAACGTTGATCGACAAAACGTAAAGCAGAAAAACAATCTCTAACGTATCTACCCCAAAATCACTATGGTGGCACATAACACAACAATAGCTTGAAGCCCCTATCAACACAAATAATTATGGAAAAAATCTTGATCTATCCCCTATACCATAAAATATAATGCTTTCTCTGCAAACCAACTCACAACCAAATATATCTTACTCATTTCATAAAACTCTTCATCTAAGATAAATATCAAAAAATTACCGTGTAACATATTAACAAATATGATGTCATAACAATTCAATAAGCTTTTTATTTAACTTAATCCATAATCTTTTATAACACTATGAATGAACGTTACTGATATTTATTTTTATCTTTAAATGCGCCTTCTAATCTCATTTTATAAATATTCTTCCCATAAAAACAGTAACACTTTTATAAAAATAAGCAGATATACCCCCTACTTTATAAGCTAGAAACCAATAAACGATAGTATCCAATTTTTTTAAATTATTCTCTCTCATGAGAAATTCTATGATAATATGATAATAGTATACGGATAGACCGCCTTTTTTCAGACATGAGTGAGGTCTTTTGAATTGTATAGCCACATTTTACTTCTCATAACAAACATTTGTTTAAAGTATTTTCCTATTCCTTTTTGGCTCATATCTATTCCTTTTTGGAACATAATTAGCAAAAAGGCATTGTATCTCCAGCATATTCAAGGAGATAAAACATGGAAACTCGCATTCCTGAAAACACACCATTTGAGACGAATTTTCTAGGAGAAACATCTCTAGAAGAAAAATATTCACTCTTTCACACACCCATTTCATGGTCCGCAATCTTTGCGGGACTGGTGACGGCTCTTGCCACCTCAATCTGCCTCTCTTTTCTGGTTGCAGCTTTAGGCTTAAGCCAAATGGATTTCACTTCTTCAACCCCATTTGAAGGCTCTTTCCTCTCCTTTGGCGTGGGTTCTGTTATCGTTACACTGATTAGCCTAGCCTTGGGAGGCTTTGTCGCTGGACGTTTTGCTGAAACCTCAGGGACTCTTCATGGCTTTCTCACCTGGGCTCTCATAACATTGCTGATGACCCTCCAAGCCATCCACGTGGTTTCTAGTACAGCAAAGATAGGAGCTAAAACGGCTCTAGAAAACAGCTCCATAGTCCAACAAACCGTTGACAGCCTAAAAAACAATATTTCCCCTATACTTGC
Organism: Bartonella sp. AP40SXNS; assembly: GCF_042195825.1. Taxonomy (NCBI): domain Bacteria; kingdom Pseudomonadati; phylum Pseudomonadota; class Alphaproteobacteria; order Hyphomicrobiales; family Bartonellaceae; genus Bartonella; species Bartonella sp. AP40SXNS. The sequence continues at coordinate 20,214 of NZ_JBHIPB010000016.1, forward strand.
AAACTTAAACAGCGAAAGTCTTGAACAGTTTTTTGCAAAAAATAGTGACAATGATATCAATTTTGACCAGCTTGGGAGTGAATTGCGCACCCTTCTCAATAAAAGCGACATTCCTGCTCTCAACCCTGATCGCTTAAAACAAACCTATCAAGCTGCACTCAATGATATTGGTTCTGCGATAACAGCTTTTAAAAATGATCCGTCTCACTATCGCACCACTTTAAAAAATCTTGGTGAACGCCTGTCTGATCGTGTAGAAGATCTCACGACAAAATTTGATCGAAGTGATATCATCAATGCCCTTGTGACCGATGGCATGTCCCGTGCGGATGCACAAACAGCAGCCAACCGTGCCGTCCAACTCTATCAAAGAGCAGAGGAAAAGACCGAAAAAGCCATCAAAGTCCTTGAAGAACGGGCAGAAACACTCTCAGACAATCTTGAGGATACGATCAAGGGCGCCAAAAACACTGCGACTAAAGCCACAAAAACAGCCTCCAATATGGGGTGGTGGGGCTTTTTAGGAAGCCTCATAGGTGCCGTAATTTCCAGTGTTTTTGGCTATTATGGTTATAGAAGCCGTAAAGACACTTTCATGCTTTAAAACGTCTACCTTTAAAGCAAATATATAAAAAGCTGCACTATGCGTGCAGCTTTTTTGCAAAATTTTCTTGATTTTTCATGCTTTTCAACACAACAAGAATTTTCGAAATCTACGTGAATCTTTTATAATCGTGAGAGACAAGATTCAAAATAAAAGATTTTTTTCAATAATTCTATTTTTTTATGTTTTTCCTTTAAAAAACTTCTTAAATGAAGTGTTGACTCCATCGATTATATATATGCCGTTACAGCATAACAAATATGCGGCTATTGCTCTATTTTTTCCATTCAAGCCAAACAAATTTCGCAGAAAAATATTCCTCTACGATCAACAACTTTTCTCAATATGGAAACCATTTTACATCTCATGTAAGAGGGAGCATTATGCGGTTAACATTTCATCCACACACAATATGAGAGAATAAGTTGAATTCTCTAATACAAAGGGAATACCAGCCTACCCAATTATCTATTCTCAACAAAGCAACACTCTCACCACTTCAATACCAGTATTTTAGTTTGAGGATATGAATACATATTTACATTCTAGATTAAATGTATCAAATAAATAATGAACATAAAATCTATCAATAAACAATGGCTTAACTTTACATGCTTCAAACAAAGGACAAAATTCTATAATCATGCGTTATTAATTCTTTTGTAAATATTTTTATCAGATATCAAAAATCGTACCATTACTTTCAATACAAGAAACCGACATAAAAAATTTCATATTGAATTACCAAAATAGTCTTTTACAAATTGCGATATTAGAGCAAAAACTTCATTGGCTAATTATATGAAAAAATAAAATAGAAAATGCACTTTAATAAATATAAAGCAAATCGTTTTATAAAAGAATATGTAAAAAACCATAAATCACCTTATGATCATGTATTTGTGATTCAGATATTGAGTTCAGTTTTGCACAATCGTTTGAAAAAAAACGATGAGATTAAAGTTTATGCGCAACTGCCTAAATGGTTTAAAATTGATACACCTCTTGGATCATATACTCCCAATTAGGCTGTATTATTCGAGCAAGATGGGCAAGAAAAACTGTATTTTGTTGTGGAAAGCAAAGGAAGTATTTTCGAAGACATCTTGCGCGATCTGGAAAAAGCAAAACTCTATTGCGGTCATGAACATTTCAAAGCTTTAGAAGAAAATACCCAATAAAACTTTTATCAATCAAGCAATTTAAAAAGATACCATAACAACTTGAAAAAATGTTTGGGTTATGGAAACAACCCTCCCTTGTTGTTTATAAAATGCAACTTTTTCCTACTCTATAATTTTCAAACTCTTCCTTATAACCGATTTTAATTTTTATTAAACAATCAAGAGATTGTCGAACATTTTTCAGAAAGGGCAGCATATTTAATAAAAGAAAATTATAAACTATTGAAAATACATTTGACACCCAAATAATCATTTAATCATAAAAAATGATATATAAACAAACATTGGATTTTTAAGTCAATAATTTGATTTATAAAGATTTTAACATTTTCCATGTTAAATAATAAATGCAAATGGAGCAGGCATGCACGTCTAGGTTCTGCTTTTGCTCTCATACAGATTGAATTGACAGCGAATAGACTCCTCGATAAACTCATTGACATCAGCTTAACTGATGGCTTAATTCTAGAGAAAAAGGCGGGTTATACACAAGGGGACCATCAGCACTTCCAATCACATTCATTCCAATATCAAAATTGCAGATATCACAAATGCGTGTTCATTCTTAGAGCTCTGTAATTTATGACGCAGGCCCCATATCTAAAATAATATCTGTAGGTAGCATGATCATGCAAAAATTAGATTCCTATACCAAATCAGAAAAATATGTCATATATACCGTCATTATTTCCAGCATACTTCCTCTGCTAGACGGGAGCATTGTCAATGTCATCCTTCCGGACCTTGCGCGTTATTTTTCCGTGGAAGGAAATAATATACAATGGGTTGTCACGTCCTATTTTCTAGCCACCGTTCCAGGACTGCTGATGTCCGCTTTTGTGCAAGGAAGAATAGGTATAAAAAGAACTTGGCTCCTTGCAAGCTTCATTTTTATGCTTGGCTCACTGGGGGTAGGATTAAGCTATAATTTTCCAACCATTATATCTGCCCGTATTATTCAAGGGTTCGGGACAGGCCTTTTGCTGCCCCTTAGCCAAACCATTATTGCGTTACAATTTGGGCAGACACGAGTGCGCCAAGCCATGGGCACCATAGCCGTACCAACGGTTTTTGCTCCTGCCTTTGGACCGCTTGTAGGAGCTTCATTTGCTCAGTATGTGTCTTGGCGTTTGTTATTTTTTATTAATATTCCGCTTATTTTATTGGCACTCACCCTTGGAGCAAAACATTTAAAGAGCAACGAAACAACAAAAACAAAATTTAACTTATTTGCATTTTTAGCATTTTCTATATCGCTTCTCTCGTTTTTTTACCTCACAGAAGCCAGAAATATAAATAACCACAACGCCCTCTTTATCCTAGCACTTATAGCAGTGATATCTCTCATATTATTCATTGTTTCTAATCAGAAAGCAAAAAACAAATTAATCGTCTTTAGCGGATTTAAAAATGCGCGCTATACATTGCTCATGATCATGGGGCTTGTTGCTTCATTTCTTTTTTATAGTTTCCTCGTTTATTTCCCACTAGCCATTGCCATGGAACAAGCCCATGAAAATAGCCTTCTCATCATCGGTGCAGTCCTAGCTCTGCAAGGAGTGGGTGCATGGATTGGAAGGAAATTTATTTACCAAAAATGGAAAGAAAAATCTCCCTTTTTCATGATAGGAATTGGTTTGGTGATATCAAGCTTTGGGTTATTATGCTTCGGCTATAATATAAGCATGGATGGACTTGGATTCTTGCTAAGAGGCATAGGGCTTGGCATTACCACCATTGTATGCCTTTCCGCCCCTATCCAATATGTCAATAGTTTATACGTCAAAGATACAGCCGTTATCACACGCATATTACAGCAAATAGGTGGAGCCTTAGGGGGTGTATTTGCTGGCTTTCTGCTACATTCGTTAACAGAGCAACACCTTTCCTTAAGTCAAACATATCTCATATTCTTCCTCTTCTCTATCGCTACATTTTTACTGTTTTGCCTAGCCCTCCTCTTATCGCGTAAAGAGAAGAATTTTTATGTATGATATGCTTTATTTGAACTCCCTATCCATAACATTTGCAACGGTGTATAAAATTATACAGCCTTTACCACTGTTAAGGAATACCAATGCGCTAGAACCTTTGCCCCAGCCTTCATCATTCTATAAAAGAGCGTTAAACCGACAAGCTCCTTAAACTCTAAAATCGGACACCACTGATAACAGACAGCGTTTGTAATTTTATGAGCCCTTTGTTCTATGAGACACCTCTAAAAACCTATTGAAATATGCGATTTTCTGAATAGTATCTTTGGAGGTGTCCACAGAGGACAACATGATTTTCAATCCAAGATCCCATAAACGCACTAACAAACGCCCCTACAACACCAGTATAGAATACGCCGCCCAGCCCCCAAAGCTGATCACTTTTCACGACGCATCGCGGTGTGGAAAATCGCACCGCACTTTCAAACCAAGTTATTTCATTCACCCTATATCACACTTCTTTGATCACTATGGTTTGGTAATTGCAACGGGATTAAGTGAATAAAGCAACAAAAACAGCTGGTAAAACAGCATCTTCTCTCTATTTTGTTGTTAACTGTTATAACAAATCTCCCCCGCTTTAAGAACAAAGGCTTTCCTCTTTGAGGGAGAAGTTTTTAAAACATTGAAAATCGTAATACACAATGACATACGGGAAACCATCTTTAAAAAAATTGTTTTTTTGATTTTTACAGTGTGCTTTTAGATTTCCCTACCTTTAAATTTTTCTTGTAAGTTTTACGGCAAAAGAAGCTTTTCAGAGCTTTTTTACGCCTAATTTCATTGCTTAAAGCTCCCTTACAGAGACGATAATTGTTTATATTTCTTCTTTAGCAAGTATGCAAGATTAACAGCGGATATCATAAAATAGCATTTTTAGTGAAAGCAATAAACTTGACGAGATAAACGAGATTGCTAAACTTCTCTCTTGTCCCACTTGAGCTCTTTACTGGTTATGCAAATAAAGCGCCCCATCTGCTCTTTTTGACAAGCAAAGAACACACGCAACATTTTTTTCTAACATACTATTGTTGAAATTCTTGTCACAAAACCTTCCGTTCAGGGATTATGCGCATTGCCTGCTTCCTTCTCTTCAATAAACAATCTGCCAATAAAGAATGCTATTGCAGTTACGATAATACAAAATTATACTTCTGTTCTCATTCTATATTTTTCGAATTATCACACATTATTCACCCCCCTTCACTGCTTCACTGTTATAACAATGAACGAAGAAAAAAATTAAAACACAATATGGCATTTCTCTTTCACAAATCTTATATAAGCCACAAAATTGTTGCGCGACTTTCTATGCAAGGTCAAGCAATAAAATCATACTCTAAAAACCACTCCACACACCACTTTTTGATATTATAAAGCCATAAAATGCAATTATCATCCCCGCAAAAAATATCTCAAAAAAACAAAATTCCTCCTGCAATCATTGGACTACTTCCTCCAATGTTTGCGTACCATTATACGCATAACGAGTTAGATGAATTGTTTATTGCATCATTTGCTCCTTCTGAAATTCCAGAAGGTACAAAAATCCAAAAAGTTAAAGTGTGGCTACGTGTAATCAATTCTCAATGCGAAGAACCACTTGAAGTCCTTGGTCCCCTGCTTAGTGATTTTATGGAAAAAGAATATTATGATCCAGACCCTACCGGATTGAATTCATCGTTATACAAAAAAACTCTACAGTTAAAAGAAGACCAACGTAAAGTTTTAGAAACGTTAAAGAAAGATAGATTAGAATATCAGCGTGGAGGATATATTATCAAGAAGGAGCTGACCTCCACACAAGAATTGCAAAAAGCTGGTCTCCTCTCTACAGAAGAGCTACAAAAACGTATTACAGAGAAAGAACTTTCAGCAGTAGAAATCGAAATAAATAGGGCATTAGAAAATATAGAAAAAGATCCAAGGGAGGCAGTTCTATTTGCAGCAAATCTATTGGAAGCCTCTTGCAAAGCTTATCTCGACCACCATTCTATCCCATATGCAGAAAACGCCCATAATACGCTGCCCTCTTTATGGGAAAAAGTCGTTAAGAAAGCTAAGATCCATCCCGAAGATATGAAGAAAGAAAACTTAAAAAATCAAGATCTAGATGAAAATGACTTAAAAATGATCACATCCGGTCTGTATCAAGTTGTGCATGGTACTATGAATTTAAGAAACAAGAAAGGTGCAGCGCACGGCCGCTCAAAAAAGGATTTCGAACTAATCAATCTCAAACCTCGCCATGCGCGCTTAACTTTTAATGCCGCCCATTCTCTCTCAATTTATATCTTAGAGCTCATGGATCAGCCATAATTAAAAAACTTTAGAAAAAACATATCACGACTACCAGCATTTTCTCATGCCATTTTTAATGCCTAAAAAGCATTAAAGGGGGGCTGCTGCTACCCTACAAAACCAAATATTTCTATAGCATGACAGAATGAGTAATCACACCACCCTATAGTTCTCCTTTTCCCCGCGTTTCTAGGCTCCGCTTCTAAAGTCAGTGGGCAATTTCTGTAAATGCAAAAGGCGCCCTTAAGGATGGCGAATGAGGATGGTGCAAAAGTATTGCCTTGATTATTTTTTTTTAAGAACAAACTAGCTGGTGTACTATTTTTGGAAAGCTCTCGTGCAGAAATATTATGATGGAGAAGCTAGTCATTATGATAAAAACACAAGTCTTAACTCCCTAAAGAGAGAGAATCTGAGCTTAGATTTAATTCCTACAAAGCCTTTATGCGCGTAAATTAGATACCTATACGTTCTTCCCCTACCTTACTTAATCTTATAATAAGACAGCTCCTTATAAAAAACAGCACTATTCTTACTACTATAGCCAAGATTGATGGTGACATTAATGATCTTTATGATGACATTCAAGTCAATTCAAGTTCTAAAAATGATGAATTAATTGTCTCTGTTTTTTATTCTGAAGATGCACCATTACTTGAGCACGCCACAGGTGATGTTGTTCATATTGCATATGATCAATCATGCGATTGTGGCTATCATGGCCATACCTTACACCTGAAAGGAAGAACAGCAATTTTTTATAATATTTATAGAAACTTCAATTTCTGTACACGATTTTACAAATGTCTTAAATCTTCAAGGTTGCACTCTTTCGGCTACAGATATTCAACTCATTATAGTCAATCAATTTGAGAACGGTGTTGGCGTTTTATTGTTTATTGATTCACGTTACGATATTGAAAGAAATTCCCTTTTCTCATCGCTCTCATCCTCTTATCTGATAAAAGACATTATCAATAAATCACAATTTTTCCATGTTTGCTTTATGCAGAAATCTCAATTTATTCGCTCCTCAAGCTCTGAAAAAATAAAATCCTTTTTTCAAACGTCTGAATATCCTATAGAGCTTGATGGTGATTTAGTATAAATTAAATAAGATAAGATTATAAACTTCATCGATAAGTTCTTCATTATCACTGGAACCTTATACGTTTTTTTCCTTGCTCTTAGAGCAATAAGCTCTTTCCATAAAAGATTTTGCATAAGCTAACACACGACCTTTAAAGTAATTTTCACAAAAGTGTATTTAAGGTAGGGTAAGAAATCATCTGATTTGTACCTCATTGTACTGAGGCTAGAGATACTAGCTTTGGACAGTGTGAAATAAGAAGCACTTGAGATACAAGAACGCCCTTATTTTTTCTAGTAGACATATAATTTTGTGCTCTGAAGATTATCCAATCTTCTCTTTAAGACTTAAGAGCCCCCTCCCCTCGGTATAGCCTTCTCTATAGCTTATAAAACCCAATATTCCTATAACGGGATAAAATTTAGTGATCACGTACTCTATGGCCTTCCCCTTACCACTGCCAGTTTCGGTTCAAACATCAAGACCAATGGCTGCAAAAGCAAAAAGCTTCCCCTTCTT
>NZ_JBHIPB010000017.1:0-27434 GCF_042195825.1 Bartonella sp. AP40SXNS
CAGACAGAAGATTTGTCCAAAATCTGAAATAGAAATAGATAAAGCCGATAATCATTACTTCAAAATTCACGCAGCAAGAAAAGTTGCTCAAACAGAACGCCATAGAAACATGGGCAGACAATTATATCAAATCTTGCATTTTCTTTAATTAAGGAAGTGATGATGCAAAATTTTATTAGAACATATGAAAAAAATACAAGCTTCTTGAAAGGAGTCCATCATGCATAATTTTGTCACAACGGCCAAAAGCAATTTTAATAACCAAACTGTTCAAACTATGTCCAGTCGTGAAATTGCAGAGTTATGCGGTAAAAGACATGACCATGTTATGCGTGATATCAAGAAAATGCTTGAAGAACTTAACGCCCCCAAATTTGGGGGGGTGATTTTAGTGGTTATTATCCTGATGGCAAAGGTGAAAACCGACCTTGTTATAACCTCCCCAAACATGAATGCTTAATTCTCGTATCTGGTTATAGCACTGCCTTACGAGCAAAAATAATTGATCGTTGGCAAGAATTGGAAAAGCAAGCAGTAACACCACAAATCGACTATTCAAGTCCAAAGGCTATGATTGGCTTTTTGAATTACCTACAAGGTCAAATAGATCAAAAAGACACCATCATTGAAGATTTAACACCAAAAGCCATGGCTCTTGAAAGCTTACAGCGCCATGATGGGCTCTTTGGTCTTACAGAAGCTGCTAAAATACTCGAGATGCAACCAAAACAATTCATTCAATTCTTACAGCAAAAAGGGTGGATTTACAGACGTGCAGCGGGTGGAAATTTGCTACCGTATCAAGACAAAATCCAAAAGCAACTTATGGATTGTCCAACCATCACACTTCAAACCGCAAGTGGAATAGAAAAAGTTATTCCTTGCGCAAAAATTACCACAAAAGGCATGGGGCTGTTGTCTCAAGAGCTTAAAAGACAAAGCATGCATTAAGAGGAGGTTATCATGATAAAAAAGAAATATAAACTCACTGATGAAACAATCAAAATTGATGGAATAACGCTTTATCGCATACGCGCCTTAAAAGATTTTGATGATGTCAAAGAAGGCGACCTTGGAGGCTCTTTGTCGAGAGTGAATGGAATCTTAGCCATGATGATAATTGCTGGGTTGGAGGCAATGCTTGTATTTATCAAAATGCATATATCTCTGAAAATGCGAAGGTTTATGATGATGCCGAAGTTTATAATAACGCAAAAGTTCGTGGTAATGCCATAGTAGCCGGCGATACAGCATTTTATGGAAGTGACGCTATTTTAAGGTAGGGGGATAAATCATGGAAAAAAAATACGAATTGACTGATGAAATGGATGAAGTTGGCGGACGCACGCTTTACCGCATACGTGCATTAAAAGATTTTGGAAATGTCAAAAAAGGTGACCTTGGCGGTTTTATTGAAAAGGAAGGCAATCTTAGTCATGGGGGCGATTGTTGGGTTGGAGATTATGCTAGGGTTTATGATAATGCTCGTGTTTATCAAAATGCACATATTTCCGGTTATGCCTATGTTTATGGTGATGCGCGGGTTTATGGAGATGCACTCGTTTCTGATGAAGCAAAAGTTTACAATTATGCAAAAATTTACGGTGATGCGGATTTACGTTGTGAAGATTGGATTGGCAGCAATAGCAGAATATCCACTGGAGCAAACTGATGGAAAAGAAGTACGAACTTACTGATGAGAAAGCTGAGTTTAAAGGGGTAACTCTACACCGTATCCGCGCCTTAAGAGACTTTGGCAAAGTAAAGAAAGGTGATTTAGGTGGATTTATTGAAAAGGAAAAAAACTTAGGTCATGATGGCAATTGCTGGGTTTATGATGATGCCAAGGTGCTTGAAAGAGCTACCATTATTTCATAATGCCAAGATATTTGATGGCGCTTATATTAGTGGAAATGCCTCTGTTTATTCCGATGCACAAGTCTATAGTCGTGCTGTTGTTTACGGTAATGCAGAAATTTCTGGTAATGCACATGTTTTTGGTGAGGCTGTTGTTCGCGACGAATCTCGTGTTTACGGTAACGCAGAAGTTTACAGTAACGTACACATTTATGGTCGCGCACAAGTTTTTGAAAATGCACGAATAAGGAATAGTGCCCAAATTTACGACAATGCTTATGTATCTGGGAATACAATAATTTGTGGTCCTGCTCTCATTTATAACAATGCTAAAGTTTATGGTGATGTCATTATATCGTGCTCTAATTTCTATGAAGATGACATTCATTATGGAAATGTTGAGATTTTTGGAAATGCAGAAGTTTATGAGAATGCTCGCATTTACGACGCAGTCAAGATTTTTAGAAATGCCAAAGTTTGTGGATTAGCTAATATTCGCGGAAACACAAGAAGTCCTCAAGACATAAAAATTTTAAAACCAAACAACTTTTAACACAAGCATGATTCACGCCACGGGAGAATTGCGTGCAAATCAAGGAAACAATAATGACAAATTCTTCTTTAACAACCATGGCAAGCAAATATGGCTTTTCTCATGATGAATTTCGTAAAACAATTATCAAAACATGTATCAATCATAACTTCTCTGATGAAGAATTCGCTGCTTTTATCTGTGTTGCCAATACTTATGGATTAAACCCATTAACAAAAGAAATCTATGCATTCCCTAAAAAAGGCGGCGGTATTATCCCTGTTGTCTCTATTGATGGCTGGATTAAGATCATCAAATCTAATTCTCAATTCGATGGCATGACTTTTCTAGATCAACTCGATAAAGATGGTAATCTGATTGCTATAAAATGCGCTATTCGTCTCAAAGGTATTAAAGACCCTATCGAGGTCACAGAATATTTATCGGAATGTAAGAAAGAAAAAAGTGAACCATGGGAAAAATATCCAGCACGCATGTTGCGTCATAAAGCAACTATACAATGTGCTCGTTACGCTTTCGGTTTGTCCGGTATTTATGAAGAAGATGAAGCGGCTCGTATTAATAATACCACACAAGTACAACTTGTTTCTCATGACATGCTTATACAAATCCAAGAATTAATTGAAGAAACTGGAACCAATGAAAAAAGGATACTTGATTATGCAAAAGTCGAGAGCCTTGAAGCTATTCCTGATGAAAAAGCAAAAATAATTTTTGATATATTGCAAGAGAGGCAAAAAGCTAAAACAGAGCAATCTCATTCACCACAAAAGCAAATAGACGCGCCTATACAAGAAGCAGAATATATCCATATTCAAGATATCGAATATGCACAAACTCAACAAGAGCAACAAACGGCGGTGTGAAATGGAACAAAGAACAGCAGAGTGGTTTCAAGCCCGTTTAGGAAAAGTCACCGCATCAAACGTTTACAACGTACTCAGTAAAACAGCAAAGGGAACCCCTACAAGCAAATATGAAGACTACAAAATTAAACTCATTACAGAGCGTTTAACAGAAGAAGTAAGCCAATTTTATACAATACCTGCTATGCAATGGGGCATTGAACATGAAGAAGATGCCTTGAAAGAATATGCATTCATTTATGATACTGAAGTCTCTCAATGCGGTTTTATCCAACACCCCACAATCCAAATGGCGGGGGCTAGTCCTGATGGGTTTGTTAGTGATGACGGTTTAGTTGAAGTCAAATGCCCACAATCCCCAAATCATCTACGTTTTTTTATAGATGACCATATAAAGCCTGAATATCGTGCGCAAATGCAATTCCAAATGGCTTGTACGGGACGAAAATGGTGTGATTTTATCAGTTATGATCCACGTTTTACGAGGCAATCAACATACCTGCGCATGAAAATCAAACGCATTCACCGTGATGAAGAACACATTGAACAGATTAATCAAGCGGTCGAAGTCTTTTTAGCAGAAATAGAACAAGAGATGCAAAAGATTTTGACAAAAGCCGCTTGACGTTATGGGGGTGCTCTCTCCTCCCAGCACCCCCACCTATTTATAATTATTCTAAACACTTAGATAATAAGGAGAGTTTTAAATGAACGAAGAAAAATTAACTGCCTCAATAGAAAAAGTAAGCTTATTCGAACAAGCTTTACTGTCGATGCGTTTGCAACGGCTTGTCAATATACAAGATCTCTCAATTTATCTCGGAATGTCAATGACATATATTAGAGAGCTTGTAAAAATCGGAGCTTTTCCTAAGCCTATACAAGAAGGACGATACCTAAAATGGGATCTTGTTGAAATTGATCGTTATATTGAAGCTAAAAAAACTGAAAGAGATTCTGTAGAATTGTCTTGAAGAAGTCCAAAGTAACGAACTGCTCGTAGAGACAGGTTAACAAAAATGACAGAAAATTATTGATAATAGCTTGATCATGAATAATTTAGTGACAATCGGTAATGATGGTATTACCGTTAAGATCTCTTTAAAAATTACAGAGGGTGTGGGGAATAGCCACGCTACAGTTATAAAGCTTGTACATCAAAATATTGAAGACTTTCAAGAATTTGGAAGGGTTGGATTTGAAATCTCACCCTTTTGAAAAAAGGGTGTTCTATTTGCTGGAAGTTCAGTGACAAATTTGAAAAATGGAGATAAGAAACATCAACAGGCTTTAAAGCCTTCTCATAGTCAATAAATCTATTAAAAAAGGGGAAAAATGAAACAAACTTTAAAATTATTAAGCTGCATAGCTTTATTAAATATGGCTGGATGTAACTCAAAGCCTCCTTCAACATCCTTTGTTATATGGGAAAAGCCAGGTGTAAACTCTACTGAGGTAGGAAAAGCACTGTTAGAGTGTGGTGCGCTATCTCCTTATAGTAGCGGTATAGACAATAGCAAATTAGGCATTCATGAATGGTCGATGATTCATGCTTGTATGATCCAATCAGGATTTCACTATAAAATTAAAGATGGGAAATGGTGTGAAAATTGTAAAGATGATAGGATTCCGGTATATTCTCTTAATAGTTCTATCAAGACTCAAAGAAGTGTTGAGAGACGCTTAAACAGCTCGTTTTGTAAAAACGACGGTATAATAAAACTTCTCAATATCAACACTCCGTTTTGCAATTGATCATCAACAATCAAAATGCTGTATGGGATAGTAATAGCTTATATGCGAACGGATTTTTTGGAACAACGCCATGCTCTCTTGGAACAGTGGGCTGCATTTATAACAGGAGATACTTGACAGGATTACAACAATGTGTCTATTGTCGAATCAGGTGCCTAGAAAACACCTTAGACACATAGCGGATAGATTGCCGATACAATCTTTTCTCCGCACATTAAAGGCTTTGACTCATTGTATGTCACACACATATAATGGCTTTGCCGGGTGTGGTTATGCTATACAATACCCTTTTGGGGAAGGCATAACGACGGGCTATGTGCCGTGTTTTCTAGCACCCGGCGCTCTTCTAGAGTGTCAATAGAAGACATTTAAACACATAGGAGTTCATTATGAACATTCTTATAAAAATTACGGAACAAACAATTGATCAAGAAATAGTTCAAACAGTAAATGCACGTGAGTTGCATACGTTTTTGAAGGTCACATCTCGTTTTAACGATTGGATTATTAATCGTATTAAAGAATACGGTTTCCTAGAAAATAAGGACTTTGTGAGTTTTACTAAAAATTTAGTAAAACCTAATGCCTATCAAGAAAATCAAGGTGTTATGAGTTTCGGTAAAAATTTACCGAAACCTAAAGGTGGTCGTCCAAGTATCGAATATCACCTCACTCTAGACATGGCAAAAGAGCTTTCCATGGTTGAACGCAATGAGAAAGGCAGACAAGCTCGTCGTTACTTTATTGAGTGTGAGAAAAAGTTAAAAAGCCAATCTGTTGATTATGATAATGATACACGCTTTGATTTACCAAGCCATTGGGAGGGTATGAGTGCTGGTGAAAAAGCTTTGTATCTTTTAGGTCCTATCCATGTTCGTCTTATTGATGTTTTTAGAGTCGATGAAGAGAATAGAAAATATAAAGCTCTCATTAAAGAAGCTAAGCGGGTTTTAGCAAGGTCTGTTACGAAAGCTGCTTAGTTTGGAAAATTGATTCTATCTCCTCGTCTTTTATGGCGGGGAGGGGAATTGGGGAGTCGAAGCAAAACATGGTATGGTGATTTAGTTCCAAAATATGCCCCAAAAAAGAAGCAATGATTCGTGTTTTAGTACTATCTCAATACCATCTGATAGCGTTATGATAGGGTTTTAAAAGGTGGTTTAATTTTTTCTAATTTCTAATAAATTACTGAAAAATAAGGGGAAATCCACATACAATGGTGCGGACGGCGGGACTTGAACCCGCAAGGTCTTCGACCGGCAGATTTTAAGTCTGCTATGTTTACCGTTTTCATCACGTCCGCGATGTGAGTTCTCTCATAAGCTATATCTTTTATTGAATCAAGAATTAATGACAAAAGAAACATTTTTCATTTTTTAGTGAAATTTTGACTGACAATAGTTTCCTTTATCGATAGAAAAAGCTTTTATAATGTAAATAAAGTATGAAATGATTAGTGTTATGAGTCAATTTATTCAAGACGTCACAAAAGCTATGGTGGGATTGCATCACGTGTTTGCTGAAACACCACTTCAAAGAAATGATTTTCTTAGCCAAAAGTATGATGCAGAAATTTATTTAAAGCGTGAAGATTTAACACCGGTGCGGTCTTATAAGATTCGTGGTGCTTTCAATTTTGTTTCAGAAATGCTTAGCTGTATATCACCAGATTCTGCATTTGTTTGTGCTTCAGCGGGGAATCACGCGCAAGGGGTTTCTTTTGTTTGTCGTTATTTTAAACGTAAAGGCGTGATTTTCATGCCTATGACAACGCCACAACAAAAAATTGAAAAAACACGTATTTTTGGTAAAGAATTCATTGATATTCGTTTGGTTGGTGAAACATTTGATCAATGTTATGAAGCTGCACAATCCTTTGTCGTAGAGAGCGGTGGTGTAATGGCTCCACCTTTCGATGATATTCGCATTATTACGGGGCAAGCAACAGTGCTTTGTGAGGCTGCTTTACAATGGAAAAAACTCAATGGAGAAAGTGAGCCAGATTTGATGATTGTGCCGGTAGGTGGGGGTGGTTTGGCAAGTGGAGTGAGCAAGTTTCTACATGAGTATGGTTGGAAAACAAAGCTTCGTTTTGTTGAGCCGCAAAGAGCAGCAAGTTTACTTGCTTGTTTGGAGAGTGGAAAACGCGTCAAGCTTGAAAGCATTGATACTTTTGTAGATGGTGCTGCTGTGGCTGAAATTGGTGCACTAAACTATACAATTCTAAAGCAATTTCCCCCTGATTCTGTCATTACGGTTCCTGAAAATCGCGTTTGTTCTACGATGGTTGAAATGCTTAATGTTGAAGGTGTGGTTCTTGAACCGGCTGGTGCTTTATCGATTGATGCACTTAACAGTATTCCTCCTCAAGAGTTAAAGGGGAAAAAAATTCTTCTTGTTATTTCAGGAGGTAATTTTGATTTTGAGCGTTTGCCAGAAATTAAAGAGCGTTCTTTACGTTTCCAAGGGTTGAGAAAATATTTTATTTTTAGTTTTCCGCAACATCCTGGTGCATTGCGTCATTTTCTTTCCACATTATCGCCAGATGATGATATCGTACGTTTTGAATATCTTAAAAAATCAGCGAGAAACTTTGGTTCTGTATTGGTTGCGATTGAAACAAAAAAATACGGTAATTTTTGTCTTTTAGAGGAAAAATTTCAAACGTTAGGTTGGCGTTACCGTGATATTACTGATGATCAAACGTTATTTGATTTTGTTATTTGAAAAACTGAAATTTTACTAAAAAAAGAAGTATAATGATGAAACCTATTTTTTATTCGGTGCTGAGTCTATTTTTCTTTTTGATTGTTAATCAACAGAGTTTAGCATCTCAGCCAACAATAGTACAAAAAGATGAACTTTCAAGAGTCGTTGTTGATGTCAATAATGCTATAAAAAATGGGGATTTTATGCCTATTTCTCGTTATATGCCTGAGCGGCTTTATAAAGAGATGGCATATCGATTGAATACAACAGAGAGTGCTTTACGTAGTGATTTTCTTCAACAGTTGCATAAGAAGTTTGAGGGGTTGCCTTCTGGTGCTTATTATTTAGATAAAGAAAATATAGAGTATTTACAAACTGATAACGGTACTTTGTATGCTTTAATTCCAACAGTTCTTGAGATGAAAGATCGCATCATTCAATATAAAACTTTGGCGATTTTTGATAAAAACCAATGGTATTTAATTTATGGCGGTCAAAAAACTTTACAAAATCCAGTTTTTCTCGAGATTTATCCTGATTTTATCAAGGTACATTTACCGATGGACACAATCATCAAAAAGTAAACGATCTAAATATTGTTTTTATTCATGATAAATGTATTTCGTAAAGTTCTTGCTTTTTTATCATAATCCAAAGATAATAGAGGTGAAGGCATTTAGGCTGGTTTGTTGGCTTTTTGTAAAGTGAAGTTTATACGCCTTTATCTTGATTTCAAGGTGTTCATGAGTTGCGCAAGCCGCTTTTTAGGCGTTGCTTCATTTAAAATGTCAGGGATTTCTCTTGCGCGGATTCTTGAGTGGAGAGTTCAGATGGTTACTTCATTTTGAGTTCTTCAGCTAAGGAAAGATTTTATTTTGCCTATAAAAGAAGAAAATGTTTTTACAAAGTTAGGTTTGCCTACTCTTTTGATTAAAAATTTACTCATTGCTGGGATGAATAAACCTAAACCTATACAAGAACAAGCTATTCCAGTGATGTTGAAAGGACACGATATTTTAGGTGTTGCTCAGACAGGTTCTGGAAAAACCTTGGCATTTAGCTTGCCTATTTTAAGTCAGATTTTGGCTTTAGGTGATAAACGATGCCCTAAAACTGCACGCGCTTTGATTTTAGCTCCAACGCGTGAACTTGCTGTTCAGATTGATGAAACGATTCGCACTGCGGCGAAAGGAGCACATCTTTCAACATGTCTTATTTTTGGGGGCGTATCACGTTTAAAACAAATTAAACGTATGGAAGCAGGTGTGGATGTTTTGATAGCGACTCCAGGGCGTTTGAGAGATCTTGTTCGTGAAAAGTGTGTTGATCTTTCCCAATCTCGTTTTTTGATTTTGGATGAAGCAGATCGTATGTTGGATATGGGGTTTATTCATGATGTTAAGCAAATTGCAAAGCTTTTGCATCAAGAGCGTCAGACAGCACTCTTTTCTGCAACAATGCCGAGGGAAATTGCTGTGCTTGCAAAATGTTTACTCAATGATCCGGTTAAAATTGAAGTTGTTCCTCAAGGTACTACGGCTGTAGAGATTTGCCAAAAATTATATTGTGTTCCTACGAATGAAAAAAAGAATGTTTTAAGTAAACTTTTGACAAATCCAGCTTTTGATTCGGTTATTGTTTTTACTCGAACGAAACATGGGGCAGATGCTGTCACGCGTAGTTTAGAAAAGGTAGGATATTTAGTCGCAACAATTCATGGAAATAAATCACAAGGTGCTCGCCAGTCTGCTTTAAAAGCTTTTCGTGAAAGATCTGTGCAGATCCTAGTGGCAACAGATATTGCTGCACGCGGTATTGATATACCAGGGATAAGTCACGTTATTAATTACGACTTACCAGATGAAGCTGAAAGTTATGTACATCGTATTGGTCGTACAGGACGTAATGGTGCATCTGGTGTAGCACTTACGCTTTTTGATGAGAAGATAGAAAGGTCCCGCTTGCGTGCTATAGAGCGCTTGATTCGTATGAAATTGGTGGCTGAGGCTGTTCCAGAACAATTTGCAGCGTTTCCAGAAAAGCCAATTGTACGAGAAAGTAAAGAAAACGATAAGGAACGCCGTTTTAAAAAATCTAAACGTCAAAAACAGTTTTTAGGTCGAAAAGATGATGCTGCACAGTTGCAGCGGAAGAATTCTTCACTTCAAAATGAGAGGCAGCAAAAAGCAAAACCGATAGTAAAGCGTGCAAAGACTTTTCGTTTTCGGAAATCAGTTAAGAAGGCTGCTTAGATAAAGTCTTGAAAAAAGATCATGTATAGGAGATTTTTTACTTTTGTTGATTTATTCTCAATTGAAAAGAGTTAAAAGTAAGAAGATTCTTCAGAGCTTTTCATTTTTTAGAAATGAAAACTTCTAACCGTTTGGATTTATTTAAAAATCATTATTGTAGAGGCAATTATTTATTTGCTTTATTCCCATTTTTAAAAATGGGAATAAAAGTAGATTTTATTTATATAAAAATTATTTTTATAAAGGATGTGTTTTATCTTTAATGATAACTTTTAATTTTAAAAATTGATGTCTAATAATAACTCATTGTTTTATATATTTAATAATTCATTATATCGTATTTTTTTCATTTTTAAGTTATTTATGCGGATCAATCAAAAGTATTCGCTTGCACGTTATGTGTGAAGTTGTCATATAAATAAACATTTGAAAAATAAATAAAATAATTTTTATAAACTCTTTCAAAGGCAATGGGGGATTGCTGAGATTGAGAGTTGAAAAATAGTACGATGGTATGACTTTTATTATAAATAAAGATGGGGCTGATCAATCGATTTCATTTTATACCATTTACGGGGGTGTCATTGTGAAAGAGTCTTGGGGAATTTAAGAGATATCTCTTTAAAAAAGCATGTGACTGCATAATACAATAGCGAGAATGTCATGATTTCTGAAGGCTTTCTCAGGATTCTTAACAATTTAGCTTGTTATCTTGGTTTTTACTGTAAAACACTATTATTTGGGGGGGGGGATATAAAGTATTTGGGAGATATAAAGCCTATAAGACTTTATGTATTAAATGTTTTATGACAGTGTGGTGAACAAGGCAAGGTTGTTTGTAAAGCGTTGAAGTCGTTAGCAGGAGGAATAACCTGTTAGATAAGACGTCGGAGTGTTTACAGATTTGTTTTATATTTTTTGCTTTTAGGATGGGGAGGAGATTATGTGGGGTGTATGGAGATAATATATGACCTTGATTATTGATTCTTCCATTTTTCAAAATGATTGCTTCATGAGCAGGTTTTTAAGTTTAATTTCTTTATTGAGTATAAATCATTCTTTCTTTGGAAAAAAATATGATGCAGTTTCATTGCTGATGGAGCTTAATAATTCATCTTTGATGAAAGAAATCGTAATTTATAATATGCAAATAATTGCAGTGCCCTCTTATAGAAGCGCGGTGGTTTGAAAAAAGTAATCTTATTTGTGCTATTCTAAAATGAATCAATTGCTTTTTGCGTTCATTGCAAAAAAACACATCCCGTATGATATTGCGTTTCTATATTTATTGCAAAAATCCTATTCCCTCACTTTTATTAACGAATCCCTCATGTCTAAAAGCTTGAGAAAAAACAATAAACTACGTGGAATAAAAGAAAAGTGGCTCCCCGGGCCGGATTCGAACCAGCGACCAACCGGTTAACAGCCGGTTGCTCTACCGCTGAGCTACCGGGGAACGGTGCCCAATTATTTAATTGAAAAGGCTATAGCAAAGCAATACTGATTTGCAAAGGATAAAATTACTTTTTTTAAAAAAATATGATAAATTGTGTAATAAGAGGAAAAAAGGTGTGAGAAGATTTCTACACCTTGACGGATGCGTTGCCTTCCCTTATGGAAACCTTTATGTTTGTTGACGAGGCCTCGTGGCGGAATGGTTACGCAGAGGACTGCAAATCCTTGTATCCCGGTTCGATTCCGGGCGAGGCCTCCAGCCGATTTTAAACGAAACGGCTTTTAGGGGAGATGAGGTATAGGAAAATAGATTATTTCCCTCTATTCTTGTGAAGACACTTTTATGTGAGAGATTATATAGTTAAAATCTAATTGTTGACTGTGGCGTCCTTTTTTGTAACACCTATAGTTTAAGAGATCTTCGTCCCTTATTGTCGCTGTTTTGTTTGTTTTTTGTAGGTTAGGAGAAAATATTCGTTATGGTTGCAGATTTTGCTGAGCTTCGTCGCAAAATGGTTGACAATCAAATTCGTACAGTCGATGTAACGGATTTATCAGTTCTTGAAGCCTTTTTAACGGTATTTCGTGAAGATTTTGTATCGGAAGATATGAAAATGTTAAGTTATCTTGATACCGATATTGTTCTATGTCCAGTGCAAGATGGGGTTCCTGCACGCTATTTGATGAAACCTGCGTCTCTAGCAAAATTACTACAGCTTGCCGCTGTAAAATCATCAGATGTTGTTTTAGATATTGGTGCAAATAGTGGTTATTGTGCAGCGTTGCTTGCAAAACTTGCAGGGTCTGTGATTGCGCTGGAAAGTGATCAATCTCTCTTTGAACGTGCTCTTGACGCTTTAGAACGTAATCAATGTGATAATGTGGTTGTCGTTCATGGTCCTTTAGAGCAAGGATATGCCGTTGAGGGACCTTATGATGTGATTTTCATTGAGGGATCTGTTGATTTTATTCCTCAAGGTATCTTTGATCAAATGAAAGACTGTGGACGTCTTGTTGTGGTTGAAGGGCATGGAAATGCTGCTATTGCACAAATCTATTTAAAAGAAGATGGGATCATCTCGGCTCGTCGTGCTTTTAATCTTGCTGTAAAGCCTCTTCCTTGTTTTTTAAAAATACCTGGTTTTGTATTTTAGAGCTTGTTTGTTCGGTGAATAAAAGATAATTTCGTAATTTATTTGGGGTATGTTGTTGTGTGTATTGTGTTAAAAATAAACAAGAAGTTTCAGGCATGTTTGTTGTTGGTGTTGAGTATTTTTTTATCAGAGACTGTTTGTGCTGAAACATTGATGGATGCCTTTTCTAAGGCTTATAAACACAATGCTAAGTTGAATAGTGAACGTGCAGCTGTGCGTATATCCAGAGAGGATGTTGTTATTGCGCGATCGGGGTTGTTGCCACAAGTTGAGGGGGTTGGGAACTATGGGCGCAATAAGTCTTTTACAGGTCCTTATGTCACTTCTGGATCTATAGGCGTGAGATTAAATCAAAGATTATTTGACGGGTTTATCACGCAAAATATCTTTTCTTCAGCGCAAGTTAAGTTGCAGGCTCAACGTGAGTATCTTCGTAATGCTGAACAAAATACTTTTCTGGAAACTGTAACGGCTTATGCTAATGTCTATCAGGCACGTCGTATTGCCGATCTTCGGAGAGAAAATTTGGCAGCTCTTGAAGAGCAAGTTCGTTCCGATAAAGCAAAATTTGATGTGGGTGAGGGAGGGCGTGTTGATCTTGCTCAAGCTCAAGCAGCACGTTCCGTGGCAGTTTCAGAGCTGAGTCTTGCTCGTGCTGATGTAAAAGCAGCCGAGGCAGTGTATCGACAAGTTATTGGTTCTGATCCTGAAAAGTTAAAAAGCCCTCCCGTAGCCAGAGATTTTCCTGCCAACCTTGATATGGCTTACCAGATGAGCGTTTCTATGCATCCAGCAATCCTTTATGCTAAATATTTAGTCGATGCGAGTGTTTACAATGTAAAGGCAAAAGAAGGTGCATTGCTCCCTAAGGTCGATTTTTCTGCGACAGCGTCTTATAATCGAATTTATAGTGGTCCTGGAGAGGATGGCGTTTCTAAATCAATAGGGTTGTCAGTGAGTGTCCCAATTTTTGAAGGAGGGCGTACGTCTGCGCAAATTCGCCAATCAAGGGAACAGCTTGGACAGGCGCAGCTTCAACTCGATTTGGCGCATAGCAATACGCGACAAGCACTTACTTCTGCTTGGTTTCAGTTGGAGGGCGCACGCTCATCTGTTGTTGCTTATCGTGAAAGTGTTCGTGCTGCTGAAATTGCTCTGAAAGGTCGTGTTCAAGAAAATCGCGTAGGGCAAGCAACGACATTGGATGTTTTAAATTCTCGTACTCAATTGATTAATGCTCAAATTGCGCTTGCAATGGCAGAGCGTAATGCTGTTGTGGCGAGCTATAGTGTTCAATCTTCTATTGGTAAGTTGACTGCAAGTTATTTAGGTTTAAAAACAATTCAATATATCCGATAATACATAAAAGTATCTCTTTGAATCTTATTAAATTATTTTAGTTTTTAAAAGATTAGTAAGTCAACAGTTGAATATGTTGAAAGATATTGCGGCGAGATATTATTTTTATAAGTGTAGAAAACTGTGTGTAGCGCCCTCTTTATGACAAGCATATTTGAAAATATCATAGGAGGCATGTTGATCTTATAATTCTTTTGCATACACTGAAAATATGATTCTATTTGTTGTTGCGTCTTTGAGAGGTTGTAAAGTATGGTACAGAGTTCAAGCGTGTTACGTGAGCCAAGTATGGATGAAATTTTAACATCTATTCGTGAAATAATCGAAGAAAATGCGGTTCAATCTGATCACTTTTTAAATGAAGATGTTGCACTGAATGCTTCAGAAGTGGCGTCCGAGGGTATTTATGATACAACCTTATCGGTTGATGATGCTATGAAAGCTTTAGCTGATCGTATTGGTCTTTCTTCTGAAAATCAAGGAGGGAAGATAACGCAAGAGAAAGAGGATATAGAGGCAGAAAATAATACAGTTGGTATGGATATGCAAAAGATGAAGCTTTCTTCTGAAGAACGGAGTTCTGTTTATAAAGCAAAAGAATATGAAGATGAGATAAGAAAATCACAGTCAGACGCTGGAAGGGATGGTCATGTGGAATTGTCTGCATATTGTATTTCTTCTGCAGAAAAGATTGCAAAGGATGTATTGCGTCCGGCTATAGCTGAATGGTTACAGTCTAAATTGCCTGTTTTGCTGGAAGATATTTTGCGTGAAGAGATTGTGAAGGCGATTAAGAAATCGTCTTAATTATTTTTACATTATTTTTATGTTTTTCATTTTATGGGGATTTTGTTTGCGATTGTGCGAGCTCTCTAGTGAATGGCTGAGATTCACGAAATTTTGATCAGGTTTTGATCATATATTGTGTTGTTCAGCGGCGTTATGGATGGATAGAATGTTAGAAAAAAACTATGATGCTGCCTCTATAGAGCAACGGGTTGCAAAGAGATGGGAGACTCGTGGGGCTTTTAAAGCAGGAGTGGGTTCTAAAAGTGGTGCAGAAACTTTTTGCGTTATGCTTCCACCCCCGAATGTTACCGGCTCACTTCATATGGGGCACGCACTCAATACGACAATTCAAGATATAATGGTTAGATTTCAGCGGATGCGTGGCAGGAATGTGTTGTGGCAGCCTGGTATGGATCATGCTGGGATTGCTACACAAATGGTTGTAGAGCGCCAACTTGCAGAACGCCAAGAACCAACGCGTCAAGAAATGGGAAGAGAAAAGTTTATTGAGCGTATTTGGAAATGGCGTTATGAAACTGGAGGCATTATTGCAAACCAGTTGCGCCGTCTTGGGATTTCATGTGATTGGTCGCGTGAGCGGTTTACAATGGATGAGGGGTTGTCGCAGGCGGTTCGTGAAGTTTTTGTCACGCTTTATAAGCAAGGGTTGATATATAGGGATAAGCGCCTCGTCAATTGGGATCCTAAATTGTTGACAGCTATTTCAGATCTTGAAGTTGAGCAAAAAGAAGTTCAAGGACATTTGTGGCACTTTAGATATCCACTTGAAGGTAAAGTTTTTGATCCAAATGATGCGACAACTTTTATAACAGTGGCGACAACACGACCAGAAACAATGCTTGGTGATACAGGAATTGCTGTTAATCCTGAAGATGAGCGTTATAAAAATCTTATCGGTAAAAATGCTCTTTTGCCGCTTGTTGGTCGTCGGTTATTAATTGTTGGTGATATGCATGCTGATCCTGAGGCTGGAAGTGGTGCTGTAAAAATCACGCCAGCCCATGACTTTAATGACTTTGAAGTGGGGCTGCGTAATCATTTACGCTTGATCAATATTTTTACCCCAAAAGCTGAGATTTTTCTCCGTGAGAATGAAGCATTTTTTGATGGTTTGATATTATCAGATGAATTAGAAATGTTAGTAGAAAGTCTCGATAAATCTGATCGTTTTGTTGCGCGCCAGAAGATTGTTGCTTTGATGAAAGAACAGGGATATTTGGCTTCTGTTGATGATCATCCCCATATGGTTCCTCATGGAGATCGCAGTGGTGTTCCTATTGAGCCTTTTTTGACAGATCAATGGTATGTTCATGCTGCTGAATTAGCAAAGCCAGCGATAGAGGCTGTTCAACAAGGAAAAACGCAGTTCGTTCCCGATAACTGGAAAAAGACCTACTTCAATTGGATGCAGAATATTCAACCTTGGTGCATTTCTCGCCAATTATGGTGGGGACATCAGATTCCTGCTTGGTATGGACCTGATGGAACAGTTTTTGTTGAAAAAAGTGAAGAAGAGGCTTTAGATTCAGCTGTTGCTCATTATGGTGAGGTGGTTGAATTAATCCGTGATTCGGATGTTTTAGATACTTGGTTTTCATCAGCTCTTTGGCCTTTTTCAACATTAGGATGGCCCAATAAAACGACTGAGTTGTCTACTTTTTATCCAACATCTTTATGCGTGACAGGGTTTGATATTATTTTTTTCTGGGTTGCTCGTATGATGATGATGGGACTTCACTTTATGGGTGATGTTCCTTTCCCAACGGTTTATGTGCATGCTCTGGTACGGGATCAAAAGGGTGCAAAGATGTCAAAATCTAAGGGAAATATTATCGATCCCTTAGAGCTTGTTGATCAGTATAGCGCTGATGCACTTCGTTTTACTTTGGCTATTATGGCAGCACAAGGTCGTGATGTAAAACTTGATGTTTCCCGTATTGCTGGTTATCGTAATTTTGCTACGAAATTGTGGAATGCTACCCGATTTGCACAGATGAATGGTGTGAAGCATGATCCAGCTTTTAAACCAGAACAAGCAAAACTGGCGCTTAATCGTTGGATTTTAACGGAACTCTCTAAAACGATTTCAGCAGTGACAATTGGTATTGAACACTATAAATTTAATGAGTCTGCCGCTACACTTTATCGTTTCATTTGGAATACACTCTGTGATTGGTATTTGGAACTTCTCAAACCTATTTTTCAGGGGGAAAATGAAGATGCTAAAAATGAGGCTCAAGCTTGTACTGCTTGGGTTTTAGATGAAGTTTATAAACTTCTTCATCCTTTTATGCCATATATGACGGAAGAGTTGTGGTCTCTTACAGAAACGCAAGCCATCAAGCGTGAGGATATGCTCGCATTGACAAAATGGCCAGAGGAAACATTGATAGATGAAGAAGCTGCTGATGATATTAATTGGCTTATTGATGTCATCACGGGGATTCGGGCTGTACGTTTTGAAATGAATATTCCAGTGGCTACGCAAGCACCTCTTGTTGTTGTTGAAGGAGGGGAAGTAACGCGAGAGCGTGTGAAGCGTTATGATGCACTTCTTAAAAAATTAGCGCGTATTGAAGTTATTGATTTCTCTGATAAAGTTCCGGAAGTATCAGCACAAATGATTTTGGGAGAGGCTGTTTTTTGTTTGCCCTTAGGACAGTTGATTGATTTGGAAGCTGAACGTGTTCGTTTGAGGAAGGATGTTAGTAAAATTGAACAAGATATTGAAAAAATATCGCTTAAGTTAAACAACCCCCAATTTATAGCAAATGCAAAAGCAGAAATTGTTGAGCGTGAGCGGAACAGGGTTTTAGAACTGCGTGCAGCGCAGAAAAAAATATTTGTTGCTTTAGAGCGGTTAGATTGATTTCAGCTTTTTATTTTTTTGATAGATAATTTCATACCAGTAGGGCTGGTATAGATCTTCTTTAAAGGAAACTTTTCTTTTGTTAGTTTTTCATGAACGATCATAAAATCTCTACTGAAATCCATAGTTTTATGTTTATCATTAAAGAGATATCTTTTAAGGCATCTAAGCCTATTCCATGACGTAGATCATGAATGCTATAACAGTAAATCCATAGAGCTTCCCTTCTTTATGCTTGTGAAGTAGCAAGCGCCGGTATCATTCTGTCCAATCAGGACAGCTCTTGGCTCAGACCGTTCGTAAGAGGCATTTTTAGTTCTTTCTTACACAGAGTTTTTATCCACATAGCTCTCTCTACTTGTAATGTGCAAGCGGATGGTTTTGAGTGATTTAACATGGAACAGGTTTGGAATGAGAGAATCTTACGATATTTGAGGGACTCATTCAAAGTGCAAAAAGGTAAATTATCATTATAAATCAATTTCTTGCTTTATTATTATAAAATATCATCATTTAGAGTAGCAATATAAGGTATGTAAAATTACACATGTGGTATTTTTTTGTATGTAGTGGTGAGTATTCTAAGGTAGAACTTGTGTGTAAAGTATGAACTAACCCCATGTGAAATGATGTCAGGTGCAATCTGTTAAACAAAAAGCTGTATTGTTTATAGATTGGCAGAGACAAAAAACTTCATCTTTAAGGTGGTAAGGCAGTTGTAAAGTTATAAGTTAACTATCATCATTATATTTATCCATCTTTCGTATTGTTTTTTATACTTAAACGCTTGCCATTCATCATGTATTCTCTTCGTTCTCAAGTTGCGGTTTAATGCACGTTATTCTATTGAACGATTTTTGCTCATACGTATAAAATTTTAAGATCAATAAATCCTAGAATGTTAAAGGGTGTGTTACAAAATATAGAATGATGATTTATATTTAAAAATCAATTTGTTATATATAAAAATTGATACTTAATTTTATCGAACATTTTGGATGGTTTTTATCTATTTGTTTTTTCTTTTAAAATTTTTACTTTAAAATTGCGTATGCTTCTTACTAAGAAAAAGAGTTTAAATATCTACAAAGAAATTTGTAACAGATATAACAATTAAAATTGAGATAGGGGGGGAATGGTTAATAGGTTTCAGATATGGAAAAAAGTCACGATTGTTGTGATTTTAGGGGGATTCTTTTCGACTGTTTGTGTAATAGATGTCAATAGCTTGCAAGAAGCGAATGGTGGTTCGTTTTATTTTTTTTAACGTATAGAAATGGGCATATAAATCAGGCTATTCCAGCACTCCGTTGTGCTGCTAAGAGGGGCCATATCGGTGCGAATTGGAAACTTGGCTACATCTATGCAAAGGGTGATGGTGTTCCTAAAGATGATTACAAGACATATCATTTTTTTGCATATATCTTTGAAAAAGGTACAGATCTTGGTTCAGAAGATGAAAGTTATGTTTCTGATGCATTGGTTAAACTTGCAGGATATATAAAAAAGGTATTCCTCAATCACCTATGAAACCTGATCCTTCTTATACTGTTTGTCTTTATATGCAGTCTGCGGTAAACCTATGGAAATCCTAAAGCTCAGTATCATTTAGGAAAAATATTTTTAAAGGGAGAGGGAAGGGAGAAAAATCCTTTACAAGCCACGATGGTTTAAACTCTCAGCAAAAAAAAGGAAATCCTTCTGTTCAAACAATGCTTGGAAATATACTGCTTAAAGAAGGAAAAATTGTCCGTGGGGCAGCAATTTTAACTGCTGCCTATAAAAAAGCTAATGTAAAAGACAAAAATTTGATTCACCCTTTGCAAGAAGAGGCTTTTGCTCTTTGTAATGAATCTGAGAGACGTACAGCAATTTGACTGGTTGCTGAGATTTTAAAGAATAACAGTTTTTAAACATCTTATTGTAATATTTTTACACTCTCTCATATTATATTAAACTCTATTTTCTTGTATACAAGTTCATAATAAAGATAGCTTTTTTTGATAATCTAACGGCTAATGACTTAGGATCTTAGACAAAAATTCTTGCGTTCTCGGTTTTCTTGCTTGCGGATCAGAAAAGAACTCTTTAGATGAACAGTCTTCAAGAATTGTTCCTTGATCTATGAAAATAACACGCTCCGAGACTTTTTGTGCAAATCCCATTTCATGGGTTACACAAATCATCGTCATACCTTCTTCTGCTAAGCTAATCATGACATCGAGTACTTCACCTACCATTTCAGGATCTAGAGCAGATGTTGGTTCATCAAAAAGCATGACAAGTGGATCCATAGTTAAGGCACGTGCAATAGCAACCCGTTGTTGTTGCCCTCCAGAAAGTTGACCAGGATATTTATCTTTGTGTTCAATGAGTCCAACGCGTTCAAGATATAACAATCCACGTTCAAGTGCTTCTTTTTTGCTTCGTTTTAGGACTTTGATTTGTGCAATTGTCAAATTTTCTGTGACAGATAAATGGGGGAAAAGCTCGAAGTGTTGAAATACCATTCCTACCTGACTTCGCAATTTAGGCAGATTCGTTTTTTTTGAATGAACAGGTATTCCATTAATCCAAATTTCACCTTTTTGAAAAGGGACGAGAGCGTTAATAGTTTTAATGAGTGTTGACTTTCCTGAGCCTGATGGACCACAAACGACAACGACTTCTCCTTTATTAATGTTGGTTGTACAGTTTTTAAGGACTTTAATTTCGCCATACCAATTAGAAACATTTTTTATTTCGATCATATGAGTAGACATTTTTTTTCCTGTTAGCGAATAATGGATACTTTTTTTTGTAAATACAAAACTATTTGTGACAGTGTAAAACAGATAACAAAATAGAAAATAGCTGCTAAGATATAAGCTTCTTGCTTTACACCAAAATTATTAGCAGCAATATCAAAACCATTCAAAAGGCTATGACCACTGATGGCATAAACAAGGGTTGTATCCTGAAAAAGGATAATAACTTGTGTTAAAAAGACTGGAAGCATATCTCTAAAGGCTTGAGGAAGAATGACAATGTACATACTTTGCCAATATGTCATTCCAAGAGCTTGTCCTGCATATTTTTGTCCTTGCGGAACTGAATTGATTCCAGCACGCATAATCTCAGCAAAATAAGCCGTTTCAAATGCGGTAAAGGTAATGAGTGCTGATTTATTTGCACCGATGGATATACCGGTTAAAAAAGGCAGAAGCACGAAAAACCATAAGATAACCATCACAAGGGGTATTGAACGCATAGCTGTTATGTAACTGATTGCAAACCAAGAAAGAAGTTTTATGGAAGAAAGGCGCATCATTGCTAAAAGCGTACCGAAAACAAATCCCAACACCGTTGCAAAAAGAGTTAGAAAAACGCTAAAGAGTAAACCTGATAAAATGTAAGAACGAAATACATCAAAGGTAAAAAAGGAAAAATCAAAGTCGGAAAAATTGAAAGGAGAATAAAATCCAAACTGAGAGCTTATGAAATTCATCATATTCAATTTCCCTTTGTTTGAAAATTAGGAATTTTGAGTATTTGTTCAATGACTGTCATCACAATGAATACAAATAAGGCTATTAGAATATAAAGAGCCGTAACAAGTAAATAATTTTCGTAAACATGGCTTACCTCTTCAATTGCTTGGTATTGAAATTGCATGAGCTCATTTATTGAAACGGCGAATGCTATAGACGAATTTTTCACAATCCCCATTGCTTCTGAAGTAAGAGGTGGCATAATTGCACGTATAGCACGTGGTAGAATAATATAGCGATAACTTTGATAAGTTGTAAACCCCATTGCCATAGCAGCATAGCGTTGTCCAGAAGGAATCGCTTCAATGCCTGAACGAACCTGTTCAGCAATGCGTGCAGATGTAAAGAATCCCAATGCGCATGTTATTAAGAGAATGGGGGAAAATTTTGTCGCTGGTGGATAAATCTTCGGAACAACAAAATACCACAAAAACACTTGTACAAGGAGGGGAATATTACGCATAATCTCTACCCAAATAGTACCGATAGTGCGAAATATATAATTGATTATGGATGTTTTGGGTAAAGTGCGCATTGTTCCTATAATAACACCACACAATACAGCTAATATAAGTGAAGTGATAGACAATATAACCGTATTTTTAAAGCCATCGAGAAGTGTATCTAAATAGGTATGGCTCACGCCGGGAGTCCCCAAGCATCCTGTTACCAATGTTTGAGTAAGGTCATCTCTACAAAGGAAAGAAAAGTCCATTAATTGATATTCCCTCAAATTAGTCATTCACAAATAGGGCAATAAACCAAGCATATCTACATAGGCCAAATTTATTAAAAAGTGAATTAAAATATAAACCACACTCAATTTCAAAAGAGTGTGGTTCTTCTTTATTAGATTCTATAAATCTTTTTCTGCGTAGCTTTCTCGAGGCTTATTATTTGGGTGATCCCAAGCATATCTTGTTTGTTTTGATAAGGGAAGGTTCATAACAGTGTTAGCAGGTGGGATCGGTTTCATAAACCACTTATTATAAAGCTTTTCCAGTGATTCATCTTTAATCTGACGTACGATACTATCGTTGATTGTTTGTTCAAATTTTTTGTCATGTAATCTGAGCATACAGGCAATAGGTTCGACTGAAAGTACAGTATCAAGAATGACATAATCAGATGGATTCTTTGATTTAGCAATATGTCCAGCAAGAATTGAAGCGTCCATGACAAAAGCATCTGCCTTACCAGATTCTAATAATAAAAAACTATCTCCGTGATCTTTCCCCTTTAAAACCTTAAACTGAATGTTTTTTGCACGTTTATTTTTACGAATAAGTTGAACAGATGTTGTACCGGTGGTCGTTGCAACTGTTTTCCCCTTTAAATCCTCAAGAGATTTAATGTTAGAGTTTTTCTTTACAGCAATCCGAACCTCTTCAATGTATGTCGTATAAGCAAATGCTGCTTCTTTACTGCGAGCAATATCATTTGTTGTTGAGCCGCACTCAAAATCATAGGTTTTATTTTTTAAGAGAGGAATTCTATTTTGAGAAGTGATGGGAAGATAATGAATTTTAATTGGTTTACCAATTTTTTTTGAGATATCATCAATGATCCGTTCTGCCATTTCTGTATGAAAACCTACATATTTATTATTACCAAGGGCGTAGGCTAAACCAGATGATTCACGGACACCTAAAGTAATTTCCCCTGTTCGTTTTATTTTTTCAAGCGTATCATGTTCAGCATGTGCGACACTTGTAAATCCAATGGCCGTTGCTGCAATAAGCATTAACAATGATTTCTTCATTTATGTCCTCCATTCATTTATTTTTTATTTTAGGTACTTAAAATATACTGTTTATATGCTGTAGCATAGTTATTATTTTTGAGTGGAATTTTTTTGTTGTCTCATGAAATGAGGATTGTACTTTCTTAATTGATATTAAGGTGAATCCAAACAGGAACGTGGTCGGATGGTTTTTGATATCCCCTTACTTCTGTTTGACTATGAGCGCAAATTAATTGATCAACAGCTTCTGGTGATAATAATAAATGATCAATGCGAATCCCATTATTTTTAGGCCAAGCACCCGCCTGAAAATCCCAAAAACTGAAGGAGGGAGTATCGGTGACATTCCGGATAGCATCATAAAAACCTAAATGAAGAATACATTGGAATGCTTTTCTTGTTTCTCGAAGAAATAAGGCGTCTTGATACCATTCTTGAGGTTTTTTTGCATCTAATGGAGTGGGGATGACATTATAATCACCTGCTAGAATAAGAGGTTCTTCATACGCAAGTAATGATTTTGCATGTGTATATAATCTTTCCATCCATTCTATCTTATAGGAATATTTTTCACTCTCAATAGGATTCCCATTTGGCAAATAGAGAGATGCAACACGAACAACACCTTTGTTTGTTGAATAAACAGCTTCAATGTAACGTGTTTGTTTATCATTATCATTGCCTGGTAATCGACGGATCACTTCATCTGGTGTTTTTTTAGAGAGAATCGCAACGCCATTAAAACTTTTTTGTCCGTGTGTTTCTATATGGTAACCTAAATTTTCAATTGTATCGCGTGGAAAATTTTCATCAATACTTTTAATTTCCTGTAAACAGACTATGTCCGGTTGGCTTTGCTGCAGCCATTGACATAATGTTTCATGTCGCGCTTTTATTCCAGCAATATTCCACGTTGCTATTTTCATGGTGCTCATCATTAGATATCAAATATGCAATTCAATTTACTGCATTTATGTTTTACTACAGTCACATCTTTTTTGTTTATAGGGGATATTACTATGGTAAATTAATTTATCAAGAGTAGCGGTAAAAGCAAATTTAAAGCTTTAAAATTTAATTTATTTTCATTTTTAAAAAACTTTCTGCTGTTTAGTTCTTGACGAATGTACGTGTTCTCGCTATTAGGAATGAACATAACCGATGTGGATGTAATCAGGTGTTTTGGATATGAGCCGGAAAATTATTCACAGGTGTTAAGAAGATTAAAAGCAAATGCTAGTGCAAAAGGCTATTGCCTTCTCTGCTTATGGTCGGGTGAACTGTTTTGTGCAGGTGTGCCCGATTTTGTGTGTAGACTTAGATATCTGTTCCGATTTTGTTGGGGTGGATGGAAATTAAGATAGAAAAGCCCGATTGGGTGAGACGAATGTAGATCGAAAAGAGGAAGGTTGCATGCCTACCGTAAACCAGTTGATTCGCAAGCCGCGTGTAGCGCCAGTTAAACGTAATAAGGTTCCTGCTCTGCAGTCGAATCCGCAGAAGCGTGGTGTTTGTACGCGTGTTTATACGACAACACCGAAGAAACCTAATTCTGCTCTTCGTAAAGTTGCTAAAATTCGCTTGACGAATGGATTCGAGGTGATTGGTTATATTCCTGGAGAGGGACATAATCTTCAAGAGCACTCTGTTGTAATGATTCGTGGTGGTCGTGTGAAAGATTTGCCAGGAGTTCGTTATCACATTATTCGTGGTTTGCTTGATACGCAGGGTGTCAAGAATCGTAAACAGCGTCGTTCAAAGTATGGCGCAAAGCGTCCAAAATAATATTGAGAGACAAAGCCAATGTCCCGTCGTCATAGAGCAGAAAAGCGTGAGATTAATCCAGATCCAAAATTTGGTGATTTGGTTATTATGAAATTTATGAATGCCATTATGTTTGATGGTAAAAAATCAGTTGCAGAGCGTATTGTTTATGGTGCGCTTGATTCTGTAGAAAAAAGAGTAAAAACAGATCCTGTGGCTCTATTTCATCGAGCTTTAGAGAATGTTGCTCCTCACATTGAGGTTCGTTCACGCCGTGTTGGTGGCGCTACTTATCAAGTTCCGATTGATGTTCGTCCTGATCGTCGTCAGGCTCTTGCTATTCGTTGGTTGATTGCGGCGGCACGTGGTCGAAATGAAACGACGATGATTGAGCGTTTATCTGGTGAATTGATGGATGCGGCTAATAATCGTGGTTCTGCCGTGAAAAAGCGTGAAGATGTTCATCGTATGGCTGAAGCTAATCGTGCTTTTTCTCACTATCGCTGGTAGAAGTTTTAAACTAAGGCAAATATAATGGCTCGCGAATATAAAATTGAAGATTATCGTAATTTTGGTATTATGGCGCATATTGATGCCGGTAAGACTACGATGACTGAACGTATTCTGTTCTATACCGGTAAGAATCATAAAATTGGCGAGACCCATGATGGTGCTTCTACAATGGATTGGATGGAGCAGGAGCAGGAGCGCGGTATTACGATTACGTCTGCTGCGACAACGACGTTTTGGGAAGGGCAGGACGGTCGGAAGCGTCGCTTTAATATTATTGATACGCCAGGGCACGTTGATTTTACGATTGAAGTTGAGCGCTCTTTGCGTGTTCTTGATGGCGCAATAGCCTTGTTGGATGCAAATGCTGGTGTGGAGCCTCAGACGGAAACTGTTTGGCGGCAAGCTGAAAAATATCGTGTGCCTCGTATGGTTTTTGTTAATAAAATGGACAAAATAGGAGCTGATTTCTATCGTAGTGTGGAGATGGTTGGCTCTCGGTTGGGTGCTAAAGCGCTTGTTTTGCAGTTGCCGATTGGTGCTGAAAATGACTTTGAAGGTGTTGTTGATCTTGTAGAAATGAAGGCTTTAAAGTGGGATGGTTCTATTGGTGCCTCGGCGGTAATAAGTGAAATTCCCTCTGATTTAAAGGAGAAAGCTGAAGAATATCGCGAGAAATTGATTGAGATGGCCGTGGAGGTTGATGAAGCTGCGACAGAGGCTTATTTGGAAGGTGTTATGCCAACCAATGAGCAACTTGTTTCTCTCATTCGTCGGGGGACAGTAGAAGTTCAATTTCATCCGGTTCTTTGTGGTACGGCTTTTAAAAACAAGGGGGTGCAGCCACTTTTGGATGCTGTTGTTTCCTATCTTCCTTCTCCAATTGATATCCCGGCGATTAAGGGTATTGATGTAAAGACTGAGGCTGAGACGACACGCGAATCTTCTGATGATGCTCCGCTATCTATGCTTGCTTTTAAAATTATGAATGATCCTTTTGTTGGTTCGTTGACGTTCTGTCGTATTTATTCTGGTAAAGTTCAGAAGGGTATTTCTCTTGAGAATACTGTGAAGAAGAAGAAGGAACGTTTGGGGCGTATGCTTCAAATGCATTCAAATTCTCGTGAGGATATTGAAGAGGCATTTGCTGGTGATATTGTTGCTCTTGCAGGGCTTAAGGAGACGACAACGGGTGATACTCTTTGCGATCCTTTGAAGCCTGTTATTTTGGAGCGGATGGAATTTCCTGAACCCGTTATTGAGATTGCAATTGAACCGAAAACAAAAGCAGATCAAGAAAAAATGGGGATTGCTCTTAATCGTTTAGCGGCGGAAGATCCCTCGTTTCGTGTTAAATCGGATGAAGAATCAGGTCAAACTATTATAGCTGGAATGGGTGAACTTCATCTTGACATTATTGTCGACCGTATGCGGCGCGAGTTTAAAGTTGAAGCAAATGTTGGGCAGCCTCAAGTTGCTTATCGTGAGTCAATTACTAAAATGGCGGAAATTGATTATACGCATAAGAAACAATCGGGTGGTGCCGGTCAATTTGCTCGTGTGAAAATTGTTTTTGAGCCTCATGATGGTGATGATTTTATTTTTGAGTCAAAGATTGTTGGTGGTGCTGTTCCTAAAGAATATATTCCTGGTGTCCAAAAAGGGATTGAGAGTGTTATGGGGTCAGGTCCTCTTGCGGGCTTTCCTATGCTTGGTGTAAAAGCGACTCTCATTGATGGTGGCTATCACGATGTTGATTCTTCGGTTTTGGCTTTTGAGATTGCTGCTCGTGCGGCTTTTCGTGATGGGGCAAAGAAGGCTGGTGCACAGCTTCTTGAACCGATCATGAAGGTGGAAGTTGTTACACCAGATGATTATGTTGGTGATGTTATTGGTGATCTCAATTCTCGTCGGGGACAGATTTCAGGAACTGAAGCACGCGGCATTGCAACGGTTGTGAATGCAATGGTTCCTTTAGCAAATATGTTTGGTTATGTGAATACTCTTCGCTCTATGAGTCAGGGGCGTGCGCAGTATACAATGCAGTTTGATCATTACGAGCCTGTACCTTCGGCTGTTGCTTTGGAGATTCAAAAGAAATACGCGTAATTTCAGGTTGGTAATTAATTTTTAACTTAGTCCTTGGTTTGGACGGAAAATGGAGAGCTCAAATGGCGAAGAGCAAGTTTGAACGAACAAAACCGCATGTTAATATTGGTACGATTGGTCACGTTGATCATGGGAAGA